>JAGWAH010000056.1:0-12091 GCA_021296515.1 Acidobacteriota bacterium | reverse complement strand
CATTCTTCGATTCGCGGCGTCGCTGGCGTTGGTCCTGTCGGCCGGCGGGGTGGTGACCCGGGCCCAGGAGCCACGGCAGGAGACGCTCGATGCGGCCGGTCTGCTCGCACCGGTCGAGATCGTGACCGACCGCTGGGGGATCTCCCACATCTACGCGGAGAACGAGCACGACCTGTTCTTCGCGCAGGGCTACGCGGCGGCGCGCGACCGGCTGTTCCAGTTCGAGATCTGGCGGCGGCGCGCCACCGGCACCGTCGCCGAGATCCTCGGCCCGCGCGAGATCGAGCGCGACACGGGCGCCCGCCTGTTCCGTTTCCGGGGCGACCTGACGACCGAGATGCGCCACTACCACGAGCGGGGCGACACGATCATCCCGGCCTTCGTCGACGGCGTCAACGCCTGGATCGACCGCACGGAACGCGAGCCGGACCTGCTGCCGCTCGAGTTCGAGCTGCTCGGCATCAGGCCGGGGCATTGGACTCCCGAGGTGGTGATCTCGCGCCATCAGGGACTGGTGTCGAACGTTACGCAGGAGCTCGACAACGCGCGGGCGGTGGCCGCGATCGGGGCGGACGCCGTCAAGGAGCTCAACTACTACATCGGCGATCCCGACCTGACGCTCGATCCCGCCATCGACGCCTCGCTGCTCGAAGACGGCATCCTCGATCTGTACCGCGCCCACCGCCGGGCGCTCACCTTCGAGCCGGAGGACGTCACCGTCGCCCACCGCGGCGACCGGGAGACGTTCGAGCGACTCGCGGCCGCGCAGCCGACGGAGATCGACCTGGAGCGCAACGACTACGACGCCATCGGCAGCAACAACTGGGTCGTGCACGGCACCCGAACGCTGAGCGGCTATCCGATCATGGCCAACGACCCGCACCGCGCGCAGTCGGCCCCGTCGCTGCGCTACTGGGTGCACCTGGTGGCCCCCGGCTGGAACGTCATAGGGGGTGGCGAGCCGGTCCTCCCCGGCGTCTCCATCGGCCACAACGAGCACGGTGCGTGGGGCCTGACCGTCTTCGGCCAGGACAACGAGGACCTCTACGTCTACGAGACCAACCCGGCCAATCCCGACCAGTACCGCCATCTCGGCCGGTGGGAGGAGATGACCGTCATCCCCGACACGATCCCCGTCGAGGGGCAGGGCGACGTGGATGTCGAGCTCAAGTACACGCGCCACGGGCCCGTCGTCTTCGAGGATGCGGACAACCACGTGGCGTACGCCGTGGCGGCGGCCTGGCTGGACTACGGCTCCGCCCCGTACCTCGCGAGCCTGCGCATGGATCAGGCAACGACGTGGGAGGAGTTCGTCGAGGCGTGCAGTTACAGCCGCATCCCGTCGGAGAACATGGTCTGGGCGGACCGCGCCGGCAACATCGGCTACCAGGCGGTGGGGGTCTCGCCCATCCGGCCGAACCACAGCGGTCTCGTGCCGGTCCCGGGCGACGGGCGCTACGAATGGGACGGGTTCCTGCCGATCAAGGCGCTGCCGAGCGTCCTCAATCCCCCGAAGGGCTACTTCGGGACGGCGAACAACTACACCCTGCTGGACGTCCCCGGGCGCTATCCGTACTGGGAGGCGCTGCACTATACGTGGGGCGACCAGATGCGCGCGGCGCGGGTGGAAGAGGTGTTGGCCAACGCCCGGCACATGACGGTGGTCGACAACATGCAGCTCATGATGGACGAGCTGTCGGTTGCCGCCCGCAACCTGGTGAACCTGCTGCGGGACCTGCCGGGGCTGGACGGGCGGGCGGAACATGCGCGCCGGCTGCTGCTCGACTGGGACGGGGTGCTCGACAAGGAATCGGTGGAGGCGGCAATCTACGTGAGCTGGGAGCGCGAGCTGCGCACGGCCGTGCACCGCACGGTGGTGCCGGCCCCCGCCCGCGACTACATCCGGGCGGTCAACACCAAGCGGCTGATCGACTGGCTGACCGCGCCGGACGGGCGCTTCGGCGATGACCCGCTCGCCGGCCGCGACGCCCTGCTGCGCGAGACGCTCGACGCCGCGCTCGCCGGCCTCCGGGACCGCTTCGGCACGCCCGACATGACCACCTGGAAGTACGGCGGCGAGCGGTTCAAGCATGCCCTCATCCGCCACCCGCTGAGCGCGGCGGTGAACGCCGACCTGCGGCGCCGGCTCGACGTCGGCCCGTTCCCGCGCGGCGGCTACGGCGGCACCGTCCACAACACCGGGGGCGGCGACAACCAGACTTCCGGCGCGTCGTTCATGATCATCGCGGACACCGCGAACTGGGACAACTCGGTGGGGTTGAACACCCCGGGGCAGGGCGGCGACCCCGACAGCCCGCATTACCGCGACCTGTTCGAGGTCTGGGCGCGCGACCGCTACTTCCCGATCTTCTTCTCGCGGGCGAAGATCGACTCGGTGACCGAGTCCACGACGGTGCTGCGGCCGGCCGGCGGGAGCTCGACGAGCGTCGATCCGTAGTCGGGCAGCAGATCGATATCCACGAAGACTGTGGGTCTCGAACCGCCATGATTCGGATGCTACGCGCCGCAGCGATCTCGGCGTTCAAGCGTTACCCTGGTCTGAGGCGCGCCGTGCACGCGACGTGGGAGCCGATCTTCCATTTCGCGCTGTTGCCGTTCCGACTCCCGCGCGGACGCGGGTCGGCCGTGGAACAACGGGATCTGGTGCGGCGCACGGAGGAATACAACGGAGCGGCGGAACGCTATTTCGCGGAGTATCGGCATCCGCAGTTTCTGATCGACAAGCCGTTCAGTGATGCACCCGACTTCGCCGCGCATCTGATCGCCGTCGGAGTCCTGGTTGCGGCGGCCAGGCTCCGGCCCGGCGACACCGTCGTCGAGTTCGGGGCAGGGTCGTGCTGGCTGTCGCACTTCCTGAACCGCTTCGGGTGTCGCACGATCTCCGTCGATGTCTCCGAAACGGCGCTGGCGGTCGGCCGGCGGTTGTTCGAGCGGGATCCGCGGACGAACTGGTCGCTCGACCCGCAGTTCCTGCCGTACGACGGATACACGCTGCCGTTGAAAGACGCCTCCTGCGACCGCATCGTGGTGTACGACGCCTTCCACCACGTCCCGAACCAGCGGGTCGTGCTCGCCGAGATGCATCGCGTGCTGACCGCGGAAGGCATCGTGGCGATGTCGGAACCGGGGAAGGGCCACGCCTCGAATCCGACCAGTCTTGCGGAGACCGCGACGACGGGCGTGCTGGAGAACGAGTTGGTCATCGAGGACCTGGCGGTGCTGGCCGAAGACGTGGGCTTCCGTGAAGTGAGCGTCCTGGCGGAAGGGCCCGCGAGGCGCCATGAGATTCCGGTGCGCGACATCGGGCCGTTCAAGGGAGGGCGGGGATTCCGCCGTTACTGGCGTGGTCTCTGTCACGAGCTCGTCCACCACCACTACATGCTGCTGTACAAGGGCAGCTCGCGGACGACGACCGAGCGTCCCGGCAAGCTGTCGTCCGAGATCGGGATCGTCGGCCCGGCCGGCCCCGTGGCGCTCTCTCGCGGCGAGCGTCTCCGGGTGGATCTGCGCGTGACGAATGTCGGAGATACGTGCTGGCTCCATCGGGGCGCGGGCGACTCGCGCGCGGGATGGACGCGGGTCGGCGTGCACCTGCACGAAGGGGGTGAGCCGGTCGGCAAGGTGATCGACTTCGACTGGCACCGCGCCGAGTTCGACGGCGACGTCGAACCCGAGAGCAGCGTCCGGGTGCGGTGCGAGCTTCCGGCCATCCATCGTCCCGGGGCGTACGACCTCCAGTTCGATCTGGTCGTCGAGGGACTGTTGTGGTTCGCCGAGCGCGGGGCGTCGAGACCGCCGCGGCTGCGCGTCAACGTCTCGTAGCCCGAGGCTGTTCGCTATACTAGCCGTTCTGCGGCGGACTCGCCGCGTTGCCTGCATCACGGGATGCACGCACCGAAAGCGGCGGGCCGCCCACGGATTCCGAACCTCGCGTGAAGGGAAAGGCAAGCCGCAATGTCCACTCGACTCCTCGGCCTCTCCGGTCTGCTGGTGCTCGGCGCCCTCCTGCTGGCGCCGGCCGCCTCGGTAGCGCAACTCGACCAGACGGCGGCGTGGGCTTCGCACGTCTCCAACGAGTACCGCGTCGTTCCCAACGTGACCTACCACGTCGCGAACGGCTTCGAGAACAGCGTCGATCTCTACCTGCCCCGCAACGCGTCGGGCCCCACGCCCGTGCTGATGTACATCCATGGCGGGGGCTGGGTCGGCGGCAGCAAGGAGGGCAACGTCCTGCGTCTGCTGCCCTGGCTGGAGAAGGGCTGGGCGGTGGTCAACGTGCAGTACCGGCTGGGCCGCATCTCGCGGGCGCCGGCCGCCGTGGAGGACTGCCTCTGCGCGCTGCACTGGGTGAAGAGCAACGCCGAGGAGTACGGCTTCGATGCGTCGCGCATCGTGGTTACGGGGAACTCGGCGGGCGGGCACCTGGCCCTGACCACCGGCATGGTGCCGGGCTCGGCCGGCCTGGACCTCGAGTGCCAGCCGAAGGACGATCTGGGCGTCGCCGCGATCATCAACTGGTACGGCATCACCGATGTCGGCGACCTGCTGCAGGGCGAGAACGAGAAGTCGTACGCGGTGCGCTGGATGGGCAGCCTGCCGAACCGGCTCGACGTCGCCCGCCGGGTGTCGCCGCTCAGCTACGTCCGGGGCGGCCTGCCGCCGGTGCTCACCATCCACGGTGACGCCGACACCGTCGTGCCGCACCAGCATGCGGTGCGGCTCCACGAGGAGCTTTCGGCCGCCGGCGTCGACAACCAGTTGCACACCGTGCCGGGCGGGGGCCACGGTGGCTTCAGCCGCGACGAGACGATCGCGATCTTCGAAACCATCCAGGCGTTCCTCGGGACGCACGGGCTCGGCGACATGCCCGCGCCGACCCAGGGTCAGCAGTGACTCGTTTCTTCCGACCCCGGCCGAGCCGTTCTCGGCCGCGGGTCGGTCGTCCCGCGTGTCGCGGCGCCGCAACGGCTCTCGGGCTGGCCGCGGTTCTGGCCGCGTGCGGGGCAGGGCCGGTGCTCGCCGGCCAGTCGGGTGATGGTGCGCTCGACGCGGCGGTGGCCGCTTTCTGGGCCGCGTCGACCGACGACGAGATCGCCGCCGCCACGGCGGCCGTCCTGGCGGCCGATCCGGGCATCGAGGCGATCTGGGGGCGTCTGCGCGCCGGTCGCGCCTATGCCCGCGACGTCCCGACCGGGCGGCGGCTCCTGGCCCGCGAGAACCGCGACGGCGTCGAGCACGGCTACGTCGTGCGGGTGCCGGAGAGCTACGATCCGGCGGCGCGGTATCCGGTCATCGTCTACCTGCACGGCGGCGTGTCGCGGCCCAGGCGGGAGGACGGGACCTGGTGGCGCCGCGAGGAACGCCTCGCGCGCGAGGACGCCATCGTTGTGGCGCCCGCCTCCTGGAACGAGTCGCTCTGGTGGCAGGACAGCCAGATCGAGAACCTCGCCGGCGTTCTGAACGATCTGAAGCGGATCTACAACGTCGACGAGAACCGCGTCCACCTGATCGGCATCTCCGACGGGGCGACCGGCGCCTTCTACCACGCGATGAAGGCGACCACGCCGTGGGCCACGTTCCTGCCGTTGAACGGCCATCCGGTCGTGCTCGCCAACCCGGCCTCGGACGTCGACGGCGAGATGCACGTCACCAACCTGCGCAACAAGCCGCTGTTCATCGTCAACGGCGGCCGCGATCCGCTGTATCCGGTCGCGTCGGTGGTTCCCTTCATGCGGCTGTTCCAGCAGGCCGGCGTGTTCCTCGACTTTCGGGCGCAGCCGGAGGCGGGCCACGACGTGAGCTGGTGGGACGACGAGAAGCCGGCCATGGACGCGTTCATGAGCGAGCAGGCGCGCCGGCCGCTTCCTTCCCGCCTGTCCTGGGAGACGGAGCGGACCGACCGCTACAACCGCGCGCACTGGCTGGTCATCACCGAGCTGGGGGCGGTCGCGGGCGAGCCGGATCTCGACGCGTACAACACCGTCCTCGACCAGGCGTCGGGCCTGCCGCTCGGGATCAACATGATCGGCCAGATGGTGGACGGTTCGGGACTGCGGGTCCTGGAAGTCGGACCGGATTCCATGGCCTCGGCCGCCGGGATGGTGAACGACGACACCATCGTCGAGGTCGGCGGCACGGTTGGTCCGACCGTCGAGGACCTGAGGCAGGCGTTGATCGGGTTCGCGCCGGGCCAGCGGATTCCGATGGTGGTGCAACGCGGCGGCGAGCGGGTCGACGTGACGCTCGACTATCCCGCGGAAGCCGCGCCGCGCGGCCGCCCGGCGTTTCCGCACACGCGCGCGCCGGGACGGGTGGAGGTGGATCAGCAGCGCAACACCGTCATGGCCTACACCCGGGGGGTCCGGCGGTTCACGCTCCTCATCTCCCCGGAGCAGTTCGACTTCACCCAGCCGATCACGGTGGTCGTCAACGGCGTCACGGCCTTCGACGGCATGGTCGAGCCCGACGTCGCCACGCTGCTCCGCTGGGCCGCGGCCGACCAGGATCGCACCGCGATGTACGGCGCCGAGCTGGACATCGAGGTGCCGGCGGTGCCGTAGCAGTCGCGGCCCGCGCTCGGCTCCGCGCTTCCCGGGGGCGGGCGCCGCCGTGCGGGCCGGTCAGACCAGCCGGCCGAGCGCATGCGTGAGGCGGCGCAGGCGGTACGCGCCGTCGCGCGGGTTGTGGTAGCCGTGCGCCCGACGTGGGGCCCGGCCGGTGCGTGCGGCCGAGCCCCCGGGCGAACGGCTACTGAAGGTCCGCCGCCGCCGCGTCGATTCCCGCTTGCGCGCAGATGGCGTCGTTGGCGCCGGTGTCGCCGCTGACGCCGATGCCGCCGACGTGGTAGCCGCCGGCCGTCATGATCGGCAGGCCGCCCTCGAAGTAGATGATGCCCGGCACGAAGGCCGCCGCGCTGGGGGCGCCCCCGGCGAACGCCATCTCGCCCCACTGCAGTGTAGAACGCGGGCTCACGGCGGAGCTGCGCGCCTTGCCGAGCGCGACGTCCTGCGACAGGAACTGCGCGTCGTCCATCCGGTGATAGGCCTTCAGGTTGCCGTGGTTGTCGGTCACCGCGATGTGCATCAGCCAGCCCTCGGCCTCGGCCATGGCGATGCAGGCGTCGATCATCTTCCGCGCGGCGGCGGCAGTGAGAATGGGCCGTTCCTCGACCGCCTCGGCGGCGGGAGCCGCGACCGCGGCGACGGCGGCAACGATCAGGATGACGGACAGAAAGCGAGTACGCATGGGGATCTCCTTCGGATGATGGTTGTGACGATTCGACCGACCGGGCCTGGGACCTACAGCTCCCGGACCCAGATGTTGCGATAGCTGACGTAGTTGCGGTGATCCTGCAATTGGAGCGGCGCCTTCGGGGCGTGGGCCTCGTAGCGCGGCTTGCCGCGGAAGACGGTGGGGCCCTCGATCTCCACGTGGTTCTGCACGAGCACGCCGTTGTGCAGCACCGTCATCGTGGCCGGACGCTGCAGGCTGCCGTCGTTCGCGAAGCGCGGCGCCATGAAGACGATGTCGTAGGTCTGCCACTCGCCGGGCGCCCGCGAGGCGTTCACGAGCGGGATGTGCTGTTTGTAGATGCTGGCCGCCTGTCCGTTCGAGTAGCTGCGGTTGTCGTACGAGTCGAGCACCTGTACCTCGTAGCGCTCCATCAGGAAGATGCCGCTGTTGCCGCGGCCCTGGCTCTCGCCGACGATCTCGGTCGGGGTGCGCCACTCGACATGGAGCTGCACGTCGCCGAAGCCATCGACGGTGGAGATGGAACCGGTGCCCGGCTTCACCGTCATCGCCCCGTGCGCCACCGTCCATTCGGCCGCACCGTTGCGTCCGGTTGCCGTCGAACAGCACGATGGCGTCGGACGGCGCCTTGCCGTGGCCGCCCGGGTGGACGACGGCCGGCTCCGGCTCCCACACCTCGGTCTCCTCAGGGGGCGGCAGCTCCTCGCGCTCCTGGGCCAGGGCGGCGAGCAACGCGGGAATCATGAAGACCAGTGCGAGCGGCAAGGCGGATCGGGTCATGGCGTGCATCTCCGTTTCGATCGCCGGCGATTCTCTCCTACAGCCGTCCTCTTCCACAGTCAGGCGCGCTATACGCGCGGCAGCTTCCACGGACCGTCGTACTGCGGCTTGACGAGGGCGTTGGCCGCGTCGTTGTCCTTGAAGGTCATGTGTGCCCCGTCCCAGTGCACCTTGGCCCCGGTGCGGAACGCGATGTTGCCGAGATGGGCGTTGACGGCGGCGAGGCTGCCCACCTCCGCGTTGCACACCGGCTGGCGGCGCGTTTTCATGCAGTCGACGAAGTTCGCGGTGTGCTGGTCGAGGCCGCGCTGGCCGGCCGCCGCGGCCACCGGCGGGCGGGTCTCCATCCGCCAGGCGACCGGGCGCCGGTTCTCCAGCTTCTCCTCGGGGAAGATCTCCCAGCCCTGGCGATCGACCACCAGGGTCCCGTTGTTGCCGACGAACGCCACGCCGTGCGAGCGCTGGAACGGCCCGAGCTCGATCATCGTCGCCTGCTCCCACACCATCAGGAAGTCGTCGAACTCGTAGAGCGCGGTAAGCGTGTCCGGCGTCTCCTGCGCGTCGTCGGGGTAGGCGAGCTTGCCGCCGCTGGCGGCGATGGAGTTGGGCGCGGTGGCCTGCATGCCCCAGAGCACGATGTCGATGATGTGCACGCCCCAGTCGGTCATCAGGCCGCCGGCGTAGTCCCAGTACCAGCGGAAGTTGAAGTGGAAGCGGTTGCGGTTGAACGGCCGCTTGGGGGCCGGCCCGAGCCACATGTCGTAGTCGACGCCTTGCGGAGCCGGCTCGTCCGGGACGTTCGGGACCGGCGGCAGCCAGTTCATGTACGCCCAGGCCCGCACCGTGCGGATGCGTCCGAGCTTGCCGGAGTGGACGAAGTCGATGGCCTCGGCCCAGTGCGGGCCGCTGCGCTGCCACTGGCCGATCTGCACGATGCGGTCGTAGCGCTTCGCCGCCGCCACCATCAGGCGGCTCTCCTCGACGGAGTTGGCCAGCGGCTTCTCGCAGTAGACGTCCTTGCCCGCCTCGCACGCCTCGACCATCTGCAGGCAGTGCCAGTGATCCGGCGTGCCGATGACCACCGCGTCGAGGTCGGGGTTCTCGAGCAGAGCGCGGTAGTCTCCGTACACCTTCGGCGTGACCGACGTCATCTCCTCCACGTCGCGCCTGCGCCGTTCGAGCACGCCGGCGTCGACATCGCACAGCGCCCCGCACTCCACCTCGTCCATGCGCAGCAGCGACCGCAGGTTGGAGAAGCCCATCCCGTTGCAGCCGATGACGCCGACGACGATCTTGTCGCTCGGCGAGACGCCCTGCGCGCGGGTGCGGACGGCGGTGGGCAGCATCGAGGCGGCGCCGGCCGCGGCCGCGGTGGAATCGGTGAGAAAGCGGCGGCGTGTGACTGGCATGGCAACTCCTTTGCGGGGCCTATTCTACCCGGGATCGACTGGCGCGTTGGGTCTCCTCTGACCCGGCCCGGACGTCCAGTTGGGGCCATCGTGCCCCCGCCCGCAACGGTGTGCGCGGTCAGGCGTCGGCCGGGGCCGGCGGCAGGCGCCGCGCCGCGAGCACCGTCAGGTCGTCCGCCAGCCGGGCGCTGTCCGCATGCGCCACCACCGCCGCGACGATCGCCTCGCCGAGGTCGTCGAGCCCGTCGGCGTGATGCGTCTCGATCAGACGCCGGAGCCCGATCTCGTCGAACGGCACGCCGCCCGGGCTCTCCGCTTCGGTGACCCCGTCACTGTAGGTGACCAGGAGATCGCCGGGGTCGAGGGTCAGCTCCGCCGCCTTGTAGGTGGCGCGGTCGAACATCCCGAGGGCGATGCCGCCGGTCGTGAGCGCCTCGATGGCGCCGGTTCGCCGGCGGAGCAGCGGCGGCGTCTGTCCCGCGTTGATGTAGGTGAGCGTCCAGGTGGCGGGGTCGATGGCGGCGACGAACATCGTGATAAACCGCGAGCCCGGCGTCTGCTCGTAGACCAGCCGGTTGAGCCGCTCCATCAGGCCGACCAGCGTCAGGTTCTCCGCGGCAAGCGTGCGCAGCATGGCGATGGCGAGGGCCATCAGAAGCGCGGCGGGGCTGCCCTTGCCGGAGACGTCGCCCAGCATCAGCAGCAGGCGGCCCTCCGGCAGCCGCAGGATGTCGTAGCAGTCGCCGCCCACGGTGTTTGCGGGCCGGGTGCGGCCGGCGGCCTCGAGGCCCCGGATGGCGTGGGTCTTCTGCGGCAGCATCGCGAGCTGGATCTCGCGCGCCACCTCCAGGTCGTTCTTCAGGGTCAGGCGATCCGCCACCTCGAGCAGCACCAGCAGGTTGACCAGCACGAAGCCGATCGCCAGCCAGCCGGTGCCGTCGGACCAGACGAGGCTGGGGAGGGGGATGCTGACGAGGAACGGGACGACCGGTACGCGGATCAGGCCGATGCCCTCGAAGAGCTCGATCAGCCCGACGACGGTCGCCACGAGCGCGATACCGAACAACGCCCGGCGGGCCGGCGACAGCTTCAGAGTGAAGGCGAGGAACACGAGGCGCGCGCGCAGGGTGAATCGCTGCAGCGGTGGCAGCCCGGCGAACGCCCCTTCGTCGATGTGGCGGGTGAAGAACCGGTACGCGTCGCGGGCGTCGCGCGTGAAGAGGCGCTGGACGTCCTCGCCGGTCAAGTCCCTGGTGTAGACCTCGAAGAAGTCGTCCTCGCGCCGATCAGTGTCCATCACGTCGAGTATACGTAGCGCACACGGCCGACGGTCCATGTTATGAAGAGAAGGAGATGGCCGATCTGAAGAAGATCTACGAGGCGGACGGTCCGGGCGATGCGCACGTCCTCCGCGGCCTGCTCGAGGTCGAGGGCATCGACGCCGTCATTCGGGGCGACGACATGGTGCCGCTGCAGGGCGGAAGCCTCTCCTTCGTCGAGATGCGCACGTCGGTCTGGGTGCTCGACGACGACGGGGGGAAGTACGCCCGCGCCGTCGAGATCGCCGACGATTACGCCGCCAGAAGTCAGGCCCCGGCGCAGGCCGAGAGCGGGGCGGTCTGGCGCTGCCGGTCGTGCGGCGAGACGGTCGAGGAGCAGTTCACGGCGTGCTGGAGCTGCGGAGCGGATCGCGGGCGGCAGCCGTGACCGGCACGGCCGCCGCCCGGGGATTCCGTTCTCCTACGGGAGCGGGAGCGGGATCAGGTCGCCCTCGAACGTGACCTTCTCGCCCGGCACGATGAGCACGTCGAGCGTGAGCGGCTCGTAGCCGGGATGCCGCACCTCGACGGTGTGCGTTCCCTCCTCGATTCGCAGCCGCTGGAACACGCCGTCGAACTCGTTCACGATGCCGACGAAGTACCCGTCGACGTAGACCTCCGCGGAGCGGGGGCGGACCTTCAGGCGGAGGAATCCCGTATACGCGTCCGCGACGTGCGCGTAGCTGTAGCGGACGTAGGGGTCGTACCCGCCGTAGGGGTAGCCATAGCCGGAGTACGGATAGCCGGCGCCGACGTGGACGTGCGGCGAGTAGCCGAACCCGGCGCCGAAAGAGAAGCCGGGGAAGTAGAAGTAGGTGCCGTAGACCCGCGGGCGGCTGTAGCGGGCGAATCCGACGTGGCGGTGCCAGCGCGGCGCGTACCACGGTCGGTAGTAGCCGTACCCGCCGCGATAGTGGTAGCCGTAGCGGTAGCCGGGCCGCGGCCGGGGGCTGTAGCGGCTGCGATAGTCCGGACCCGGACCGGGGCGCCTCCCGCCTCGCGCCCGCGGCACGGCGCGCCCGTGGGTATCGATCACCGCCGGCCGCCGGCCGCGCTCGCCCCCGCCGACCTGTACGGGTTGCCGCCCCCGCGCGTACGGGCGATCCCGGACGACGCCGCCCGGCCGCCCGGCGCGGCCGGCTGCGGCTTCCGGCGCGCGCCGCGGCACCGCTCGGGTTCTTCCGGTCTGCGGCTGCGTGCGTCCGGCAGGTGCGCCCGCCGTCCGCGGCGCCGGGCGTGCGGGCGCGGCTTCCGGCGCGCGCCGTGGTACCGCTCGCGCTCTTCCGGTCTGTGGTTGCGGCCTGTCCGCCG
>JAGWAH010000055.1:2778-22623 GCA_021296515.1 Acidobacteriota bacterium | reverse complement strand
CCCGGTCACGGCGAGCAGCACCAGGGTGACGCTGATTCCGACCGTGACGGCGACGATGCCGTTGCGCAATCGTGCGGGTCTCGAAGGCCAGATTTCGTTTCTGAAGTCCGGGAGCTTCAGCAAAACGATGGCGACGATCACCGTGACGAGCGTCTCGACGACCAATTGCGTCATTGCGACGTCCGGGGCCCCGAAAGTAAGGAAGATCAGCGCCGTGGAAATCCCCACCACGCCGAGTGCGCAAATCCCGAGCAGGCGGGACCCGGAACGGATGATCACGACCGAGGCCGCGGCGACCAGGGCGGCCAGCGACCAATCGAGAAACGTCGCTTCCCCCAGCCGCACGGGCCGGAAGGACACATTCTTGATCCAGTAGGTCACGGCCAGGCTCAGTCCAAGCGTGGCGAATACGATGAGCAGGTAGTGCCGCTGGACGCCGGACTGCAACCGGCGGGTCTGCCAGGCCGCGACGGCGGCGAGCCCGTTCATGGTTGCGTCGTACGCGCGGTCGCCGCTGAGCGGAACGAGTTTTCCGAGACGGGCGAGTCCCTCCGCAACCGCTGCCCGCTTCCAGAATCCCAGGACGGCCGCGGCCAGTGTCACGAGGGTCAGCACGAGGGCCTCGCTCGTGCTGTGCCAGGGAACGTCCCCGGCCTGCACCCAATGCCCGGTCACTACCGCTTCGGCCGGCACGAGCAACTCCAGGAACGGGAACTGCGGCGACAACCCCCAGTAGATGCCGACCGCGGCCAGCACGACCGGCCCGCACCAGAGCTGCCAGACGCCTTCCCGCGCCGGCGTGCCGTATTCGGGGCGCGGGCCGAGGAACGGCTTGATTGCAAGCACGATCGCCACGATGGCGATTGGCGCGGCGGCGAAGAACACGGCCCAGGGCAGGTAGGCGGCGGAGTCGGGCGCGAAGCCGGCGGTGTACAGGAGTTCCTTGCCGATGAACCCGATCGAGGGCGGCACGCCGGCCATCGAGACGCACGCGGCGACCGCGGCGGCGAACGTGACGGGCATGGCCGTCGCCAGACCGCCGAGCCGTGTCAGGTCGCGGGTGCCGGTCGCCTTCTCGATGGTCCCGGCAACCATGAACAGGGCCGCCTTGTAGAGGGCATGCGCGACCAGGAACGCAAGCGCCGCCAGCACCCCGCGTGACGGCTCGCCCTGCCCCGCTACGGTCGGCGATCCGAGAAACATGACGCACACGCCGAGCGCCATGATCGTGGTGTAGGCCAGCACCTGTTTCAGGTCGGACCTGCCCAGCGACACGAACGCCGAGTACACCGCCGTGACCGCTCCCACGGCGGTCAGCGTCTCCATCCAGAGCGCGGTTCCCCCCAGGACTGGAGTCAGGCGGGCCAGAAGGAAGACGCCTGCCTTGACCATCGTCGCCGAGTGCAGATAGGCCGAGACAGGCGTGGGAGCCGCCATCGCGTTCGGCAGCCAGAAGTGAAACGGAAACTGCGCCGACTTGGTGAATGCTCCGAGCATCACCAGAACGACGACCGCCGTGTAGCGCGGGGCCAGCATCTCCCGCAGGCTGAACGTGCCGACGGCCTGGCCCAGGACGACGAAGCCGGCCAGCATCGCCAGGGCGCCCGCGCCGGTTACCAGCAGTCCTTGCAGAGCGGAGCGTCTGGCGGTGGCGTTCTCGTGCGAGTAGCCGATGAGCAGGAACGAGGTGATCGTGGTGAGTTCCCAGAAGACGAACAACGCGACGAGGTTGTCGGCCAGCACGAGGCCGAGCATCGCCAGCATGAAGCTGACGAGAAAGAGCGTGAATCGGCCACGCTGCGGGTAGCCCTTCATGTACGCGCCGGCGAAGAGGAAGATGAACGCGCCGATGCCGGTAATCAGCAAGGCGAACAGGAGACTCAGGCCGTCGACCACCAAGTCGAGGTCGATGCCCAGTTGCGGCAGCCAAGCCATCTCCCAGACGTGGACCTCTCCGCTCGAGACGGTTGGAATCAGCGTGCAGAACCAGACGAAGAGCACGACCGGCAGGGCAACCGCGAGACGCACGTACAGCGGGGTCGTCACGCTCGCGTTCCCTCTACTCGATGGCGGGCCCCCCGGCCGCCATCAGCGCCCGGTGCATCCAGAAAGGAAGGCAACCCTGCCCCAGCAGCCGGTCGTGAAAGTGCTGGAGGGAAAAACCCTCTCCTTCGGCCTCCTTCACGTCGTCGCGCAGCTTGAGCAGCATCAGCTTCCCCAGCGCGTACAGCACGGCGCCGGGGTCGAACGTGGCGCGCTCGGCCTCCTGCCGCGCGCTCGACTCCTCGATGTACGCCTCCTCGCGGAAGAAGCGGACCCCCTGCTCGACGGACATGTCCTCGGTGTGCAGCCGGATGCCGACGACGGTGCGGGCGAGGCGGAGCAGCGCCTCGGCCAACTGGCCCAGCCGCAGTTCGGGATTCCCGCGCTCGAAGCCCTCGTCCAGGACCATCTGCTCCGCGTAGTGGGCCCAGCCCTCGACGAACGAGGTCGCCGCGAAGAATCCCGACTTGCGGCACGGCGAAGGCACCGCGCGCAGGTGCTCGCCGTGCAGGAAATGGCCGGGAAAGACCTCGTGCGCGGCGATCGACGAGAGCGTCGCGTAGCTCAGGTCCCGGAGGTGCTCGGCCTGGCGCTCCGCGCTCCAGGCCGGGTCGACGCCGGTGACGTGGTACAACGCCGGGACGCGCGTCGTCTCGAACGGGCCCGGCATCCACAGGCTGGCGGCCGTCGAGCGGTGGAAGTCCGGGGTCGGCCGCACCTGAACCCCGGCATGCTCCGGAATGGTCACGATGCGCTTCCGGGTCAGGAACGTCTCCAGCGCCTCGACCTGCGCGCCCGCCTCCCGGATGAGCGCGTCCGGCGCCGGATGACGGTCCCGGGTCCGCCGCCACGCCGTTGCCGGGTCCCCATCGATCTGCGCCGCGACCCGCGCGAACTCGTCCTGCGTCGCGTGCAGCTCCCGCCGTGCTATCTCCAGCAACTGGTCGGCCGGCAGGTCGAGACCCTCGTCGAGCCGCAGCTTCTGCTCGAACCGCGCGCGGCCGAGACGAAACGAAGCGCGGCTCCGCGGGGCCACCGCGTCCCGCAGGTGCGCGATGTGTTCGCGCAGGGCGTCCGTGGCCTCGATGGACGTGTCCGCGAGCACGCCGAGCAGGTGCAGGTCCTCCAGGTCGCGAAACGCGCGCGGCAGGTCGCGCTCAACAAAGGTCAGTAGTCCCTCGAACGACTCGATGCCGACCTTGACGAACAGCCCCGGCGCCTCGGTGACGTTCTGCCGCGCCGAGTCGAGCAGCCGCGGCACCTGCCGCAGCTTCGAACCCACGCGCCGCGCCCGTTCCGCCAGGGCGGCGTAGGCGAAGAGGGTCTGCCCGGCGAGGCTCTCCGCCAGAATGTCGGCGTAGTAGAGCGGATTGCGCTGCCAGCCGCGCACCTCTTCGAGGGCGAACAGATGACCGCGAATCCGGTCGCCGAGCATCCGCCGCTCCATCGCCTCGACCGGTGTCAGCGCCGAGGGGTTGATGCCGTCGAGTCGGCGCGCCCAGCCGCCGAGCTCCCGGACGCGGGCGTCGACGGCCGGCCGGCTCAGGTCCTCCAGCAGGTCGTCGTGGGTATGGACGCCGTCGGCCGCCGCCGCCGCCGGGTACATCTCGTAGACATACGCAAGGTACTCCTCGACGAAGTGAGAGAGCGGTTCGGAGACGTGGCTGGCTATCGACTGGCGCATCGGACGTGTCACGAAGGTTGGAGCGGTACGCTGACCCCTTGATGGTACAATACTGGCGCGGCCCGATCGTGTCGCTCGCGGCAGCCCGCTGAAGATCTCGTGCCCTCTGCGCTCACGCCCGGCACGCTTCACATCGTGTCGACTCCTATCGGGAATCTTGAGGATGTGACGTATCGCGCCGTACGGGTATTGCGCGATGTCGACCTGATTGCGGCCGAGGATACCCGCCGCGCGGCGCGGCTGCTCGACCACTACGGGATCACGACGCGGCGAATCAGCCTGCACGAGCACAACGAATCCCGCCGGACGGGCGGTCTGCTGGCGCGGCTGGCCGAGGGCCAGACGATGGCGATGGTGAGTGATGCGGGCACGCCGCTGATCTCGGACCCCGGCCGGAGGCTCGCTCGCGCGGCTCTCGACGCCGGCTTCCGGGTGGAGGCGGTCCCGGGGGCGAGCGCCGTGCTCGCGGCCCTGGTCACGTCCGGCTTGGCGGAGGACGCCTTTACGTTCGCGGGATTTCCACCTGCACGGTCCAAAGACCGAAAACAGTGGTACGCAGAAGTGGCGAGCGAGCCGCGGCCGGTCGTCTTCTTTGAAGCGCCCCACCGAATCCGCGCGTCGCTGGCGGACCTCGAAACGGTGAACGCCAGTCGAACCGTTGCCGTTTGCCGCGAGATGACCAAGCTCCACGAATCCTTGGTTGTTGGACCTATACCTGATGTGCTGGCCGAGCTGCAGAATCCGCGCGGCGAGTTCACGGTCGTCCTGGCCCGCGGGCCGGTCTCCGGGCCTCCCGCGGAAGTGCCGGCCGGGGCGGATCTTCTTCATGAATTCGGGCTGTTGACAGAATCCGGGCTGTCCCGGCGGGCGTCCATTCGCTCGCTGGCCTCCAAGTACGACCTGCCGAGCCGCCGCGTGTACCAGGCGATAGAAAGCGCGAGGGGCCGGCATTGACCGCCCGGCACGTCCTGGTGCTGGCGGCCGGCAAGGGCACCCGCATGCGGTCGAGCCGGCCGAAGGTGTTGCACCGGCTCGCGGGCTGCCCGCTGGTCGAGCACGTCCTGCGGGCGGCCGATCCGCTCGCCGCCGCGTCGACGACGCTCGTCGTCGGCCATCAGGCCGAGGCGGTCGAGCGCGAGCTGGCCGTCAGCCGCGGTGCGCTCGGTTTCGTCCGCCAGGAGCGCCAGCTCGGCACGGCGCACGCGGTTCTGCAGGCCGAGCCCATGCTGGCCGGGCAGCGCGGCACCCTGATCGTCCTGACGGGTGATGCGCCGCTGGTTTCGCCCGGGACCGCGCAGGCGCTGGCCGAGACCCACGAGCGAACCGGGGCGGCGGCGACCGTCCTGACCGCCACCCTCGAGCGCCCGTACGGCTACGGCCGCATCGTCCGCCGCGGCGGGCGGCTGGCCGAGGTCGTCGAGGAAGCGGACGCGACGCCGGCGCAACGCGCGCTGCGGGAGGTCAACAGCGGCATCTACGCGTTCGATCTCGCACCGCTCTTCGCGGCGTTGCGGGCGGTGCCGGAGGCCGGACCGAAGCGCGAGCGCTACCTGCCGGGCATCCTGCGGCGGTACCGCGAGCAGGGACTCGACGTGGAGACCGTGGTCGCGGCGGCCGACGAGATCCGCGGCATCAACAGCCGGCACGAGCTGGCGGAAGCAGGTGCGCTGATGCGTCATCGAAAGAACGAGGAAATGATGGCGGCGGGCGTCACCATCGTCGACCCGGCGACCGCCTACGTCGACGTCGACGTCGACGTAGGGCCCGATACGGTGATTCACCCGGGCGTCATCCTCGAGGGGCGCACGTCCATCGGCGCCCGTTGCGAGCTGCACGCCGGCGTCCGGATCGTGAACTCGGTCGTTGGCGACGACGTCACGGTGAACAACCATTCCGTTATCATCGACGCCGAGGTCGCCAGTGCGGCCCGCGTCGGTCCCTTCGCGCACATCCGTCCCGGCTCCACCGTCGGCGCGGAGGCGAAGGTGGGCAACTTCGTGGAGTTGAAGAAGGCGACGCTCGGCGCCGGCGCCAAGGCCGGCCACCTGAGCTACGTCGGCGACGCCGCGGTCGGCGCCGGCGCCAACATCGGCGCCGGGACCATCACCTGCAACTTCGATGGCGCGGTCAAGCACCGGACGACGATCGGGGAAGACGTCTTCGTCGGCAGCGGGACGCAACTAGTTGCGCCGGTGACGGTCGAACGCGGGGCGTACGTAGCGGCCGGCTCCTGCATCACCGACGACGTGCCGGCGGATGCCCTCGCCCTGGCGCGGGCCCGCCAGGTCAACAAGCCGGAGCGCGCGGCGGCCCTGCGCAACAAGATCGCGGATTCGGAGTAGGACATTCTCATGTGTGGCATCGTCGGTTACGTCGGAGCGAAGCCGGTCGTGCCGGTGCTGATCGGCGCACTGCGGAGGCTGGAGTACCGCGGCTACGACTCGGCCGGCATCGCGCTGGTGGCGGGCGGGCGGATCGAGGTCCGCCGCAGCGCCGGGAAGCTCGAGCGACTTGAGCGGACCATCCAGACCGATCCGGTGGACGGCGACTACGGGGTCGGACACACGCGCTGGGCCACCCACGGACGGCCGACCGAGGAGAACGCCCATCCGCACCGCGACTGCAGCGGCCAACTCGTCGTCGTGCACAACGGAATCGTCGAGAACTACCTCGAGCTGAAGCGCGAGCTGCAGCAGGCCGGCCACGGGTTCGAGACGGAGACCGACACCGAGGTCATCGCCCACCTGGTCGAACGCGAGCTGCAGGGCGACGGCATCGAGAACGCGGTCCGGCGTGCGCTGCGGAAGCTGCGCGGGCTGTTCGGGATGGTGCTGGTCCATGCCGAGGACCCCAACAAGATCGTCGCGGTGCGCAACGGCCCGCCGATCGTCATCGGCATCGGCGACGACGAGTTCCTCGTCGCGTCCGACATCCCCGCCATCCTGGATCACACGCGCGACGTGGTCTTCCTCGGCGATCGGGAGATGGCCGTGATCGCGCGCGGCGGGGTCGAGTTCACCGACTTCACCGGCCGCGCCGTGTCCAAGGCGACGCAGCGGATCCAGTGGGACCCGGTCATGGCCGAGAAGGCCGGGTACAAGCACTTCATGCTCAAGGAGATCTTCGAGCAGCCGTGGGCGCTGCAGGAGACGGTGCTCGGCCGGGTCTCCGAGGAACGGGCGCGCGTGTTCCTGGGCGAGCTCGAGATTCCTGAACCGGCGCTGCGCGAGGTGGAGCAGGTGGTCCTCGTCGCCTGCGGCACGTCGTGGCACGCCGCGCTCGTCGGGAAGTTCCTCATCGAGCAGCTCGCGCGCGTCCGCGTGGAGGTCGACTACGGCTCGGAGTTCCGCTACCGCGATCCGATCGTCGGCGACCGTACGCTGGCGGTGGTCATCACGCAGTCGGGAGAGACCGCCGACACGCTCGCGGCGCTGCGCGAGGCGCGCGGAAAGCGCGCCCGCAGCATCGCCATCTGCAACGTCGTCGGCAGCATGGCCACGCGCGAGGCCGACGGCACGGTCTACACCCATGCGGGTCCGGAGATCGGGGTCGCGTCCACCAAGGCGTTCACCTCGCAGTTGCTCGCCCTGCACCTGCTCGCGCTGCACCTCGCGCACGCGCGCGGGGCCCTGGAGGGGCCGGCCGCGCGGGGGCTCATCGAGGCGATCGCGCACGTGCCGGTGCTCATCGAGCACGCCCTCAAGTCCGATTCCCTCATCCAGTCGATCGCGAAGCGCTTCTACCGAAGCACGAACTTCCTCTACCTGGGACGGGGCGTCAACTACCCCATCGCGCTCGAGGGCGCCCTCAAGCTCAAGGAGGTCTCCTACATCCACGCCGAAGGCTATCCGGCCGGCGAGATGAAGCATGGCCCCATCGCGCTCATCGACGAGCACATGCCGGTCGTGGCGCTCGTGCCCCAGGACAAGGTGTTCGAGAAGATGCGCGGGAACCTGCAAGAGGTGAAGGCGCGCGGCGGCTCCGTGATCGTGGTCACCGACGCCCCGCCGGAGGAGTTCGAAGTGGTCCTCGACCGCGAACGCGACTCGGTCATTCCCGTCCCGCCGACCCATCCGCTGCTGATGCCGATCCCGATGGTGGTGCCTCTCCAGCTCCTCGCCTACCACATCGCCGTGCTGCGGGGCTGCGACGTCGACCAGCCGCGCAACCTGGCCAAGAGCGTGACGGTTGAGTAGGAATGGCCTTCCGCGGGCCGGAGCCCGCGGCGACGACCTGCTGTCCGGGCTCAATCCCGAGCAGCGTGAAGCGGTGCTGCACCGCGACGGTCCGCTGCTGATCCTCGCCGGGGCCGGATCCGGCAAGACGCGGGTCATCTGTCATCGGCTCGCCTCTCTGATCGGCGGCGGCCATGCGGCGGCGGACCAGATCCTCGCGGTGACCTTCACCAACAAGGCGGCCGAGGAGATGCGCGCCCGCGTCGAGCGGCTCCTCGACACCGCGGCGCCCCGGCTCTGGGTCTCGACCTTCCATGCCTTCTGCGCGCGGCTGCTGCGCCGCGAGGGCCCGCGGATAGGCCTCTCGCGCGACTTCGTGATCTACGACGGCGTCGACCAGCTCAACGTGGTGCGGCAGGCCATGAAGGAGCTGGACGTCGACCCGAAGATGGTGCCGCCCAAATCCCTGCTGTCGCGCATCAGCCAGGCGAAGAACCGTCTCGAGAGCGCCGCGGACCTGCGCCTCACCGGCGAGAGCTTCGCCGACGAGCAGCTCGCGGCGGTCTACGAGCGCTACGCCCGCGCGCTGACCTCGAGTCAGGCGCTCGACTTCGACGACCTGCTCCTGAAGACGGTGACGCTGTTCAAGGAGTCGGACGAGGCGCGCACCCGGTACGGGGAGCGTTTCCGCTACATCATGGTCGACGAGTACCAGGACACGAACCGGCCGCAGTACCTGCTGGTGCGCTACCTGGCCGAGCGGCACCGCAACCTCTGCGTGGTCGGCGATCCGGACCAGTCCATCTACAAGTGGCGCGGCGCGGACCTGCGCAACATCCTCGATTTCGAGGACGACTTTCCCGAGACGACCGTGGTGCGGCTCGAGCGCAACTACCGGTCGACGCAGGTCATCCTCGACGCCGCCTCCGGGCTGATCGCGCACAACCGGCGCCGGCGCGAGAAGCGTCTGTACACGGAGAGCGCCGGCGGAGACCCGATCCTCTTCCATCGCGCCAACGACGACCTCGAGGAGGCCGACTTCATCCTCGGCCAGTTGCGCGATGCGGCGCGGGGCGCGGGGCGCGCCGCGGTGCTCTTTCGCACCAACGCGCAGTCGCGGGTGATCGAGGAGGCGCTGGGGCGCGCGGGCATCCGGTACCGCGTGGTCGGCGGGGTCCGCTTCTACGAACGCCGGGAGATCAAGGACGCCCTCGCCTACCTGAAGCTGTTGCTGAACCCGGACGACGACATCAGCCTGCGCCGGGTCATCAACGTCCCGCCGCGCGGGATCGGTCCGGGAGTGATGACGGGGCTGGAAGGCATCGAGCCCCCGCCCGTCCATGACGCACCGCTCTTCGACGAACCCGCCGGGCCGGATACCGCAGGGACCGGATGGTCGCTGTGGAAACGGCTGCTGCGCGCGACCGACGAGCACCTGCTCGCGAAGCGGGCCCTGACCGCGTCGTCGGCGTTCCGGGCGCTGCTGGAGTCGCTGCAGGCGGTCGCCTCGACGCAGTCGGTCTCGGAGACGCTCTCTGCCGTCCTCACCGAGAGCGGCTACGTCGCGGCGTTGCGCAAGGACGGCAGCGAGGAGGCCGAGAGCCGCCTGTCGAACCTGATGGAGCTGGTGTCGGCGGCCCAGGACTACGAAATGCGGGAGGAAGAGCACAGCCTGGGCGGTTTCGTCGATGCGTACTCGCTGCAGTCGGAGGCCGACGAAGGGGAGGGGTCGGCGGACGCGCGGGTCTGGCTGATGACCCTGCACGCGGCCAAGGGGCTGGAGTTCCCGCTCGTGGTCTTGGCCGGGATGGAGGACGGGCTGTTTCCGCACTCCCGCACCCTGGACGACGAGGAAGGCCTGGAGGAGGAGCGGCGCCTCTGCTACGTCGGCATGACGCGTGCCGAGCGGCGGCTGGTGTTGACGAGCGCGGCGCGGCGGCGGCTGTTCGGCGAGTACCAGTCGACCGAGCCGTCGCGCTTCCTGTTCGAGATTCCCCACGAGCTGGTCCGGGTGGTAGAGCCGGCGTACGGTCCGCGCCCGCCGTCGGCCGGCTACGAGGGCCCGTCGCGCGGGTATCGCGGCCGCGTCGGCCGCAGGCGTCGAGCCGATTCCCACGAGCCGCCCGCCACGTTCTACGACGACGCGGACGAGGACCAGTCGGCCGGCGGCATCTCGCGCGGCGCCCGTGTGCGGCACCCGAAGTTCGGGGTCGGCACGGTGGTCGGCGTCGAGCCGGCGGCGGGCGACCTGAAGCTGTCCATCCGCTTCACCGGCAACGGTGTGAAGAAGCTCCTGGGGCGCTACGCGAAGCTGGAGCGGCTGTAACGTTGACGCTCCGTCCTTTTCGCACGTACGATAAGGGGTTGGCTTCGCTCGGCGCGCGAGGCGACGGAGCCGACTGACTGGCGGAGACGATGCCGCTCTACGAATACGAGTGCAACGACTGCGAACACCGCTTCGAGCGGATCCAGAAGTTCTCGGATCCACTGGTGTCGACGTGTCCCGTCTGCGACGGGGAGGTCCGCAAGCTGCTGTCGTCGCCGGCCATTCAGTTCAAGGGGACCGGGTGGTACGTTACCGACTACGCGAAGAAGCCGAGTGGCGACCAGCCGAGCGGCGCGGCCGGCGACCCGAAGGACGGGGGCAAGAAGGACGGCGGCTCGACGGGGGCCAACGGCAAGGACGCCGGCGCCTCCACATCGAAGGACGCTTCGTCCTCGACGACGAAGACCGAGTCGACCGCCTCGTCGACGAAGTCGTCATCCGGCACGGCGGCTGCCCGGTAGCGGCGCAACCCGAGGTTGCCCTGGAGTTTCGCGTCGCGAAACTCCAGGGCAAGGTCCCGAGCGTCTGTCAGGCGCCGGCGGCCGGCACCGGTATGCTGTCCAGCGTTTCCCGCAGATCCGCGGCCAGGGCCGGCTGCTTCGACGCGAAGTGGATGGTGGCCTTCAGGAAGCCGCTCCGGTTGCCGGCGTCGAGCCGGGTCCCGTTCAGCGCGCAGGCGTAGATCGGGCGGCTGCGCAGGAGTTGCCGCAGGCCGTCGGTCAACTGGATCTCGCCCCCGGCGCCCCGCTCCGTTGCTGCAAGCGTGGGGAAGAGGTCGGGCGTCAGGACGTAGCGGCCGATGATGGCGAGGTCGGACGGCGCGTCGGCCGCCGCCGGCTTCTCGACCAGGTCGGTCACGCGGTACACGCCGTGGCGGATCGGCTCGGCCGCGATGATCCCGTAGCGGTGCACGGCGTCGTGCGGCACGCGCTCGACCAGCAGAACCGGTCCGCCGTACTCGGCGAAGATGTCGAGCATCTGGCGCAGGGCGGGCGGGTCGGCGTCGATGATGTCGTCGGGCAGCATGACCGCGAACGGCGCGTCGCCGACCGCGTCGCGGCCGCACAGCACGGCGTGGCCGAGGCCGAGCGGCTCCGGCTGGTGGACGGTGGCGACGTCGGCCAGCGCCGTCAGCGCGCGGACGTCGGCCAGCAGATCGGGCTTCCCGCGCGCCGCAAGCTCCGCTTCGAGCGCGGGGGCGGGCGCGAAGTGCGAGGCGGTCAGGGTGTTGCCCGGGTTCGTCACGAGCACCACGCGCCGGACCCCCGACTGCACGGCCTCCTCGACGCCGTACTGGATGATCGGGCGATCGACGAGGGTGAGCAGTTCCTTGGGAACGGCCTTGGTGGCGGGCAGCATCCGCGTGCCGAGGCCGGCCGCCGGCACGAGGACGGTCCGGACGGCGGCGTTCGTCGGCATGCGAATCGAGATCGTATCATTCGTGGTCTGTCATGTTGGATCCAGCCCTGCTTCGTGAACACCTCGACGACGTCCGCGCGCGCCTGCTCACGCGCAGCGAGGACCACAACGCCGATCTCGACCGGTTGATGAAGGCGGACCACGAGCGCCGCGCCATCATTCCGGAGCTGGAGACGAACCGCCGCGCCCGCAAGCTGGTGGGGGAGCAGGTCGCCCGGGCGCGCAAGGCGGGGGAGGACGGCGACAAGCTCGCCGAGCTGATGCGGACCGGCCAGGAGCACGGGGCCGTCATCAAGGCCCTGGAGGGCCGTCTCGGGTCGGTCGAGGAAGAGCGGGACGCCTTCGCCCGCACGCTGCCCAACCTGCCGCATGCCAGCGTGCCGGTGGGCAGCTCCGAGGCCGACAACGTCGAGATCCGCCGGCACGGCGAGCCGACGCGCTTCGACTTCGAACCGCGGCCGCACTGGGAGCTGGGCCCGGCGCTCGGGATCCTCGACTTCGAGCGCGCCGTCCGGATGGCGGCGGCGCGCTTCGCGGTCCTGACCGGGCCCGGCGCCCGGCTGGCGCGGGCGCTCATCAACTTCATGCTCGATCTGCACACCGGCGAACACGGCTACACGGAGATAGAGCCGCCGTTCCTGGCCAACGCGGCGGCGCTGACCGGCACGGGGAACCTGCCGAAGTTCGAGCACGACCTGTTCAAGGTGGCGGGCGACTGGGACCTGTATCTCATCCCGACGGCAGAGGTCCCGCTGTGCAACCTCCACCGGGAGGAGATCCTCGACGGCCGCCTGCTACCGGCGCGCTACGTCGCCTACACGCCCTGCTTCCGGAGCGAGGCGGGCTCGTACGGCAAGGACGTCCGGGGCCTCATCCGCCAGCACCAGTTCGACAAGGTGGAGCTGGTCGCCTACGCCGCGCCGGAGACCTCGTGGCTGACCCTGCACGCCGAGGAGGTGCTCAAGCGCCTCGGCCTGCCGTACCGCACGGTGCTGCTGTGCACCGGCGACATGGGGTTCGCGGCGTCGAAGACCTACGACCTCGAGGTGTGGCTGCCGGGGCACGACGCCTACCGGGAGATCTCGTCGTGCAGCAACACCGAGGCGTTTCAGGCGCGCCGCGCCAGCATCCGCTTCCGCCGGGACGGGAAGGGGAAGCCGGAGCACGTGCACACGCTGAACGGTTCCGGGGTGGCGGTCGGCCGCGCGCTGGTGGCGATTCTGGAGAACAATCAGCAGCGGGACGGGTCGGTGGTGATACCGGAGGCGTTGCGCGGGTACATGGGCGGGCTCGAGGTGATCGAGCCGGCGGAGGGATGGCCGAGCGGTCGAAGGCGGCGGTCTTGAAAACCGTTAGCGGGGAAACTCGCTCCGGGGTTCGAATCCCCGTCCCTCCGCCAGAGCGGCCCGTTCGGGCCGTTCTGGCGGAGAGACGGGGTTTCAGGCACTCATCGGCTCCTTGCAGGAGCCGCTTCGGGCTCGAATCCCCGTCCCTCTGCGATTCGCAATCTTGGAGGTTGGCCGGCGGTCTACGGGGCGGTTGCGGGGCGGCCCGAATGGTTCTCCTGGCTACGCAGATGCGCGCACGTGGGATCCGGTCGATCGCCATCCCGCCGCTCGGCAGTGGGCTGGGCGGATTGCATTGGCCGCAGGTGCGTACGCGCATGGAGGCGGCTCTGAACGTACTCGACGATGTCGAGATTGTCATCTTCGAGCCGGGCGGCGCACCGGTGGACGGTCGGGTCAACCGATCACGCGACGTCCCGAAGATGACGGCTGGTCGGGCGGCGCTGGTCGGGCTGCTCGATCGCTATCTGCTGCATCGGGCAGCCGAGCGGGCGGCCTCGTAGGGCTCGTGCGATCGGCAGACCGGCCCTGGCCTCCCGAGGTTGAGCGCGGACGACGGCACCGGCGCGTCTCGCCGCTTCACCCGACCGCGAGCGATGCGTTCCGGACGTCGGTGACCAGCATGTGCGCCGGGGTATGCGTGATCGCGATGTGCGGGCGCGCCGCGCGCAGCGCCACCTGCGGGGTCACGCCGCAGGCCCAGAAGACCGGCATCTCGCCAGGTGCGACAACGGGGTCGTCGCCCTGCCACGCGCGCTCAATGTTCTCGATGCCGATGCGTTCCGGCATCCCGAGATGGACCGGCGCACCGTGCACCCGCGGGTACCGGCTCGTGATCTGCACCGCCCTGATGACGTCCGCCGGCGTGAAGGACCGCATCGACACCACCAGTCGACTATGGAACCGGCCGGCCGGCGCGCACTCGATGTCGGTCAGGTACATCGGGCATACGCTGCCGTCGTTCCAGTGCCGGAGGGAGAGACCGGCGTCGACCAGGGCCTCCTCGAACGAGTAGGAACACCCGAGCGCGAACGCAACGAAGTCATCCTGCCAAAGATCGCCGATACTCGCTACGTCGCCGTCGGGCTCGCCGTTGCGGAAGACCCGATAGCTCGGCAGGTCGGTGCGCAGATCGAGGTCCGCGGCAAGCTCCGGAAGGCGCGGACTGCCTGGCTCGGACGTCGCCAGCAACGGGCAAGGCTTGGGGTTCCGCTGGCAGAAGCGGGCGAACTCGTCGGCATAAGCCGCCGGCAGCACGGCGAGGTTGGCCTGGACGTAGCCCCTGGCGAGCCCGCCCGTGTGGCCGCTGTACCGCCCCGCGCGGATTCGACGGCGGAGTTCGCCCGGACCCGAAGTGTTCCAGTCGAGGCCGAGCCCGTGTCGGGGCTCGACGGCGGGAGCTGCGGTCATGTTCATAGCTGTTCTCCTGCTGTCGAGCACCCTGCATCGAGCAGCACCGCGGTGTCGACGAGACGCAACCGTCTCACGGGCTCAGGGTACACGCCCATTCGCTATCGCGTGCGATATCCTGTCCGCATGGTGGTGACCGTTCGCCCGCTCCGCGATGACGAGATGCGCCTGTATCTCCAGATTCACGAACGGGCCATCCGGGGGCTCGCGGCGACTCACTACTCACAGGATGACATCGAGGGTTGGGTCGTGCCGACGACCGACGAGAATCTGCGCCGCCTGACGCTCAACGCCGACCGCGAAATCCGCTTCGTCGCCGTGCTGGACGGAGTCCCCGTCGGGATCGGGGCTCTCGTGCTGGAGAACGCGGAGCTGCGGGCGGTCTACGTCGCACCGGAGGGTGCTCGACGAGGTTGCGGGTCGGCGCTGGTGCATGCGATCGAGCAGACCGCCAGGGACAACGAAGTGACCCGCCTCACGCTCGACGCCTCTCTCAACGCGGAGCCGTTCTATGCGGTCCTCGGTTACGACGTTCTCGAGAGAACGGAGGTGCCGCTCCCCAACCACCATCCCATGGCGGTGGTCCGGATGGGGAAGGACCTCCAGCGGTTTCCGCACGCGGGGCGGCGTCGATAGCGTCGATGAAGCGGATCGGAGCAGGTGTGCTCCGGCCTACGGAACGACCAGCCCCTCGAACTGGATGCGGATCTCCGGTCGCACTCTCAGCAGCCCGAGCAGGACGACGGGCGGCTCCACGCCGTACTCCGTCATGTCGAGGCCGACCTCTCCCGCTATCTCGACACCCGCGCCCGACGGCGTCAGCGAGAGGGGGAAACTCACCGGCATGGTGACGCCCTGGATGGTGAGCGCGCCGCTGGCTTCGGCGCCCTGGCCGGAGGCGTCGTAGCTGTCGAGCTGGAAGGTGATCTCGGCGAACTCGGCCGGCTTCATTGCCTCCATGAGATGCTCGGTCATCGTTTCGTCCGGGCACTCGAAGTCGGCCACCGGTACGGTAAGCGTCGCCGACTGCACCCCGTCGGCGAAGCCGGGCGCCGGCGCGGACGAGCCGGGAGTCACCGCGGCGGTCCCGCTCACCGAGCAGGTCCAGCCCCGGACGGTCGACGTGCCGGACACGGTGAAGTCGACCGTGGACTGCTGCGCCGCCGCCGGGGACCCGGCCAGCAACGCGAGACCGGCGGCAACGGCGGTCACGAAGCCGGGCATGAGACGTGTTCGAAAGGCGACGACCATCCTGGAATCCTCCGCGTTGCCGTGCCGGAGCGCAACCCCGACCGAGCGGGCCGGGGCCGCGCGCCGACGAACCTACAGCCCGAAGCCGAACCGGTTGTCGCGCATCATGATGGGGTTCTTCCCCTCCATGACGAAGCGCGACGTGATCTGGTCGGTCGACGTCGTGCGCGTCTGCCGCATGGCGATCCGCAGCTCCGCGAGCAGCAGATCGATCACCTTCCCGACGCCGTCCTCACCGAAGGCGCCGAGGCCCCACACGTAGGGGCGGCCGATGCCGACCGCATCGGCGCCGAGCGCCAGCGCCTTGAAGATGTCGGTGCCGCGGCGCACGCCGCTGTCGATGAACACCGGCACCCGCCCCCGGACCGCGTTGACGACCTCGGGCAGCGAGTCTATCGACGACCACATGCTGTTCACCGCCCGGCCGCCGTGGTTGGATACGAAGATGCCGCCTGCTCGGCGCCCTCGGCCGTCATGATGCCCTTCAGGATGAGCTTCATGTCGCTGGCGTCCTTCAGGCGCTTGATGTAGTCCCAGGTGTAGGGATACCGCGGACCCTCCGGTCCCTCGAGGCCGGCCCGCATCGGGCGCAGGTAGTCCGGGTGGTGCTGGTGGCAGCTCTGGCACAGCACCGACGAGTAGCCCTCGCCGGACAGCGTGCGCCGCTGCAGCTCGCGGTTGCTGCCGCCCAGCAGGTCGATGGTCCACACCAGGGCGGGGCAGCCCGCGCTGGCCACGCGGTCGATGACCCGCTTGTTCACGTTCCAGTCGGGCGTCGTGTAGATCTGGAACCAGTGCGGCTCGCCGCGCGCCTCGGCGATCTCGACGTACGACTGCGAGCTCTGGTGCGACTGCATCTGCAGGATGTCTCGCGGCCGCGCGGCCCGGGCGGCGCCGCTCTCGCCCTGCGTGTGGTAAGCCTCGAGGCTCGCGACCGGACACAGGAAGAGGGGCGAGGCCCAGCGGCGGCCGTACAGCTCGGTCGAGGTGTCGATCTCCGCCAGCGCCTCGCCGCCGAGCCGCCGGGGACGCAGCATCAGGCGCTGGAAGCCTTCCCGGTTCGCCCTGCGCGTCTCGTAGTCGTCGACCCCCATGTGGAGGTAGTCCCAGTGCTGGGCCAGGTTGCTGCCATGCGCCGCACGCTCGAAGTCCCAGACGTTGATCGCGTCGTCCGGCGACTCGATGACCTGACCCGTCAACTGGTCTTCGATCGCGTTCTGGGGAGGCAGCACGGGGTCCTGCCCGGCGCCGAACCGAGGCTGCACCAGCGACTGCAGCATCTCCGCTCCGCACTCGGCGCAGCGCGGCGCCGGGGAGGGGCCGGCGGCTGCGCCCCGCTCCGCCTCGTGGGCGAGCGCGCGCTGCCAGTTGGCCGGCAGGCCCGCCGAGGCCAGGCCCAGCAACGGGCTGGCGGCCAGCAGCTTGAAGAACTCCCGCCGACTCGCTGCGCGGTCGGGGACTCCCGCATCCGATCTTCGTCCAGTCATCCCAGGCTCTCCTCGCAGGCCCGCGGCGCGGCGTGGAATGTGCGCGAACGGCGATGGCCCACGGTCCGCAAGAGTGTAGCCGAATGGCTGCCGAATGCAACCTGCACGCGCATCGCTCCCCGCTGGATCACATACCTCGCGACACGTCCATTCGTGCATTACTGCCAGGCCGGCGCCACTCCGTGTTGTTCGATCGTGTAGGCGTAGATGCCCTCGATGTCGGCGGCGGCCTTTCGCGAGAGACTATGGTCGCCCATCTCTCCGAAGTCTCTCCTCGACTTCTTCCATGATGGACGGAACCGTCTTCTCGCTCGGACCGCTGTCGAGGCCTTCCTGAACAGCGGAAGGCATGTCACCCTTCGGAGGGCAGCCGCGCCGCGAATGGGGCAACTATGATCGGCGGATGAACATGCAACCTGAAGCTTGGCTCCGCGGCCCCGTGGAAGGCTTCGAGCCGCTGCTGATGCCGGCCGTGCACGCCCTCATACAGGCACGCGAGGACATCGAGGGGCTGGTCTCGTCCGTGCCGGCCGAGCACGTCTGGCAGCGTCCCGGCGGCGCGGCGTCGGTCGGGTTTCACGTGCGCCATGCGGGCGGGGCGCTCGATCGCCTGCTGACCTACGCGCGGGGCGAAGAGCTGTCCGACGCCCAGAAGACCGCCGCACGCGCCGAGGGCGAGACCGGCCAAGCGCTGGACGACGTCGCAGCGGGTGCGTACGCGTCCATCGAGCGCGCGCTGGACCAGTTGCGGGACACCTCGAGCGAGGACCTGCTGGCGCCGAGGAAAGTGGGCCGCGCCGGCCTCCCGAGCACGACCCTGGGCCTGATCTTCCACGCGGCCGAGCACTGCACGCGGCACGCGGGGCAGGCAATCTCGACGGCGAAGATCCTGCGCGGCGCGAATCTCCTGTAGCGCCGGGCTGAACGTACCTGCGTCCGCTCGGCCGGCCCGGCGCGACGAAGCGACGGCGTCCAGCGATGCCCGGCCGCCGGTCAGGGCGCGGTGGACGCGTCCACGCCCCGGCCGGTGATCAGATACGTCGCGAAGGTGCCCAGCCAGTGGCCGCCCTCATACGTGACGCCGGTGACCGCGGCGAGTCCCGACGCCCGGTGAACGGCCGCCGCGGCGAGGAGGGCGTGCCGCCGGTCGTCATCCGCGGGCAATCCCGAGGCGATGCCTTCCAGCATCCAGGCGCGGCTCAGGTTCAGCCCGTCCAGGTGCACGAGCTTGCCGTCGGTCGGGTCGGTCACCACGGCCGGCTCGAGCCACTGGGCGCTGCCGTCCGCCGGAATCCCCGGCAGGAATCCGGTCAGCCAGTCGGCGAACGCGGCCGGGGAGCGGACCCGGCGCAGGAGATCGGCCTCGGCCAGGCAGGGAGAGAGGAAGTCCTGCCCGGACGGCTCGTAGCGCAGCGGGCAGTCGTAGTCCGCGGCATAGTAGTCGGCGACCCGCTTCTCGAGCAGCGTGATCATGTCGCCGTCGCCCGCGCGCCGCGCCCAGTCCAGGATGAGTCCGAACGCGAACGCCGTCTGCGAATGCTCGCCGCTCCGGATCGGATGCGTCAACTTCGGCAGCCAGTCCCGGATCCGCTCCGCGGCCAGCGTCTCGGTCGGCGCCAGCGCCTGCCGCCAACGGCGCGCGTCGGGATCGTCCCACTCGCGCAACTCGGCTCCGAGCTGCAGCAGCCACGCGAGGCCGTAGGGCCGCTCGAAGCTGGTGCGGCCGGGCGCTTGCATGTACGCCGCCTCGCCCTGCAGGTTGGCCGCGGTCAGGCTCCGCGCCAGCGCCGCGCGGGACGCCGCCGCCGTCTCCGCGCGCGGATGGAGCCGCGCCAGTCGGACGAGGAGCCAGTGCCCGTGCACCGAGGAGTGCCAGTCGTAGCAGCCGTAGAAGGCCGGGGTCAGCTCGCGGGGCGGACGCGCATCGCCATCGCCGTCGAGAACATGCGCGATCTTGTTCGGGTACTCGCGGTGCACGCAGTCGAGGGCGAGTTCCGCGAAACGCGCAGCCCGGATGCCGCTACGGGCCCCACGCCGACGCTCAACGTCAGGAGGAGCGCTGCCGGGACGGCCGCCGGCCGGCGAGCCCGCACCCTGGATCCCTCCGGACTCGAGTGCCGCGCGAAGATGCGTCGGGTCATGAAGCTCAACGGGTTCGGCGGGTCAGCTCGGGCAGCTCGCCGCGCTCGCATCCCGCCCGCTGGTCGGGGCGCAGGATCTCGAGTGCGGTCATTTCCCCGAGCGTAGAGGGGATCGTGCCGGTCAGGAAGTTGTTCGAGAGGCGCAGGTCCGTGGCGGCGGTCAGGCTTCCCAGCTCGGGCGCGATCGTGCCCCGCAGGTTGTTGCCGTCGGGACCGCACAGGTCGAGCCTGGTCACGCGGTCGTTCTCGGTCTCGACGCCGTACCAGGTGTCCAGCGGCTCGCTGCTCAGCCAGTTGGTCGTGTCGGTCCAGTCCGGACCGCCGGCCGCGTTGTACTGGGCGACCAGCGCGTCTCGCTCGGTCGTGGCCGGCGGCTGGACGGTCGGGCTTGGTCCGGCCGGCGAGTCCGTACCCGTCCCGCAGGCGGCCGTCGAGCGCGCCGTGGCGAGCAGGGCGCTGCCCGTGATCGCCGCGCGCGAGCGAATTGAAGTGCAGAGCATCGGAAGCGTCCGCGATCGTCTTGCGGGACTATGATCCCGATTCTATCCGACGTGCAGGACTTC
>JAGWAH010000055.1:1745-2567 GCA_021296515.1 Acidobacteriota bacterium | reverse complement strand
TGTCCACCGGAGCCGGATCGGGCACAATAGGCGGCTCATGGAGGAGGCGATCGAGATGAGACGCACACTTTGCCTGACGACGCTGACGGTGGCCGGCGTCCTGGTCGCCGTCGTCGCCAACGAGGCGCGGCAGGACCGGTTTCGCATCCGCACGCTGGAGCTGGCGGAGAACCTCTACGTGCTGACGTCCGATCCGGCGGAGCAGGGGATGCGCACCGGCGGGAACACGGCGGTGCTCGTGACGGCGTCGGGGGTGGCGCTGGTCGACACCAAGATCCGCGGCTACGGCGAGGACATCCTGGCCGCGGTGCGGGAGATCACCGACAAGCCGGTGACGACCATCATCAACACCCACACGCACTGGGACCACAGCGGGGCGAACACCGAGTTCCCCGACACTGTCGACTTCGTGGTGCACGAGAACACGGCGGCGCACATGGCCAGTCCGGACTGCGACGACGGCGCCGGGTTCGAGGGCGGCTCGATCAAGAACTGCGAGGCGTTCACCGGCGACGACAGCCGCTACCTGCCGAAGATCACCTTCGAGAACCGGACCTCGCTGTTCAGCGGGCCCGATCAGATCGACCTCTACTACTTCGGGCGGGGCCACACGGACGGCGATACCTGGGTCGTGTTCCGCGAGGCCCGCGCCATGCACACCGGCGACATGATGGCGCGCAAGGGGCTGCCGTTCATCGACGCCGACAACACCAACGGCAGCGCGACCGAGTTCGCCTCGACGCTGCAGAACGCCGTCGACACCATCGAGAACGTCGACACCATCATCCCCGGGCACGCCGACGATCCGCTGGCCTGGGACGA
>JAGWAH010000055.1:0-1725 GCA_021296515.1 Acidobacteriota bacterium | reverse complement strand
CGTGCGCAGGAGGGGGCCGCGGCCGGGCGGAGCGTCGCCGAGACGGCGGCCGCCTACTCGGTGCCGGAGGAGTTCAGCGACTTCCAGGCGCCGGCGAACCGGGTGGAGCAGATCATCGGGCTCATCTACGAGGGACGCTGACGCCTGCTGTCCCTGCGGAAGCCGCCTCGAGGCCGTCGCCGATGCCTCGCATCCGCACGACCGACGCGCGCCGGAACCGCACGGTGTCGTCCCGCGTTCCATGAGAATCCGGCCCGGCAAGCCGTACCCGCTCGGGGCGACCTGGGACGGGATGGGCGTCAACTTCTCGCTCTTCTCGGAGCATGCCGAGAAGGTGGAGCTCTGCCTCTTCGAGGCCGCTGACGCGATACGCGAGACCGCCCGCATCGCGCTCCCGGAACGGACCGATCTCGTGTGGCACGGCTATCTGCCCGACGTCACCCCGGGGCGATTGTACGGCTACCGGGTGAGCGGGCCGTACGATCCGCCGGCGGGTCATCGCTTCAACCCGGCCAAGGTGGTCCTCGACCCGTACGCGAAGCGCATCGGCCGCACCCTGCGCTGGCACGACGCGGTCTACGGCTATCCCCTCGACCACCCTGCGGGCGACTTGGCCGCGGACCCGCGGGACAGTGCGCCGTACGCCCCTCTCGCCGCGGTGCTCGATCCCGCCTTCACGTGGGCCGGCGATCGGCGCCCGCGGATTTCGTGGCACGACACGGTCATCTACGAGGTCCACGTCAAGGGCTTCACGGCGCGTCATCCGGGCGTGCCGGAGTCGTTGCGGGGCACGTACCTGGGGCTGGCGTCGGACGCGGCGATCCGCCATTTCGAGGACCTCGGGGTGACCGCGATCGAGCTCCTGCCGGTTCACCAGTCGGCGAGCGAGCGACGGCTGGTCGGCGCCGGCCTGACGAATTACTGGGGCTACGACACGCTGGCCTACCTCGCCCCCGACGTGCGTCTCGCGACGGCCCCGGACCGTGCCGTGGCGGAGTTCAAGACCATGGTGCGCCGGCTGCACGGCGCCGGGCTCGAGGTGATCCTGGACGTGGTCTACAACCACACCGCGGAGGGCGGCCGCGCGGGGCCGACGCTGTCGCTGCGCGGCATCGACAACCGCTCCTACTACCGCCTCCAGCCGGAGGACGCCGGCGAGTACCAGGACTTCACCGGCTGCGGCAACACGCTCAACGCCCGCCATCCGCGCGTGCTGCAGTTGATCATGGACAGCCTGCGGTACTGGGTGCTGGAGATGCACGTCGACGGGTTCCGCTTCGACCTGGCCAGCGCCCTCGCCCGCGAGCTGTACGAGGTGGACCGGCTCGGCGCCTTCTTCGACATCATTCACCAGGACCCGGTCCTCTCGCAGGTCAAGCTGATCGCCGAGCCCTGGGACGTGGGCAACTTCCCGGTCCTGTGGACGGAGTGGAACGGCCGCTACCGCGACACCGTGCGCCGTTTCTGGCGCGGCGACGAGGGGCAGGTGGCCGACCTGGCAACGCGGCTGGCGGGCAGCAGCGATCTGTACGAGAAGGATGGGCGGCGGCCCTCGGCGAGCATCAACTTCGTGACCGCGCACGACGGGTTCACGCTCGACGACCTGGTCAGCTACGAGGAGAAGCGCAACGAGGCGAACGGCGAGTTGAACCGCGACGGGTCCGACGACAACCTGAGCTGGAACTGCGGGGTCGAGGGGGCCACTTCCGATCCCGGGGTTCGGAC
>JAGWAH010000054.1 GCA_021296515.1 Acidobacteriota bacterium | reverse complement strand
CCGATGTCGCGAAGCGCCTTCAGGACCTGGCTGCCGCGATCGTCGATGCGGTGCGGCGGGCCGACGAACGCCACGACCATGTCGCGCCCGGCCGCCTCGTTCAGCAGTACTTCGGAGTGGCTGGCGGCGATGATCTGGCTGCCGCTCTCGGCCGCGACGTCCGTGAGCAGCCGGTAGATCTGACGCTGCCGCAGGATCTCCAGGTGTGCGTCCGGCTCGTCCAGAAGCAGGACGGCGCCCGGATTCGCGTACATGTACGCCAGCAGGAGCAGCGTCTGCTGCAGGCCCCGGCCCGATGACGACAGGTCGAGCCGCGCGCCCTGCTCGCGGTAGCTCATCACGATCTCGCCCCGCTCGGGGATGTAGCGCGGAGAATCGAGTTCCGCCCCGAAGAGGCTTCGAACGTGCTCGACGAGTCCGTTCCACCGTTCCGGTTGCTCTTCGTGAATGCGGAAGCAGAGGTTGCGCAACACCTCGGCGGTGCGTCCCTCGCCGATGCGGACGTTCACGGCGCCCTGATCGAGCCTCGTCTCCGTGGCCGCGAGCCCCGACATCGGGGGGAGGAAGGCGATGCGGACGCCTGCCGCCGCATCGGGTACCGGCATGCGGTCGGGCGTCCTGCCGTCGTTCTCGCGTAGCGGCCGGCAGTAGAAGGACTCCTCGTTCGCGTAGTCGAATTCGAGTCCGCAGATCCAGCGCTCGTCGGCCGTCACGCCCTCGACGACGAGATCGATGCGGATGTTGCTGGTCGTCTGCCGGCCGTCCTCCCGACGTACGTCCCGCACGTGCATCCCGCGCCACAGCAGGTTCGCGTCCGGAATCGGGATCGCCACGAGGTCACGGCGGTTGACGGTCACGCCGGGGCGCTTTTCGGGCGTGCTCTTGCCGGATCGCTTCTCGTTCCAGCGCTTGAGGCCGATGTCCCACAGCGCCAGCGCCTGCATCGCGGAGGTCTTTCCGGAATTGTTCGGGCCGATGAAGACCACCGGGTCGCCGAGCTCGATCTCGACCTCGCCGAAGCGCTTGAAGTTTCGAACGGTGAGCTTCGTCAGCATCCTAGCGCTCGAACTCGTCGAGCGCGCCTCGCGCGTCGCCGATCCGGAGCAGGCAGAGGCGGTCGACGAGGTCCAGCGCGCGCTTCGCCCACTCGTCGTCCTCGTGCTGGCGGCAGAGCCGGAAGGCGAGCGTCGCGACAGTGAGCGCGTCGGCGTGGCGGTCGCTGCGCGCGTCCCGCGCCTCGTCGGCGAAGCCGTCGAGGAACTTCTCGCACACCGTGCAGGTCGCACCCGGCAGCGGTTCGCGCGACGCCTCCAGCGTGTCGAGAATCGACGTGGGGTCGTCGCCGAAGGCCTTGCTGGCGCTGAACGCCTCGATGAGATTGCCGTAGATGTCCAGCGGCTCGTCCTGCACGTGCCGGAAGCAGGACGCCGCCCGGCGTCGCACCCCGGCGTCGTCGTCGTCGAACAGCGCAGTGAGCGTCGCGGCCGACCAGCGCCGGTACTCCGGAATCGCAAGGTTGGCGGCGGCCACATGCGCCACCCCGAGGCGGTGCGCGGCGCCGCCGCGGGCGGCGTCGGCGGCCAGATCGGCGGCGCTGCGGTGCTCCGGCTCGGCGCTCATCGCGGCGACGGCGGGTTGGGTGGCGCCGGTGGAAGGACCGACTGCGCCGGCGTGCTCCAGCGCGCCGAGGCTGGCCAGGCTCGCAGACCTCCGCCGCGGACGATTGCAGCATGCGCTCGACGACGGGGCGCACGTCGGCGAAGCGGTCTCGCAGGCTGTCGCGGAGGAAGCCGTAGACCTGGGAGCTGGCCAGCAGGCGATCCTCGGACAGGTCGAGGCGATTGAAGAGCGTCATGCCGAGGGCCGGATCGCGGTCGGCGACGGCCCGGATCGCCGCCGCGGCGCACGCCCGCACCGAGGCGCTCGGGTCCCGAATCAGACGGTCGAGCGTGACCCGGAATCGGGAGATGCAGGCGGCGTCCTCGACGATGCGTCGGCCGCGCTCCCGCGCGCCGTGTCGATGCCGACCTCTTCCTCCTGCCACGCAGTCGTGGCAGGGTCCTCGTGCTCGGTGGCGAGCCAGTGGAGCATGCGCACGGCGTCGTTCGGCAGGGGCTCGCGGATGCTCCCGAGCACATCGGCGATCGAGCGCCCGCAGGCGCCGCGCGACTCCGCGAAGGCCTTCTGACAGAGCTTGAGCTTGAGTGCGGGCGGGGCGGCGGCGGTCTTCAGAGCGGCCAGGACCCGGTCCAGGTATACCGGGTGCGCGTTCGGAGGCAGCCTCAGCGCGAGCTGCGCGAAGCGATCGGGATCTTCGGCGGCGCGCGCTTCGAGGTGCCCCGCCAGCTCCCACTCGCCCCCCTTGAGCTCGTCGCGCGATGCCGGCGCCCGGCCCCCGGGGTGATGCTGTGCGATGGCCCCGAGCCACTGCTCGTCGCTCATGGTCTCGGCGGCACGCCGGTCGATCGGGGGCTCGACCGAATCGACGGCGATCGTCTGCCGACTGTCTCCGTCCTTCCCGAACTTGCGCTCGAGCGCCTGCACGGCGGCGTTCGCACCGGTGCTGCGCAGCTCGGCGGGCAGTGCGGAGAGCAGGGCGAGGCGGGCCCGGCCGGCCTGCCGGTAGCCGCGGATGCCGCGCTCGTCGGGGGCAACGTAGTCGAGCAGCGCGCGCTCGAGACGCTCGCGCGATTCCCTGGCGCAGTGCGGAACCACGGCCCGAATCGTCTCCGTCGCGTACCACTGCGGGCTGTCGGAGAACCCGCACTGGAAACGCCACGGCTCGTCGCACAGCAACGTCGCCGCCTCGTCCGCGTGCCGCGCGCCCGATCCGGCGTAGAGCGCCAGCAACAGACGGTTCGCGACGTGGGTTTCGCGGCGGCGCAGGTCCGCGACGGTGTCCGCCAAGGCCTTCTCGCCGGCGCGCGCGACGGCCGCCAGCGCCGCCCCCAGTGCGTCGAGGCAGGCATGGTCGGCCTCCGGATACTCCGTCCTGGCGACGATCGGCCACACCGCGTCGTGCCGCGGCGGACTGCCGCCGGTCAGGGTGGCGTCCGAGAAATCGAGCACCGGATCCAGCACGTGCTCCACGAAGGCGCCGGGCGCGTGCTCGGCGGACCGCGCGAACAGCGCCGCCGCGTGGTCGTCGTAGCCCGGCAACTCGGGGCTTCCCAGGTCCTGGCTCGTGGCCTTCAGCACGGCCATGCGGCGGCGGAAGCGGTGCGCCACGACCTCCGGCACCCACTCGGGGCGGTGCTCGCCCAGGTCCTGGAGCATGCTCCAGAACGTGGCGTTCGCCGCGGTCCGGCCACGAGACTCGTCCAGCGTGCCGTTGTCGACGAGGCGCAGGAACAGCTCGAAGAGACGGCGGCTCGCGTGGTGGTCGGCCCACTCCATGAAGGCGCGCAGCCGTGGGGTCCACGCGCCGCCGAGATCGGCATAGGGCTCCAGCAGGGCGGCGACCCGATCGGGAGTGTGGCGATGGTGCCGCCGCAGATAGCCCACGGCGGCGCCGGCCAGACGGTCGTTGTCCGAGGCCAGCCAGCCGGCGGTCGGGCCGTGCCGATCGGTGAACGCGAACCACGACGCCGAATCGAAGAAGCGCCGCCACGCGAGCGCCGACAACGGGTCCGGGTTCGCGGCGTCGTCCCCGATCGCCCGCAACGCCGGCGCGATCCACTTCTCCCAGATCGTCCACTCCCGCCCGGTCGGATCCGGGACGTCGGCGAGGGTCGCGAACGCGAGATCCTTGACGTGCGGCCGGATGCGCTCGCCGGCGAGCAGCCCGCGCAGTTCCCGCGCGTACTGGGACGGGTCCGCGTCCCGCAGATACGCCAGCGTCTGCCGGATCCGGGTGCGGTGGGACAGGTGCTGGGACGAGCCCTCCAGAGACGACACCAGCGACTCCCGCCGATTGAAGAACACGCGCGCGGCGCAGTAGTCGAGGAGGCTCTCGTGACCGAACCCGCAGCGACGCCCGTCGACGGTCACCACGCCCGCCGCCGCCAGGTGCTCCAGGTACGCGGGGGAGACCTCGTCCAGCCGCTCCATCGGGACGGTGCGTTTGCGCGTGGAAGCGATCTCTTCGCAGAGAATCCTGACGACGGTCATCCACTGGTCCGGCTGCTGCGCGGCACGGGCGGCGACGGCGCGGCGCTTTGCGGTCCAGTACCTGTCGAACAGGGCCGTCGTCGTGGCGAACGCCGGCGGCCTCGACGCATCGGCCCCGCTTTCGAGCAGGAGATGCAAGTGCTGGGGAAGCCGCAGGATCTCCAGTTCGCCGTTTCCGAACGTTCCCGGATCGAGTCCCGCTCCCGCCAGAGTCTCCTCGACCTCGAGGCGGTCGAGCTCGGATACGTCGATCCGCGCCTCCGCAGCGGGCAGAAGCCGCCGCAGGCCGGGGTCGTTCCGCCAGTCGAAGGCGCGGCAGACGACGACGGCGTGGATCGGCGCCCGCGGGCGGATCCCGCGCGCTTCCTGCATCACCAGCTCGATGAGGCGGCCGTCGCCGGAGCCGTCGCCGGACGGGTCGGCGCTCGTGTCCACCTGGTCGACGATCAGGACACCGGCCCGTCCGGCCGCCCGGGCCGCCTCGGCGAGCACGAGGACCGGCGACTCTTCGAGATCAAGGTGGCGTCCCAGGTCCGCGGCGGTCGTCGGCGTGATCACGTGGTCGAGCCGGAACGCCAGAGCCGGCAGGCCGTTCGCACGCGCGGCATCCACCACGTCGACGACGCAGGCGGTCTTGCCGGTTCCGGCCCTCCCGGTGAGGACGCTCTCGCTCGCCGTTCCTGCCAGACGCGCCTTCAGCTTCGCCGCCGCCTCCCGCGGCAGCACCGTGCCCCGAATCAGCCGCCGGCGCGCGCCGTCCAGGTAGCGGTCCGTCGCGCGCGCCACCGCGGCGCCCGCGCGGCCGGGCTCGTGCAGGCGGCGGGGCCGGAATCCACGCCGGGCGAGCCGCTCGACGATCTCCCGGCGGGTCAACGTGCGCTGCCGGGAGCCTTCCACGATCGCCAGCAGCCGTGCGACCAGCGTGCCGGGGTCCGCGGCGAACAGCGTCTGCAGCCCCCCGCGCACCTGTTTCTCGATCTCCCGCTCGCCGACCGTCCGGATCTCGATCCGCCGCAGCCGGTCGACCGCCGCCGGCGCTTCGCAGACCCAGCAGCGGAGCAGCCTGGCGAACCATTCCCGGCGGGCGCGGGTCGTCAGCCACTCGCGTTCGAATGCGTCCGGGGAGTCCGCGCCCGCCGCCGCCGCGCAGGGGCCGGATAGCTCCGGCGCGGCGCTGCCGGACACCAGGACGAACCGGTCGTCGTTGCCGGGCAGACGGTCGCCGGCGGTCTGCAGCGGCCCGCCCGCGCTGTCGAGAGCCGTGAGGCTCAATGCGCCGGCCGGATGATGGAGTCGCGCGTAGTGGACCTCCCGCTCCACGTCCGTGGTCACGATCAGCTCCGCGCGACCTGCCGCGAGGGCTTCGATCCGCAGGGTCGCGGCGGCACCGTGCAGCAGGCGCACGCACTCGGCCAGCGTCCACCAGTGCTCGTAGCGGTTGCCGGCCGTGTCCGTGGGTCCGCCGGAGCGCGTCATGGGGTCCTGCCCGTCAAGCGAGTGGATCCAGGACTTCGAGGAAGTCGAATCTGCGGTAGTCGCGATCGTGCGTATATAACCTGCGGACACCATGGAAACGGAGCAGCGCGGCCAGGTGGGCGTCCGGTACCAGGTTGCCGCGCACCGGAGTCTCGGCGGCCGTCGCACGCCACGTATCCCAGAAGCCGTCTTCTTCGGAGAGGCAGCGCGAGTGAGGCAGATCGAGCAGGGTCTCCACGTTCGCCATCGCCTCTTCCGGCCGAAGAGGCTCATCGAAGATGGATGGATGGGTGGCAATCCTCAGGTAGCTCATGATCGTCGGCCACGTCAAGTAGAACACGTCGCGTCGACGCATGCAGGCTTGCAGAAACCGCGTGGCCTTGGCGTGGAACGGACTGGACGCGTCGGACGAGTAGAGAAGGATGTTGACGTCCAGCGAATAGCTCATGACCGGGCTCGATTCCGCAGCGTTCACCGGTCCAGGGCGCGGTACACTGCTTCCTTGTCCTCCAGGTTGATCCGGGCGCCCATCGGTCTGGCGATCCAGACAGGGGGAGACGCGGCGGTGGGCGTTGCATCCGCCTTCAACGCCTGCGCCAGGAGGTCGGACACGAGCCGGCCCAGGGATTTGCCCTCCCTTGCCTGGAGCTGCTTCAACTCTCGAAGGAGAGGATCGTCGATGTCCAGCGTGGTTCTCATTTGATGCCCGTACAGGATACATCAGATGCGTGCTTCACTGATGTGTTGATGTAACGTGTCCGAGTCCTGCGCCGGGCGCAGCGTCAGCTTCCTCTTGTGCCGACACGCGCCATGACACCATCCGTACTGCACGCGTTTCGATACATGTCATCGCGGCACAACATCCGCGGTGGGGTCGCCGCGGTTCTGCTGGCGGCGCTGACCTGCCTGGACGCGCCAGGTCTCCTGGCGCAGGCCGGGACTACCACCGGCGTCATCCGCGGCACCGTCCGCGATCCGGCGGGCGACCCCGTGCCGGGAACGGTGATCGTTATCCAGAACCGCGACACCGATCTGTTGACGACGGTCGAGACAGGTTCGTCGGGCACCTTCGTCCGCACTCTGCTCCCGCCGGGCGCCTACGACCTGACCGTGGCGCCGGCAGCCGCCGGGTTCGGCACCGAGCGCATCGAAGGTGCGATTCTGCGGGTCGGAGGGATGCTCGACCTGTCCGTCGAGCTGCGCATCGTGGCGGCCGAGACGGTGACCGTCGTCAGCGAAGCGCCGCGCGTGATCGACACCACTGACGTGACCCGCTCGCAGCGCATCCAGGAGGACGTGGTCGACGGCCTGCCGAGCAACGGCCGCAACTACCTGAACCTGACCCTGCTCACCCCCGGCGCGTCGATCTCGCAGGGACCGGACGGCGACGAGCTGAACATCGGCGGCCAGCGCGGCATCTTCAACAACTTCATCGTCGACGGGGCGGACTTCAACAATCCGTTCTTCGGCGAGCAGCGGGGCGGGCAGCGGCCCGCCTTCACGTTCAACCAGGACGCCATCGAGGACCTCGTGGTGGTGAACCAGGGGGCGACCGCCGAGTTCGGCCGCTCGACCGGCGGGTTCGTCAACGTGATCACGAAGTCGGGGACCAACGACCTGAGCGGCTCGGCGCACTACTTCGGCCAGTGGGACGAGATCGCGGCGCCGTTTCCGGCCGCACGGGGAGGCGGGAAGTCCGACTTCGGCCGCAATCAGGCCGGCGCCACGCTGGGAGGTCCCCTCGTGCGCGACCGGGCTTTCTTCTTCCTGGCCTACGACCAGCAGGTGTCGGACGAGACCAAGCAGGCGACGCGCCACGTCGTGAACGCGGCGAACCTGGAGCGGCTCGACAGCTTCCTGCAGACGCGCTGGCCGGGGCTGTTCGAGGACGAGTTCGGGCCGATCCGGCGCACCGACGACGCGCGGTCGCTGCTCGCCAAGCTCGACTTCAACCTCGACGGCCGGCACCAGGCGTCGTTCAAGTACAACTACACGTGGGCGGAGCAGGTGAACGGCACCTTCGACGTCGACGCCTGGGGGGCGTCGGCCAACGGCATCGAGGGAGACGAGTCGAACGCCTTCAACGGCAGCCTGCGCTCGCTGCTCACCAACGCGCTGTCCAACGAGCTGCGCATCCAGTGGGCGCGCGAGGACCGGCCCCGGTTGTACCAGGGACCGCTGCTGTCGGGCGCGCGCCATGCCGGTCCGCCGCAGTTCGACGCGCTCGGCGGCCGGCCGTTCCCCGACATCTCGATGGACTTCGCCGACGGCTTCCGGATCGGCCTGCCGTTCTTCCTGCCGATAGATCCGTCGTTCGACACGCGGCTGCAGGTGGTCGACAACGTCTCGTTCGCCAGCGGCAACCATCTCTTCAAGGCGGGGATCGAGTACAACCGGACCCGCGCCGAGCAGCAGTTCATCGGGCTGGCGAACGGCCGCTACATCTTCGACTCGGTCGACGGCTTCATCGGCTTCGCCGGCCACGGGAGCAGCTACGTTACCTGCTCGGACGGGTCCTCGAGCACGCTCGGGGCGTGTCCGGCGGGAGCGGGCGTCGTCGGGCCGGTCCTGCTCTATCTGCAGGCGGCGACCGTGCCCGGCGTTCCGGCCGGGCAGTTGGGACGCCAGCAGTTCCGGACCCACGAGCTGGGCGTGTTCCTGCAGGACACCTGGCACCCGCACGACCGGGTGACGCTGGACCTGGGGCTCCGCTGGGAGGGGACCTGGCACCCGGACGTGTTCGTCGAGCCGCGGGACGCGTTCTTCGCGCCGTACCTCGACGATCCCCGGTTCCCGTCCGACGGCCGGGTCCCGGACGACCTCGACAACTTCCAGCCGCGCGTCGGGCTGGCGTGGGACCTCGCCGGCGACGGGCGCACCGTGCTGCGGGCCAACGGCGGATCGTACGTGGCCCGCATCCCGATGCTCGTCTTCGCCCAGCACCTGACGACCAACGGCGCGTTCCAGCAGGTGCTCTTCCGCAGCAGCCCCGCCACGCCGGCCCTCGGCCCGGTGCCGCCCATCGACGAGCTGATCGATGCGTCGAGCGCGCCCCCGTTCCTGCCGGACATCCAGGTCGCCGACCGCAATCTGGAGCTGCCCCGCACCTGGTCGTTCAGCACGGGCCTGGACCGCGACATCGGACGCGGCGTGGCGGCCAGCGCCACCTTCGTCCACGCACGGACCGACGATCTCTTCCGCTTCGTCAACCGCAACGATCCGGTGTTCGGCTCGCCGTTCGGGATCGGCACGCACCCGGCCGGCGGCGGCATCAACGCGCTGACCGTGGCCGAGAGCAGCGCGCGGTCCCGCTACCACGGGCTGACCCTCGGGCTGCGCGGGCGCGGCGCGGTCCGCAACCGGCCGCTCACCTTCGAGACCCACTACACGCTCGCCTTCGACCGCTCCGACGACGACAACGAGCGCGATCCGTTCGTCCTCCGCTACGCCGACGCGAGCAACCTGGCCCCGGAGTACGGCTGGTCGGACCGCGACCGGCGCCACCAGGTGAGTGGCTATCTCCTGGCCACACTGCCGGGCGAGCTGCAACTGAACAACGTCGTCCGCTACCTGTCGGCCTCGCCCGTCTCCGAGCAGTGCGCCAACCGGGGCATGCGGGCCGCGCAGCCGTCGGACCGCGTCTGCGCGGACGGGACGGTGCTCACGCGCAACACGCTGCGGCGGGACAATGCCTTCCTTACCTGGGACATCCGAGTCTCGCGCCGCTTCGCCCTCGGTAACGGCGCGATCCTCGAGCCGATCCTGGAGATCTTCAACCTGACCAACGCCGACAACTTCGTCGACACCGCGGTGGGATCGCTGCTGTTCAACTTCGACGGGACGCTGCGCAGCGGTTTGGGCGATACCCGCCGGGGGCAGGTCGGGCTGAGCGTGCGGTTCTGAGTGCGGGCGGGGTGCCGGCGTTGCTGACAGGCGACCCTGACGCGATTGTCGAGGCCGTCGCACTCGAGGCCGACTTCCCGGTCGACGGCGAGACGACGTGGAGCACAACCGGGGTTGCGGCGAAGAACGTGCGCTGCGAAGGGTGATTCACGGTGCGCCGTGGAGGGGATTCTCCCACCTCAGTTTTCTGAACCGGGAGAAATCCGTGTCGCAGGATGCCAGCCTAGCGCCGTGCGTCAGTGCCAGTGCGGCGAGGTGGGCGTCGGACGCGAGGTTCCCGGCGACGCCGACGTCCGCCAGGAGATCGCGCAACGCGCGCCAATGGTCGCGCTTCTCCGTGAGCAGCGTCACGATGTCGAGCGCCAGCCAGGCGTCGACGTGGCCGATGGCCTCCCGGGGTGTGAGTGGGGACGGGAAGATCCGGGGATGCGTGGAGATCCGCAGGAACCCGACGGTGACGGTCCACGCAAGGCCGATGGACTCGTCGCCGTTCAACTGTTCCTCCCACCACTCGACGATCCGGTCGTGATGGGGGGCGTCGGGATTCACGGCGTACAGCAGGATGTTCAGATCGACGATCTTCATTTTCGGAGAGCCAGCTTGCGAGCGATTTCTTCGTCTTCCAGCCGCGTCGCCAGCGCCAGCGCCTTGTCGAGGTCGACCGTGGGACGACCCATAGAAACCGTCTTCTGCTTGAATCGCCTGGTGCGCTGTCCGTCGGGCTCTCGCCGCGCCAACCCGGCGCGGAGCATGCGATTCAGCATGCGCGTCAAGGAGACGGACTCGGCATGCGCGCGGGTCTTGAGCTCGATCATCAGGTCGTCGTCGATTCTCACTGTGCTGCGCATGGTGACATCTTAGCATCACAATAGATGATGTCATGGCATATACGTCGGTCGACAGCAGGCGCGCCGCCGTCCGGTGGAAGCCAGAACCTTGCAAATGCGGACCGCCGAGTCACATTTGCATGGATCGACCGTTCCGGAGCCTCGCCGAGAGCCTCTGGGGCGCGGCTTATCATCTCCCACTCGAGGGTCGGGCAACGGTCCACTGTGGTTTCCGGCCTGCTCCCGACGTGGTATAAGCGTCTGCGGGCGATGCCCGGCCGCTGCCGCGGGATACGATGAACGACATCAGCATGTACACCGGACCGTCGCGCGAGGCTGCTCTGGATCTCGCACGGGAGACCGATCTGCAAGCCCTCATGCGGCGCGCCGCCGAGTTGCGCGACACCGGGTTCGGCCGGCCGGTCAGCTACTCGCGCAAGGTGTTCATCCCGCTCACGAAGCTGTGCCGGGACGTCTGCCACTACTGCACGTTCGCCCAGCCGCCCCGCCCGGGCGAGCGGGCGTACATGACGCTCGACGAGGTAGTCGAGGTGGCGCGGCACGGTGCCGCGGCCGGCTGCAAGGAGGCGCTGTTCACGCTGGGGGACAAGCCGGAGCTGCGCTATCCGCAGGCGCGCGCCGAGCTGGACGTGCTGGGCTACCCGACGACGATTGCCTACCTGGCGGCCGGCGCCCGCGCGGTGTCCGAGGCCACGGGCCTGCTGCCGCACGCCAATCCGGGGGTCGTCACGCGGGACGAGCTGCTCGCCCTGCGCGAGGTGTGCCCGTCGCAGGGGATGATGCTGGAGAGCGTCTCCCGGCGACTGCTGGAGCCCGGCCACGCCCACCACGGTTCGCCCGACAAGGATCCGGACGCGCGTCTGGAGACGATGCGGATGGCGGGGGAGCTGGCGATTCCCTACACGTCCGGCATCCTGATCGGGATCGGCGAGACCCGGCAAGAACGCATCGAATCGCTGCTCGCGCTGCGTGACCTGCATGACGAGCATGGCCACATCCAGGAGATCATCATCCAGAACTTCCGGGCGAAGCCGGGCACGCGGATGGCGGATGCGCCGGACCCGACGCTCGAGGACCTGCAATGGACGATCGCCTGCGCGCGGCTGATCTTCGGCCCCGACATGGCGATCCAGGCGCCGCCCAACCTGAGCCCTCACTGCTTCGGCGCCCTCATCCGGGCCGGCATCAACGACTGGGGCGGGGTGTCGCCGGTCACCCCCGACCATGTGAATCCCGAGGCGCCGTGGCCACACCTCGAGCGGCTGGCCCGCGAGACGGCCCGCGAGGGCAAGGTGCTCACCGAGCGCTTGACGGTCTATCCCGCCTACGTGAGGAACCTCGATGCCTGGGTGGCGGAGCCGCTGCGGCCGGCCGTCCGGCAGGGGTCCGACGCGGAGGGCTTCGCGCGCGAGAGCGCCTGGTCGCCCGGCGACCCCGATGCGGTCTTGCCCGCGCCGCTGCTGGAACGCCTCCAGGAGCCGGCGTCGCCGGTCCCGACCTCGAAGATGCGGGCGCTGTGCGAGAAGGCAGCGCGTGGCGACGGGCTGGACGAGGCGGAGATCGCGACGCTCTTCTCGGCGCGCGGCGACGATCTCGTCGCGGTGGTGCGGGCCGCCGACGCGCTGCGCCGCGAGGTCAACGGCGACGAGGTCACCTACGTCGTCAACCGAAACATCAACTACACCAACGTCTGCTACTTCAAGTGCCGGTTCTGTGCCTTCTCGAAGGGCAAGCTGAGCGAGAACCTGCGGGGCGCCCCCTACGACCTCGACCTCGACGAGATCGCCCGGCGCAGCGTGGAGGCCTGGGAGCGCGGCGCCACCGAAGTCTGCATGCAGGGCGGCATCCATCCCGAGTACACGGGCGCCACCTACCTGGACATCTGCCGGACGGTGAAGGCGGCGGTGCCCGACATGCACGTCCACGCCTTCTCGCCGCTGGAGGTCTGGCAGGGAGCCGCCACCCTCGGCGTGTCGCTGGAGACTTTCCTGCGGCAACTGCAGGCAGCCGGGCTGGGGACGCTGCCGGGCACCGCGGCCGAGGTCCTCGACGACGAGGTCCGGCGGGACCTGTGCCCCGACAAGCTGACGGCGGGACAGTGGCTCGAGGTGATGGAGACCGCGCACCGGGTCGGCTTCCGGACGACAGCGACCATCATGTACGGCCACATCGACCGGCCCCGGCACTGGGCGCGGCACCTGGCGAGCGTCCGGGCGCTGCAGGCGCGCACCGGCGGGTTCACCGAGTTCGTGCCGTTGCCGTTCGTGCACATGGAGGCGCCGATCTACCTGAAAGGGAAGGCGCGCCGCGGCCCGACGTTCCGCGAGTCGCTGCTCATGCACGCGGTGGCCAGGCTGGCCCTGCACCCGCTGGTCACGAACATCCAGGCCTCGTGGGTGAAGATGGGGCCGCGCGGCGTGCACGCCTGCCTGAACGCCGGGGTGAACGACCTGGGCGGCACGTTGATGAACGAGAGCATCACGCGGGCGGCCGGCGCGGGGTTCGGCCAGGAGCTGTCGCCGGCGCGGATGGAGGCCCTGATCTGCGGTGCGGGCCGTATCCCGAGGCAGCGGTCCACCGCGTACGGCGGGGCGGACGCCTCACAGGTGGCACGGTCGTTCCACGCGGTGGACCTGCGTCCGATCGTGCAGACCCCGAATCCCGCCTGGGCGCGGGATGGAGCCCGCCCGACGCTCGTTCGGCCCGGACTCGATTCCGGCGCCGGAGAGATTCGTTCGGCGGAAGACGAAACGACACAGAGGGAGGCACACCGATGAGCGTAGACATTCGCGACCTGCTCAACAAGGCGTTGGACCGGCCCGCCATCAGTGCTCCGGTGGCCCTGGTGGTCGTGCTGTTGATCGGTTTCTATGCGTGGTCACCGCATGCCGGGGGCCGTTCTGTTCGGCGCCGAGCACGAGGAGCCGGTGAGCGACTGGACGTTCGCGAACCAGGTGACGCTGTGCCAGATCCAGATCCGCGCCGGCCTGCTGCCGCACGCCATCAACCTGAACTGCTTTGCCAACGAGAGCGGAGACCTGTACCTGAGCTGCTCGAACTGCGACACCAAGCGCTGGTCCGGCTTCGCGGTCGACGACGGCACGGCGTGGTTGCGCCTCGACGGCACCGTCTACCCGGTCCAACTGACGCGAGCGATGGACCCGGACGAGCTCGACGCGGCCTGGGTCGCCAGACTCGACAAGCTGCACTCGCTGGAGGAGCCGGCCAACCCGCCGGCGCCGCTCGGCAGCCCTCGGCCGGACCGCTGGTGGTCGTTCCGCGTCGTGTCGCGCAGCAGCTAGCGACCAGCGTGCAACTCGCCTTCAGGTTCACCTGGCGCGCGCTCTATGCGATGCATGGCGTGGCGGAGTACTGGCTGGTCGATCCCGCGGCCGAGACGGTGTGGGTTCATCGGCTGCGGAACGGTGAACCGGTGGTCGCGCACACTTTCGCCAGCGGAGACACGTTGTGCTCCCCGCTGCTGCCGGGGTTCGCGCTGGACGGCCTTGGGGCCTTCCAGAGACACCGCGGGCAGCCCCGCGAGGAGT
>JAGWAH010000053.1:17567-18532 GCA_021296515.1 Acidobacteriota bacterium | reverse complement strand
CGCGGCCGACGGCCGCCCGTGAAGCCTTCCTGCAAGGACAATTCCGCCGGGAGCGACCCGCGCGGCGGGTGTGACGGAGTTCGTCGCTGCCCGGAGACCAAAGCAATCGGCCGCTCCGGGGACGGCCGAAGGGAATCGGCTCTGATGGCCGCAGGTGAAGCACACCGAATCGCAGGCGTCTTGCTCCTGGCGGCCCCGCTGCTCGGTCTCCGGGCACACACGTCTCACGTAGTGGCGGCCCTCCTGCAGGAGAGTTTACCGCCCACAGAGGGCCGTGCGGTTCAACGGAGTGTCGAAGGCCGGTCGGTAGACGACAACGCGGGTTTACCCCGGCGGTAACTGCATTTTCTGTATTTCCGTAAACTATTCACAAGACGATACTTTGCATCACAATCAGTTCTGTAGGGCGAAGACGAACAGGTTGTTTCCGTTGCTCGGGCGCAGCTCGGGCGTCAACTGCAGGAAGCTCGCCGTGGTCGCGGCCGGTCCCGTGCCCACCGCGATGTACTGGCGGCCGTCGACCGCGTAGCTGATCGGGAAGCCGGAGACGGGAGACCCGAGGTTGATCTCCCACAGCACCTCGCCGGTCTCCTGATCGAAGGCGCGGAAGCGGCCGTTCGCATCGCCCCCGAAGACGAGGCCGCCGCCGGTGGCGACGAGCGACAGGGTCGCGGCCCGCTGCTGGTGCAGCCACTTCGTTTCGCCGGTCTCCGCGGAGATCGCATAGACCGCGCCGAGCTGCTCGGTGCCGGGCGCCAGCTCGTGGCGGACGGCCAGCGCGTAGATGCTGTGCGAGGCGTCGGGCGACGTCGTCGCCAGAAGCCTTTGGCACATGTTGCGCAGCGGCATGTACATGGTGTTGGTGAGCGGGCTGTAGGCGCCGGCCTCCCAGTCCTTGCCGCCGTGCATGTTGGGGCAGGCGAGGACCTGCTGCCCCTCGGCGGTGAAGATCACCTCGGCGTTCT
>JAGWAH010000053.1:527-17479 GCA_021296515.1 Acidobacteriota bacterium | reverse complement strand
CGGTCTTGCCCGGGATGCCGGTCATCACCTTGCGGACCTCGCCCGGCCGGATGCGCGGGTTGATCCAGCTCACCGCGTCCGGGTTCGGCGCGACCGCCGTGTCGAGCAGGATGCGCTCGAAGGGATGATCGAGGTCCCAGTGGTCGTTCATGTGCTGGTAGTACCAGCGAATCTCGCCGGTGTCGACGTCGAGGGCCAGCGTCGAGTTGTGGTACAGGTGCGTGTTCTCGACGCCGCCGAGCATGAATTTGGGGGCCGGCGAGGTGACCGACGTGCCCTGGTAGATGAGTCGCAGCTCGGGATCGTAGCTGGCCGGCATCCACGTGCCGACATGGACCCGCTGCTCGTAGGGCACGCCGCCCCAGGTCTCGTCGCCCGGCTCGCCGGGAGCCGGCACCGTCCGCCGCCGCCACAGCTCCTCGCCGGTGAGCGCGTCGTGGGCGACGATGACGCACGACTCGGGCCCGCCGCGCGGCCGGCAGCTCCGCCCGGAGATCACCTTGCCGTCGGCGATGATCGGCCCCGAGCTGTGTCCGGCCGGGGTCTCCCGGTAGTCGAAGATCTGCGTCTCCCAGGCGATCTCGCCGGTCGCGGCGTCGAGGCCGAACACGTAGCTGTCGTCGCTGGTGTTGATGATGAAGCGGTCGTAGATCGCGATGTTGCGGTTGTTGCGCGAGTTGCCGCCGACGTGCTGGTACACGTCCTCGGGCAGATCGCGCCGGTGCGCCCACAGCAGGTCGCCGGTCGCCGCGTCGATCGCCTCGATGACGTCGCTCGCCTGGGGCATGTAGAGGACGCCGTCGTACGCCAGGGGTGTGCCTTCCTGCCGGCCGGGGGCCAGCGCGCGTGTCCACACCATGCGCAGATCGCCGACGTTGTCGCGGTCGACCTGGTCCAGCGGGCTGTAGCCCCAGCCGTCCAGCGTCCGGCGCCACGTCAGCCAGTCGCCGGGGGCCGGGTCCTGGAGCATCGCGTCGGTCACCGGGACGAAACCGTCCCCGGCGTCGGCCTGTGCGGCGGCGGGCGCCGGGGCCAGGGACACGGCGGCGAGGGCCAGGAGCATCGTCGGGACGAGCGGCCGGCGGGTGATCGTCGAGCGGATCGGTGTGGTGATTGGCATGGTGAGATTCTCGATGACCCTGTCCGTTCCGGAAACGGGAATCAGAAGCCGGGCGGGGCCTCGTCGGCCGACGGTCCGTAGATCGACGGTACGGCGATGTCGTTGAGCCGCAGATAGACGCCGAGCTGCGCCCGGTGGTGGATCAGGTGGTTCATGACGAAGCTGCGCAGCACCGCCGCCTTCGGCAGAGTCATCAGCGTCTGGCCGTTGCTCAGCAGCGTCCACGGCTTCATCAGGTCCGCGTCGCTCGCCCCGGCGATGGCGGCGCGCGCTTCGGCGGCGCACTTATCGAACGTAGCGAGCAACTCCGCGGTGTCGGCGGGCGTCGGCGGCGGATCCATCTGCTTGCCGCCGGGCGCCATGTCCAGCTCGTCCTGCTTGATGGTGATCGGCGCCCACGACGGGAGGTTGGCCAGGTGACCGGCCAGCCAGATCATGGTGCCCGACCTGGGGTGCGGACGCCAGTCGAACTTGTCGGCGGGGACCCGCTCCAGCGTCCGGCGGACGCCCGCGATCTCCTGATCGAATTCCGGTAGCAAACTCTCGCTGATGGCCATGTTCTCCTCCCGTACTACGATAGCCCACCGTCCGGGCGGCCCGCGGACCGCGCCGTTCCCGCAGGTCACCATCGACTTCGAGGGCGGCGAGGAGATCCGCTTCGGCACGCAGCAGTTCTCGACGGCGAACGCGCTCGACCAGGACATCATCGAGATCCACAACGACCTGACCTGGGTGCGCGGCCGGCACCAGTTCACCATCGGCACCCACAACGAGCTGTTCAGGTTCCGCAACCTGTTCATCCGCGACAACTTCGGGGTCTACGAGTTCACCAGCCCGGAGCGCTTCGCGCAGGGGCTGGCGCAGTCCTACAGCTACAGCTTCTCGCGCACGAGCGATCCACGGCAGGCGGCCGAGTTCTGGGTCTACCAGCTCGGGTTCTACGCCGGGGACCAGTGGCGGGTCCGCGACGACCTGTCGCTGACCTACGGGCTGCGCCTGGACGCGCCCATCTTCCCGGACACGCCCACCGCCAACCAGTACTCCAACACCGGCAACGAGTTCGAGCGCATCCGGGTGTTCTTCAATCCCGACAACCGGATTCCCTTCTCGGCCGATCCGAACGGCCAGTCGACCGACATCGGCTCGGCGTCCACCAACGAGATCAACCTGGTCGATCCCGACTACCGTTTCCCGCAGCTCCTGCGCGGCAACCTGGGCTACGACCGCGACCTGGGTTTCTTCAATCTGATCGGCAGCGTCGAGCTGCTCTTCTCGAAGACGCTGCAGTACATCGACTACCGCAACCTGAACCTCGTCGAGAGCGGCGCCGCACCGGACGGGCAGCCGACGTACGGGCGGCTCGAACTTCTCGCCGGGGCACCGGTTCAACCTGTCCGGCTCCTACCGCATTCCGGCCGGGCCGGCGGGCATCACGCTGGCCGCCTACTACAACGCGCAGCAGGGGCGTCCCTACAGCTACCTGGACGGGAGCGACAGCAACGGCGACGGGACGCGGGGCAACGACCTGCTCTACGTGCCGCGCGACGCCGGCGAGGTCATCGTCACCGACGGCGCCTTCGACGCTGCGGTTCCTGACCGACGGCTGCGACGTCACGCCGGGCGCGATCGTGCCGCGCAACGCCTGCCGCGGGCCCTGGACCTACGCGCTCGACTTCCACGTCGGCGTCGACGAGCGTCGATCCCGAGACCGGCCGCTACGTCTACAGCCTGAACACGCCGGCCCGGCCCGGATTCACCGGGGACCGCTTCACGCGCGACGATCTGCGCAGCCGCTGGCAGGCGCAGCTCGGGCTGCGCTATTCGTTCGGGCGCTGATTCATTCCCAGCCGGCCCGCGTACGGACGTGCACGGGCTATACTCCGGCGTTCTCATGCGCGAGCGCGCGACGGAGCACAAGCACGGCGGGCTGCGGGAGCTGCCGGCCACCGCGATCTGCGGCAACGACATCACCTCGTCCTGCCTCTACGTCTCGGCGCTGGCGATCATCCACGCCGGGAAATGGGCCTGGGTCTCCCTGCTGGTGGTGGCCGGCGTCCTGTTCCTCTATCGCCGGATCTACGCGGAGGTGGTCGGCGCGCTGCCGCTCAACGGCGGGGCCTACAACGCGCTTCTCAACACGACGAGCAAGTCGCTGGCTTCGATGGCGGCCTGCCTGACCATCCTCTCGTACACCGCCACCGCGGTGATATCGGCCAACGAGGCGATGCACTACGGCCACGGCATCTGGCCGGCCCTGCCGGTCATGCCGGCCACGGTCCTGCTGCTGGCCGCATTCATGCTCCTGACCATCATCGGGATCACCGAGTCCTCGAAGGTGGCGGTGGGCATCTTTCTGTTTCACCTCGGTACGTTGGCCGTGTTGCTGCTGTCGGGCGGGCTGTATCTACTGACCAACGGACTGGCGGTTCTCGCGTCGAACTACGCCCTGCCGTCGGAGCAGGGTCTGCCGGCAGCGCTTTTCTTCGGCTTCGCCGCTTCCATGCTCGGCATCTCCGGGTTCGAGAGCTCCGCGAACTTCGTGGAGGAACAGGCCGAGGGCGTTTTTCCGAGGACGCTGCGCAACATGTGGGTCGCGGTGAGCGTTCTCAATCCGACCCTCGCCCTGCTGGCCCTGGCGCTAGTGCCGATTCCGGACGTGGCAACACATGAGGAGGCTCTGCTGGCGCACATGGGAGGCATCGCGGCGGGCGAATGGCTTGCGTGGCTGATCTCCATCGACGCGATTCTGGTGCTGAGCGGCGCCGTGCTCACCTCCTACGTCGGCGTCACCGGGCTGGTACGGCGGATGACCCTGGACCGCTGCCTGCCGCAGTTCCTGCTGAGGAGCGGTCCGCGCGGCACCTATCACCGCATCATCGTCCTGTTCTTCTGCGTCTGCGTGTCGATACTGTTCATCACGGAGGGCGAGCTCGAAGCGCTGGCCGGGGTCTACACGCTCTCGTTCCTGTCGGTGATGGCGCTGTTCGGCGTCGGGAACATCCTTCTGAAGGTCAAGCGCGCCGGCCTGCCCCGTCCGGAGCGCGCCGCCTGGCCGGCCGTCATTCTCGCCATCGCGCTGACCGTCCTCGGCTTGGCGGGCAACGTGCTCATGAACCCCGACTATGTGTGGGTGCTGGCGGAGTACCTGCTGCCGACGCTGCTGATCGTGGGGATCATGCTGGGCCGCATCGGCCTGCTGAAGGTGTGCCTCTTCGTCGTGCAGGCGCTCAGCGAGAAGATCCGGAAGATCACCGGCGGGGTGTCCGAGTCGCTGCAGGAGCGCATCCGCGCCATAAACAGCCAGCAGTTCGTCTTCTTCAGCCGCGGCGACGACATCCACAATCTGAACCGGGTGGTCCTGTACGTGCTGAAGAACGAGCACACCAGCCGAATCAAGGTGGTGACCGTGGTCGGCGACGGCGACGAAGCCCCGGCGAAGCTGGAACGGGACATCGGGTTTCTCAACGAGGCGTATCCCGACATCGACATCGAGCTGGTGGTGATCCGGGGACGCTTCGGGCCCGACCTCGTGCAGCGCCTCTCGAGGGAATGGCAGGTGCCGACCAACTTCATGTTCATCGGCTCGCCCGGCGATCACTTCGTCTACGGGCTGGCCGAGCTGGGCGGCGTGCGGCTGATCATCTGACGCGGCGATCGGGCGCGCGTCCGGTACCATGGCGAGTCGTGATTGCGCACCGCGTCAACCGCGAGGTCGTCGTCGTGCTCGGTTGGGGGCGTGCGATTCTGATGCAGCTCGCGCATCCCCTGGTCGCGGCCGGGGTCGGCGGGCACAGCCGGTTCGACGCAGGGCCGTCGGCGTACGTCGAGCGCATGCGCCGCACCATCGGGGCGATGCTCTCGCTCACCTTCGGAACCGAGGAGCAGCTCCGGCAGACGGCGGATCGCATCAACGCGATTCACCGGCGGGTGCACGGCCGCCTGGGGCGGAGCGTCGGCCGCTACCCGGCCGGCACCCTCTACGATGCAACCGACCCGGAGCTGCTCACGTGGGTCCACTCCACCCTCATCGACAGCCAGCTTAGAACGTACGCCCTGTTCGTCGGGCCGCTGACGACCGATGAAAGGGATCGTTACTGCGCCGAGGCGGCGCAGTTGGGCCCCCGGCTGGGGATACCGGAAGGAACGCTGCCGGAAACGACGGCCAGGCTCGAGCGCTATCTGCACGAGATGGAGCGGGACGGAAGGCTTGCGGTCGGGGAGCAGGCGCGCAGCCTTGCGGCGGCCCTGCTGGCGCCGCCGGGCGGGCTCCTGGCCGCGCCGGCGCGGTGGCTGGGTCGGCTGACCACCGTCGGTCTGCTGCCGGCGCCGATGCGGGACCGTTACGGGTTCGTGTGGAGTGCACCCGACGAGCGCCGGTTGCGGTCGGTTGCGGCGGCGTTGCGGGCCGGGCGGCGGGTCGTCCCGCCGATGCTGCGGGAATGGCCGGTGGCGCGGCGCGCGTGACGCCCGAGGCTCGGCGCCGGGCTAGGAGTCTGCGCCGTAGAAACGGCGTAGACTGCTAGTCAGGCCCGGTTGGGCGACAATCGGCGCCGGCGGCGACGATTGTCGGGCTAGGCGTAACGCCCGAAAAAAGTCGCAATTCCTGCACTGTGCTGATAGAATTTATGGGTTTAACTGAAACTGTGAACACCCCGCTGGCGTCCTTACCCTCAAGAGGGCGGCGTAGGCGGGAGGGGCTGCGCCAGGATTTTGATGCTCGGCGCTGTCGATACCGTACAGCGATCTGAAGGAGAGCTACCAGCTTGTTGATACAGGAACGTCAGGACATCGTAACCGCACTCGTGACGCTTGGCCAGGAACGCGGCTTCCTCACCCTCGACCAGGTGCTCGACCACGCACCGCCGGATCTCGACGTGGAAGAGGTGAGCGTGCTCCTGCAGGAGCTCGAGGGACAGGGCATCGAGGTCGAGGGCGCCGAGCAGGTGCAGCCGGACGTCAAGCGCCGGGCGGCGACGCGCGTGGCGCAGGCCCCCGCCGCCGAGCAGGCGCTGCCGGTGCACGAGGAGGATCAGGGTCAGGATCTGGTACGGACGTACCTGCGCCAGATGAGTCGCGTGCCGCTGCTGACGCGCGAGGGCGAGGTGGCGATCGCGAAGCGCATCGAGCGGGGCGAGTTGCGCATCACGAAGGCGATGTCGCGCAGTCTGCTCGTCGCGCACTTCGTCGGGGTCATCGCCCGGGAGGTCGAGGCGGGCGAGCGCACGCTACGCGACACCGTGACGTTGCCCGACACCGAGTTGACCGAGCGTCACCTGGCGAGCCGCACGAAGCGGTTCGTCACGGACGCCGAGCAGGTCGCCGCCGCGCTGAAGGAGCTCGGCAAGCGGGAGCGGCGTGCGGACGCGATCCGCAGGAGCGGCCGGCGCGTGCAGGTGAGGACCCTGTGGCGCATCGGTCGCGCCCGCATCGACGTCTCGCGCGCCATCCGCCGGCTGCCGTTCACCGCCGCCGTGCGGCGGGAGCTCATCGAGAAGGTCGAGCGGGCGGCCGCGGCGTTGAAGGAAGCCGAGCGCCGCGTCGAACGCCTGCGCAAGCGGCAGGCCCAGCCGGCGCTGCGGACTTCGGCGCCGGTGTCGAACGCCGCCATCGAGGAAGCACAGCAGGAGCTGGTCGCCCTGCGCGCGGGCATCACCGAGTCGGCCGGCAACCTGAAGGCCGTGCAGAAGGCGTTTCGCCGGGGAGTCATCGAAGGCGATCAGGCGCGCAAGGAGCTGACCGAGGCGAACCTGCGGCTGGTCGTCTCGGTGGCCAAGAAGTACGTGAACCGCGGACTGGCGTTCCTCGACCTCATCCAGGAGGGGAACATCGGCCTGATGCGCGCGGTCGACAAGTTCGACTACAGGCGCGGGTTCAAGTTCTCGACCTACGCCACCTGGTGGATCCGGCAGGCCATCACCCGCGCGATCGCGGATCAGGCGCGCACCATCCGGATCCCGGTGCACATGATCGAGACGCTCAACAAGCTCAATCGCGCGATGCAGACGCTGACCCGCGACCTGGGTCGCGAGCCCACGCCGCAGGAGCTGGCCGAGCGGGCGGACCTTCCGCTGTCGGTCGTGCGCAAGGCGCGCAAGATCGCCCAGACCGTCGTCTCGCTGGACGCCCCCATCGGCGACAGCGACGAGAGCCAGTTCGGCGACTTCATCGAGGATCGCCAGGCGGTCAATCCGGCCGAGGCCACCGTGGCCTTCGACCTGCGGCGCCAGACCGAGTCGGTGCTCGAGACGCTGAGCCCGAAGGAGCGCGAGGTGATCCGGATGCGGTTCGGCCTCAACGACGGGGCCGAGCCGACGCTGGCCGAGCTCGGCGAGAAGTTCTCGCTCACGCGCGAGCGGATCCGCCAGATCGAGGCGGCGGCGCTGCGCAAGCTGCGCGATCCGCAGCTCAGCCACCGGCTCAGCTCGTTCGTCGAGCCGCGTCAGCCGCGCGGCACCCGACGCGGTCGATCCGCCGCCGTAGCCGAAGAACAGGGCGTCGCGTAGCCCAAGGACCGTCGCCGACCGGTATGCTCTTCAGCGCCGGCTCCGCCCTGATTGGGCGGGGCCGGCGTTTTCCTCTTCAGGGAATATTCAGGATATCTTCAGAGTCCGGCGTGCCGCGGGTTGCTAGTCTGCCTTGATGCTCAGACCTCGCGGCATGTTGGCCCTGGCGGTCGTTCTTTCTCTCTCCCCGGTGCTGGCCGGCGTCGCCGCCGCGCAGTCCACCGGCGTTCTCTTCGGGACGGTCGTCGACGAGACCGGGGGCGTGCTGCCCGGCGTCACCGTGGAGGTTCAGGGGTCCGGGATCCGGCTCGAAACCGTCACCGACGAGACCGGTGCATGGCGTGTCGAAAGTGTACCGGCCGGGCCGGCGAGCCTCACGTTCCGGCTGGTGAACTTCTCCACGCTGCGTCGCGATCTCGCTGTCGCGGCCGGCGAGAACCGCGCGGATGCCATGCTGACCCTCGGTCTGACCGCCGACGTGGTGGTCACCGGCATCCGGACGTTCCGCAACATCGCCGACCTGGACGACCCGCGCGAGAACCTGGTGGGCGTCGCCACCTCGGCCAGCGTGGGCGCCATCACCGCCGAGCAGCTCGAGGCGCGGCCCATCATGCGTCCCGGCGAGGTGCTCGAAGCGGTGCCGGGCTTCATCGCCAGCCAGCACAGCGGCGAGGGCAAGGCCAACCAGTACTACCTGCGCGGCTTCAACCTGGACCACGGCTCGGACTTCGCGACCACCCTCGCTGGCGTGCCCATGAACGAGTCTTCCGGCGCGCACGCGCACGGCTACAGCGACGTGAACCTGCTCATCCCGGAGCTGGTGAGCGGCGTGCAGTACACCAAGGGGCCGTACTTCGCCGAGCACGGCGACTTCTCCGCCGCCGGGTCGGCCAACATCAGCTACGTCAACGTGCTCGACCGCCCGCTGTTGAGCTTGAGCAGCGGCGGCCAGGGATGGGGGCGCGTCTTCGGGGCCGTCTCGCCGCAGGTGGGCGCCGGCAACGTGCTGATGGCCCTGGAAGCGAGCACGAACGATGGGCCCTGGGAGCTGCCCGACAACATGCGCAAGCTGAACACCGTCGTGCGCTACAGCCAGGGCGACCTGACGAACGGGTTCTCCGTCACCGGCATGGGATACAAGGCCGACTGGAACGCGACCGACCAGATCCCGCTGCGCGCGGTCGAGGCGGGGAGCCTGTCGCGGTTCGGGGCCATCGACGACACCGACGCCGGCCGGACCTCCCGCTACAGCCTGGCGTTCGACGGGCTGCGATCGAGCGGGGCGGCATCGACCCGCGTAACCGCCTACGCCCTGCACGGCGGGCTGAACCTGTTCCAGAACTTCACCTACTTCCTGGAGAATCCGATAGACGGCGACCAGATCGAGCAGGAGGGCCGCCGGTGGGTCTCCGGGGCGCGGCTGGTGCACCGGCGCCTTGGAAACGCGTTCGATCGGCCGACGGAGTACGCCGCCGGCGCATCCCTCCGGCACGACGCGGTGGGCACGGTCGGCCTGCACCGGACGGTGGGCCGGCGGCGCACAGGCGCCATTCGCAACGACGCGGTCCGGCAGAGCACGGTCGGGCTGTTCGGGCAGAGCGAGATCGAGTGGACCCGGGTTCTTCGCACCACCCTCGGCGTCCGCGGCGACTTCTACCGCTACTCGGTCGACGCGCTGCGCGCCCTCAACACCGGCTCGGGCACGTCGGGGCTGATCAGTCCCAAGCTGACCGCGGTGCTGGGTCCGTGGCGGGGGACCGAGCTCTACCTGAACTACGGCGATGGTTTCCACAGTAACGACCCACGGGCGGCGACGACGGTGGTCGACCCGGCCAGCGGCGAGCCGGTGGACAGCGAGGACCCGCTCGTGCCCGCCCGCGGGGCCGAGATCGGCCTGCGAACCGTCGCGCTGCCGGGCCTGCAGTCGACCGTCGCCCTGTGGTATCTGACCTTCGACTCCGAGCTCATCTTCGTCGGCGACGCGGGCATCGCGGAGGCGAGCCGCCCGAGCCGGCGCCTCGGCGTGGAATGGACGAACTACGTGCGGCTGGCGAGCTGGCTGACTGGCGAGCTGGACCTGTCGCTGTCGCGGGCGCGCTTCTCCGACTTCGACACGGCCGGCGACTTCATTCCCGGCGCGCTCGACCGGGTGATCGGCGGCACGCTTACCGTGGCGCCGGCGCGGCGCGTCTTCGGCGGCGTGCGACTGCGCCACTTCGGCCCGCGTCCGCTCATCGAGGACAACAGCGTGCAGTCCAAGGCGACGACCATCCTGAACGGCGAGGTCGGCGTGCGCATCAACGAACGCCTCGATATCGTCCTCGAGGCGTTCAATCTGCTCGACAGCGACGTCTCCGACATCGACTACTTCTACACGTCGCGCCTGCCGGGGGAGCCGGCGGGCGGGGTCGACGACATCCACTTCCACCCGTCGATTCCCCGGACGGCGCGGGTCATGCTGAACGTCGATTTCTGACGGCCGGACGACCGGCGCCGGGGCCCACCGCCGCGGGGCTGCGACGCGGTCATGCCAGAATGGCGGCGTGAACGTCTTCCTGGTGGACGGGACCTACGAGCTGTTCCGGCACTTCTACGCCGTCCCGCGCGCGACGAGCGCCGACGGGATCGAGATCGGCGCGGTGCGGGGCGTGATCGGATCGCTGCTGGGGATGCTGGAGGAGGGCGTCACCCATATCGGGATCGCGACGGATCACGTCGTCGAGTCGTTCCGCAACGAGCTCTGGCCGGGCTACAAGACCAGCGAAGGGCTGGACCCCGAGGTCCTGCGCCAGTTCCAGCCATTGGAGGATGCGCTCGAGGCGCTGGGACTCGTCGTCTGGAAAACCGTGCGGTACGAGGCCGATGACGCCCTCGCCTCCGCCGCGGTCCGCGCCGCCGGCGATCGGCGGGTGGAGCAGGTCTTCGTCTGCACGCCCGACAAGGACCTCGCGCAGGTGGTCGACGGCAGCCGCATCGTGCAGTTCGACCGGCGCTCCGGCTCGGTCCGCGATGCGGACGGCGTGCGCGAGAAGTTCGGCGTCGGTCCGGGGTCGATTCCGGACTACCTGGCGCTGATGGGAGACTCGGCGGACGGGTTTCCCGGGGTGAAGGGTTGGGGCGCCAAGTCCGCCGCGACCGTCCTGGCCCGCTATGCGCACCTGGAGGACATCCCCGCCGCCGCCGGGACGTGGGAGGTGCAGGTGCGTGGCGCGGCCAGACTCGCCGCCGCGCTGGCGGATGCGCGCGAGGAGGCGGCGCTCTTCCGCGACCTGGCGACGTTGCGCACCGCGCTTCCCGTCTTCGAGAACGTCGACGAGCTGCGCTGGTCGGGGCCCCAGCCGCCGTTCTTCGACGTCTGCGCCCGAATCAACGCCCCCGGCTACTTCCGGCGGGCACAGGCGGTCGTTGCGTCGCGAGCGTGAGCTCCCGCCGGCGACCGGCAGCTCGCCGCGCCGTCGCAGCCGCGGGTCTCAGGCGGCGGCTTCGACGGCCAGGCGTCCGTCGAAAAGGTGGATCTCCCGCATGGCGTGCTCGGCGTAGCGCGGGTCGTGGGTCACCATGCAGATCGTCGAGCCCTCGTCGTGCAGCGTCTGCAGCAACCCCATCACCGCTTCGCCGTTCTTCGAGTCGAGGTTGCCGGTCGGCTCGTCCGCCAGCAGGATGGACGGTTGGCCGGCGACGGCCCGCGCCACCGCCACGCGCTGCTGCTGGCCGCCGGAGAGCTGGCTGGGCAGGTGCTTCGCCCGGTGGGCCATCTCCACCTTCTCGAGTGCCTCGGTCACCCGCTCGCGGCGGTAGGTGAGCGGCAGCTCGACGTTCTCGTAGACCGTCAGGTCGCCGATCAGGTTGAAGCTCTGGAAGATGAAGCCGATCTCGCGGTTGCGGGTCCGCGCCCGGTCGGCCTGGCTGAGCTGCGCCACGGGCCGGCCGTTCAAAGTGTAGTCGCCCGCGGTAGGTGAGTCGAGCAGTCCCAGGATCGACAGCAGGGTCGACTTCCCGCAGCCGGACGGGCCGGAGATGGCGACGTACTCGCCCGGGTAGATGTCGAGGGTGACTTCGTCGAGGGCATGCGTCTCGACCTCGTCCGTATAGAAGACCTTCGAGACGCTCTCCAAGTGAATCAGGGCCGGCGCTTCGCTCATCTCGACACGCTCCCGTTCAGACGTGATGCTCTTCATCCCCCGGCCGGTTCCCGCACGCTCGGGTCGCTTGGGGAAAACCGGCCCCTATTCGATGCGCACGCGATCGAACTGATCCCAGGTCGACATGTCGGACAGGACCACCCGGTCGCCCGGCTGCAGGCCCTCGATCACCTCGATGGTGTTGACCGAGGCCCGGCCGAGGCTCACGCGCGCGCGGGCGGCGTGCGTCCCGTCGGCCTCCACCCTGAACAGGCTGACGACGCTCTCTTCCTGCCCGAACACCGGCCGGCCGACGAAGAGGATGTCGTCCATCCTCTCGAGCTCGATGGTGCCGTCGACCGTCAGGTCCGGGCGGGCGCCCCGCGGCAGCTCGCCGGCGAGGGCCACATCGACCGTTACGGTTCCGTTCTCGACCGCCGGGTCGATGCGCGTGACATGGCCCGGGATGACGCCGTTGCGCGTGTCGACGGCCGCCGGCTGGCCGATCTGGATGTCCTTGGCCTGCGTCTCCGCGATGCGCAGCTCGGCCTTCAGCACGGTCGGGTCGCCTACCCGCGCCAGGTTGGTTCCCGCCGTGACGCGCTGCCCCTCGTCGAGCGGCACCTGCTGCAGGACGCCGGGCATCCCGGCCCGCACGTGCAGGTCGGCCACCTGCTGCTCCCGCAGCTCGTGCAGCGTCAGCAGCCGGTCCACCTCGGCCTGCTCGACCGCGAGCTGCGCCTCCACCGTGTCGGTGGCCATCTGCAGCCGTTCCTGCTCGATGCGGAACCGGGTGTCGTACTCCTGCACGGCCGCCTGCGACTTCTGGAGCTCCAGCGACGAGACCAGACCCTGCGCGAAGAGCTGCTCGTCGGCATCCGCCTGCAGCCGCGCCGTCTTGAGCTGCGCCTCCACGGTGGCCAGCGCCGACTGCTGGTTCAGGATGTCGCGCTCCACTTCGACCTGCCGGTTGCTGTAGCGCGCCTCGGCCGCGTCGAGGTTGAGCCGGGCTTCGAGTGCGGTCTGCTCCACCTCCGGATTGCTCAGCTCGACGATGACGGTGTCGGGGGTCACGAGGGCGCCGGGGCGGATCACGATCCGCTCGACCGTGCCGTCGGTGGTTGCCGGGATCCAGCGGATCTGCTCCGGGACCAGCGTGCCGGTGCCGCGCACCTGCCGGACCATCGGTCCGCGCTGCACGGTGTCGAGGTAGATGGTGTCGCGGTCGACCCGCGGCGCCGCCGGCTCCAGGCGCGAAACGCCGACCGTGATCAGGACGACCACGATGACCGAGACCACGGCGTACAGCGACTGCCGGAGCTTCTTCTTGCGTGCCAGATCGGGTCGGGCGATGTCCATGATTCCTGCCAGTGACAACCAGAGAGACGGATCTCGGCGTCGAAAGTTCGCCTTCCCGCTACCTTCGTTGGACGCTTCCCACGTGCGTTTGGCTCGCTACGTTATCCGCCAGCACGCGCGCGATGGCCGTCGACATGCGTGTCCAGTGTGCGGTCTCGGCGTCGAGCTGGCGGCGTCCGGCGCGCGTCAGCTCGTAGAACTTCGCCTGCCGGTTGTTGTCCGAGCTGCCCCACGTGGCGGCCAGCAGGCCCTGCTGCTCCAGCCGGTGCAGCGCCGGATAGAGGGAGCCCTGGTTGACCTGCAGCACCTCGTCCGAGATCTGCTGGAGCCGTTGGGCGATGCCCCACCCGTGAAGCGGACGGAGAGCCAGCGTCTTCAGGATGAGCAGGTCGAGCGTGCCCTGCAACAGGTCGGTCTTCGATCGCACGGCATCTCCTGTCGTCAATCTACAAATCCATTAGACGCCGGCCTGGCCGGCGCTGTCAAGCCCGGCGGTTCCACGTTCGTTAGTACGCGGTACGGACTACTGGTCGGTCGTTTCGTGCCGCGCCTCGCCGGCCATCAGCGCCGCCTTGATGGCCGACGCCCAGATCCGCGTGCCCTTCTCGTTCAGGTGCAGGCCGTCCGCGATGAAGATGTCGTCCATCACCTTGCCGTCCGCGCGGAGAAAGGGCGTGGCGACGTCGATGTAGGACACCAGGTTGTTGTCGGCGGCCAGACGCCGGTAGAGGTGTCCCACACCGCCACGCGCGCCAGACTCGGCTTGACGGACATCACGTAGACCCGCGTCGAGGGGAGCACGGCGTGGATGCGCTCGACGATGGCCTCGAGACGGCCCGCGATCTCCGCGGGCGGGACGCCGAACCGGCCGGTGTCGTTGTCGCCCTCGTAGATCACGACGGCGCGCGGCTCGTAGGGGAGGACAATGCGGTCGAGGTAGTGCTCCACGTCCTGCATCGTGCTGCCGCCGAAACCGCGCGGGATGACCGTGAGCGGCGCCAGGTCCTGTTTCAGGGTGGGATGCCAACGCCGGATGCTCGAGCTGCCCGTGACGACGATGGCGCCCGCAGGCGGCATCATGGCGCGGTCCTCCGCCTCGAAGGCCTCGATGGCCTCTTCGAAGCGGGTCGGATCGATGGTCTCGGTCTGCGCGAGGGCCAACGTCGCGAAGCCGAGGACGAGGAACAGCGAGAACAGGACGCGCGCGTGGCGGATCTTCATGTCTACCTCCTGGCGTGACGTCATGGAAATGACCCTGCTGTCGCGGGTCTCGAGCGCATCATAGTGGGTTGCGGCCGACGCATGCGCCGGTCGGCCGTCGCTCCCGCGCGCCGCGCGGGTTGTCCAAGCGCGTGACGCGGGCTGTGCAACCGCCCGGCGGGTCAGCGGTCCCGGGCCGGTCGCCACGCGTCGGCAAGCCGGCGGCTCTCGATCACGTCGTCGCCGGTCATCTGCGCGGCCAGCTCTTCGCGCTGCCCGGCGTAGAGCCGTTTCATGAAGTCGTTGCCGGCGCCCCGCCAGGCCAGCTCGATCCACATGTAGGACGCCGGCGCCGTAGATGTGGAGATAGCCCAGGCCGGCCTGGGCCGGCGCATAGCCCTGCTCGGCCGCCGCCCGGTACCTGCGCGCCGCCGCGGCGGCGCTGCGGGCGACGCCGCGGTTCCGGAAGTGGAGCAGTCCCAGGTTGTACTGTGCGGGCGCATAGCCTTGATCGGCGGCGAGTTGGATCCAGCGCGCCGCCTCGGCGTCGTCCCGTTCCACGCCGCGCCCGGCGTAGTAGCGGCTGCCGAGCTCGTTCTGCGCCACCGCGTCGCCGCGCTCGGCGCTCGCCCGCAATCCGGGCGGCAGTTGTCCGGCCAGAGCGGGCTGCAGTGCGATGGTCGCAGCCACGCACGCGCCGGCCGCCAGGCACGCCGTGCGCAACGTCCTTGGACCAGGAAGCAGAGAGCCTACACCCTGCCCGCGTCACCATGAGCGTCCATGAGCGACGGCCTCTTGACATTCTTCCGGTCGCCATTATTCTGGCGCCGGTGGCGGGAGATCTCGACCGCGCGTTGCGAGCGTTGATCCGTCGCCGCGCGTTCGCGGTGACTGCCGTACTGACCCTGGCGCTGGCGTTCAGCATTCCCGCCGTCGTGCTGTCGACGGTGGATCGGCACTTCTGGCGGCCGCTCGACCGGGCCGACTCGGACCGGCTCTTCACGTTGCAGATCCGGGTCGAGGACGGCCGCTTCTCGCCCCTGAGTCATCCCGAGTATCTGCAGTTGCGCGATGCGGGCGCGGAGGCTTTCATTCTCGCGACCTTCGGGCAGTTCGACTTCACGCTCGTTGCGGGCGGCGCTCCGACGCGTGTGAACGTCGCCCTGGTGTCCGGCGACTTCTTCCCCGTGCTGGGGGCGCGGCCGGCGCACGGTCGCCTGCTGGCGGCGAGCGACGACGCCCCGGGCGCCCGGCCGGTGGCGGTCGTGTCCCACCGGGCCTGGACCACGCGGTTCGGCCAGGACCCCGATCTCGTCGGGCGCAGCGTGCGCCTGGGACCGCAGGCGTTCACGGTCGTCGGCGTCGGCGTCAACCCGCTCCCCGGTCCGGCGCACGCGCCGGACTTCTGGGTTCCGCTGTCGGCGCTCCGCCAGGTGCTGCCTGAAGCCGCCGATGTTCTGCTCGACCCGCGGGCGCGCTGGTTGGAGACGGTCGGAAGGCTGCACGCGTCGACGTCGCGCGACGAGGCCGCCGAGTTGGCCGCCCTGGCCCGGGATCGGCTGCCGTCCGACGTGGTCGCCGCACGAACCGAGGACTGGCGGTTCGTGGCGCGGCCCGTGAACCACGCCCGACTCGGACCCGGGTACCACCGGGACACGACGCGGTTCCTGACCGTCCTGGTGGCCATCACGGGCGTCTTCCTGTTCGCCGCCTGCAGCAACATGCTGCTGCTACTGCTGACCCGCGGCGCTGAGCGGACGCGCGAGCTGGCGGTGCGCCGTGCGTTGGGAGCGTCGCTGGCGGGGGCGCGGCCGAGTTGCTTCTGCTGATGGGCGCCGGGGTGGCGGTGGCGCTGCTGGCCCTGCGGTGGGTGGCTCCGGTCGTGTCGGCGCTGCCGCAACTGGCGCCGCTGGGACCGGCGCTCTCCCTGGACGCCGGGGCCGTCCTCTGGATGCTGGCCGTCGCCGGCGCGGCCTGGTTGGCGGTCTGTCTCGGGTTGCTGCTGATGACGGCGGTTCGGCCACCGACGCTGGCCGATGCCCCAGGGCCCGGGGCGACGGGCCGCGGCCGGCGCCAACAGGCGCTGGTGACCGCGCAGGTGGCGGTGGCAGGTGTCCTGGTGGTCGCCGCAGGGCTCCTGCTGCGCAGCGCCCACGGCGTCGCGTCGATTCCGCGCGGTTTCGTCGCGCAGGACGTCGTGCTGGCTCGGATCCACCCGTCGGGCTATTCGCCGTCGGAGGAGTCGACGTTCTATCGGCGTCTGGTCGACGAGATCCGGAGCCGCGGGGTGGTCACCTCGGCCGCGCTCGGGTGGCATGCCCCGCTGAGCGTGTTCCACCTGAGCGTCGCGGTCGAGATTCCAGGGACATCGATGGAGGTCACGGGGAACATCGTCTCCACGGGCTACTTCCGAACGCTGGGCGTTTCCCTTCTGGAAGGCCGGGCGTTCGGCGCTGCCGACGACGCTGACTCGGCGCCCGTCGCGATAGTCAATCGCACCCTGGCGGAGCGTCTGTGGCCCGGCGGCTCCGGGATCGGACAGGTTCTCACGTTCCCGCGCAGCGGCGGGGATCGGACCGTGATCGGCGTGGTCGACGACATGCGCTATCGCACGCTGGCGGAATCGACACAGCCGCTTGCCTACCTGCC
>JAGWAH010000053.1:0-309 GCA_021296515.1 Acidobacteriota bacterium | reverse complement strand
TCCTGATGATGGTGATCGGCCAGCGGACGCGCGAGCTGGCGATCCGCGTTGCGCTCGGCGCCCGCCAAAGCCGGGTGCGCTGGATGGTGCTCGGCCAGGGGTTGCGGCTGGTGGCCGCCGGAGCGCTGCTGGGGATTGGCGGCGCCGTTCCGCTGATGAGCGTCCTGGGAAGCCAGTTGTACGGACTCGCCGCGCACGACGCCACGACGTTGGGGACCAGCCTGGTCGGACTGCTCGCGGCCGGCGGTCTGGCCTGCGATCTGCCGGCGCGGCGAGCGGCGCGTCTCGACGCCGCCGCCGCGCTGCGAA
>JAGWAH010000052.1 GCA_021296515.1 Acidobacteriota bacterium | reverse complement strand
ACGGGCTCGCCGTCGAGCAGCACCGTGCACGCGCCGCAGTGCGTCGTGTCGCAGCCGATATGGGTCCCGGTCAGGCGCAGTACGTCGCGGAGCCAGTGCACGAGCAGGAGGCGCGATTCGACCGCGGCTTCCTGCGGCGCCCCGTTCACGGTGATCCGAACGTCGTGTGTCGCCATGCCTACTGTCCTCCCGCCCGCTGCAGCGCCCGGGTGATCGCCCGTCCCGTCAGCACGCGCGCCATGTCGCGCTTGTACTCCACCGAGCCGCGCCGGTCGGCGCTCGGCGAGGCGGCGTCCGCCGCCAGCCGCGCGGCCTCGGCGATGGCCGCCGCATCCGGCTGCCGTCCCCGGAGATGTTCCTCCGCCGCGGTCGCCTTGATCGGTGTCGGGCCCGCGTTGGTCAGACCGATCCCGATGCGCGCTATCTCGCCCTGCGCGCCGAGCGTGACCTGAACGGCCGCGGCGGCGGTGGCATAGTCGCCCACCTTGCGCTCGAGCTTCACGTAGGCGCCGCCGCTGCGGGGCGGAGGAACGGGAATCCTGATCTCGGTGAGGATCTCCGCCGGCGCGAGCGCGGTGGCGAACAGCCCGGTGAAGAAGCTGGTGATCGGGATGGTGCGCTCGCCCCCCGGGCCTCGCGCCACCACTTGCGCCTCGAGCGCGAGCATGGTCGCCGGGTGGTCGTTCGCCGGATCGCCGTGCGCCAGGTTGCCGCCCACCGTGGCGCGGTTGCGCACCAGCGGGTCGGCGATGACGGCCGCGGTATCCAGCAGGATCGGATACTTCTCGCGAATCAGGTCCGAGCGTTCCAGATCCGCTTCGCGCGCGCCGCCGCCGATGCGCAGGTAGCCGTCCGCCTCCGAGATTCCCGCGAGCCCCGGGATGCGCCCGATGTCCACCAGGTGGCCGGCGTCGCCGAGCCGGAGCTTCAGCAGCGGAAGGAGGCTCTGGCCGCCCGACAGCACCTTCGCCTCATCGCCGAGGCGTTCGAGCAGCGACACCGCCTCGTCGAGCGTGCCCGGCGCGTGGTAGTCGAATGCCGACGGAATCATGGGGACGCTCCTTACTCCACAATCAGCCACAGGATCGCGGCCGCGATGACGACGGCCAGCCAGAAGCCCGGACGCAGCGCCAGTCGACCGAGGGCACGCCCGCCGGCGCCGGCGCCGAGGGAAACCACGTCGATGGCGTCGCTACCGGGAGCATCGCCGCCGGGAGCGGCGCTCGCGGGAACCTGCGCGCCCGCTGATGCTGCGTGCGGGGCCTCCGCGGAGTCCGCGGGCGAACGTGCCGCGTCGGAGCTTTCGGCGGCCGCGGCGGCGGAGGCAGGCCCGCCGGCGGCCGGGCTGTCCGTCCGCTCGGGCGCCGACTCGAGCGCGGTCCGCATCGCCTCGGTGAAACGCTGGAACATCTGGTCGCTCACGTCCTGAATCAACCCCCGGCCGAACTGCGCCAGGATGCCGCTGATGTTCACCGCCGACGACACGGTCACCTCGGTCTCGGCGGGGCCGCGCGCGACGACCCGGCTCGTCATGCGCATGTCGGCGCCGCCCTTGCCGCGAACGTCCTGGCCGGCCGCGGCGATCTCCGCCACGCCCGCCTCCTCGTCGAGCCGCTCGAAGTGCACCGTGCCCTTGTAGCGGGCCGAGACCGGGCCCACCTTCACGGCGATCGTGCCGGCGTGGGTCCGTTCGTCGACCTGTCCGGTGATCGCGGCGCCGGGCAGGCAACCCGCCACCCTGGACGGATCGGTGAGGAACGCCCACACCTCGCGCCGGGCGGCGTTGATGACGAACTGCTTCTCTATTGGAATGGCCATGTCAGGCAGCCAGGAGCGGCAGCAGCCGCTCGAGCGATTCCAGGTTGTGCGCGGGAACGAAATGCTCGACGAAGGGCAGGGCGGCCTGCATCCCGCGCGCCTCCGGCCGGTAGCGCAGGTCGCCGAGCAGCGGGTTCAGCCAGATCACCTTCCGCGCCCTCTCCCCGATGATGCGCATCGCCCCGGCCAGCACCGCGGGACTGTCCAGGTCCAGCCCGTCGCTGAGCACCACGACGACGGTCTTCGCGTTCACCAGCGTATCCAGGTGCCGCGTGACGAACGCGTTCAGACTGGCGCCGATCCGCGTTCCGCCGGACCAGTCCGGCACGCCGGCGGCCAGACGCTCCAGGGTAGGAGCAATCTTGTCCGGTGTCAGCCACGGCGTCAACCGGGTCAGCGAGGTGTTGAACGCGAAGACCTCGCAACGCCACACCACGCGCCTGAGGGACAGCGCGAAGGTCAGCAGGAAACGGGTGTGCGGATCCATCGAGCCGCTGGTGTCGCACAGCAGCACCACGTCCGGCTTCTCCACGGCGCGGTTGCGCCGCGCCAGTGAGAGGAGCTCGCCTCCGGTGCCGATCGCGCGGCGGAAGCTGCGTCGCAGGTCCACCCGGCCACTGGCGCGGACCGGCACCAGACGGCGGCTCGGCCGGCATCGCAACCTGCGCGCGGCCCGCGCCAGCAGCCGCTCCATGGCGGGCAGGTCGTCCGCCCCCCAGTCGTCGAACGGCTTGCGGCGCAGGAGCACGTCGGAGGAGTAGCCCGGCGTATCCCCGCTGGTCGTCTCGCGTCCGCGTTCACCGGGAAGCTGCCCGATTGCCTGCATCCAACGCCATTGGGGGGTCCGGCGGTTCCGGTCGGCGCGCGACCCAGACGGCTGTTCCCGTGGTGTGGCCTGCCGTCTCGCGGGCGGGTCGTCGTCCGCCCAGAAGCCCTGCAACAGCTCGTCGAACGTGTCCCAGTCGGACCGTTGGATCTTCAACGCGGCGCGCAACGCAAGGCGAACCTCGTCGTGATCGTCGCCATCCACCAGCAGGAGCGCGGCCGCGCCGTCTATCTCGTCGCTGACGGACACGGCGACGCCCCGCTCCCGCAGCCGCCCCGCGAAGCGGGCCAGCCGTTCCGCGACGTCACGCTCATGCATCGGCGGCGCTGCCTGATTGCGCGTCGGCGAGCAGCGACTCGATGTCGTTCGCGGTCAGGTCCCGCACATCGTGATGGTCCTTCAGAACGCACCCCAGCGTTTCCTCCACCGTGCCGGCGTCGAGACGATCCTGGCGCAGGGCCAGCAACGCGCGGGCCCAGTCCAGCGTCTCGGCGACGCCCGGCGCCTTGTGGAGACGGCGTCCGCGGAACGCCTGGATGACCGCCGCTATCTCGTGGGCCAACCCGTCCATGACCTCCGGCACCCTGGCGCGGATGATCCGGATCTCCTTCTCCAGGGACGGGTGCTCGACGTAGAGGTAGAAGCAGCGGCGGCGCAGCGCGTCGCCGATCTCGCGCGTGCGGTTCGACGTCAGCACGACGTACGGCACGTGCGTGGCGGCGACGGGGCCGAGCTCGGGGATCGTCACCTGGAAGTCGGACAGGATCTCCAGCAGGAAGGCCTCGAAGCCGTCGTCGGCTCGATCGATCTCGTCGATCAGCAGGACCGGCGGGCCCCCGCGGCGGGTGATGGCCCGCAGCAGCGGGCGTTCCAGCAGACAGTCGCGGCTGAAGATCATCTGCTCGGTCTGCGCCGGTTCCCGGCCCTCCGTTCCCGCGATGCGGAGGCGCAGCAGTTGCCGCTGGTAGTTCCACTCGTAGAGGGCCGTGCTGACGTCGATGCCCTCGTAGCACTGCAGCCGGATCAGCTCGGTGTCCAGGACCCGGGCCAGCACCTTGGCGATCTCGGTCTTGCCGACACCGGCGTCTCCCTCGATGAGGAGCGGCTTGCGCATCGTGCGGGCCAGGTAGACCGCGGTGGCGATGGCGGGCTCGGCGATGTACCCCTCCCGCTCCATCGCCGCCTGCGTCTCGCGCACTTCCGGCCTCACGCTACCCCTCCTGCGCCGCCGCGGCGTACCTGTGCGGCTCCGCCACGAACTGCTCGCGGCAGTGCGCGCAGCAGAAGTGGTAGGTCCGCCCCCCGAATTCCGCCTGGTGACCGGCCGCAGCGGCGGCAACGGTCATGCCGCACACCGGGTCGCGCTCGGTCGCCGTGACGGCCGCGGCGGGAGCCGGGTCATTCGCGGTGCCGCTGACGGCTGCGCCGGCAGGGCCCGGGCCGCGCTCGGTCTCCGTGGCGGCCGCGGCGGCGGCGGGAGTGGGACCTTGCTCGGTGGCAGTAGCGGCTGCGGCGGGTGCCGGAGCCTGCTCGGTCTCCGTGACCGGTACGGAGGGAGCCCCAACCCGGGCGGCACGGCGGGCATGCGCCCGCCGGGTGACCTCGGCGAGGATGCTCAGGGCAATCTCCTCGGGCGTCTGTGCGCCGATGTCGAGGCCCGCCGGGTTGGTGATGCGGTCGAGCTGTTCCGCCGTGGCGCCGCGGGCGGTCAGCGTCTCGCGTATTTGTCCGAACCGCTTGCGGCTGGCCACCACGCCAACGTACGCCGGCTTCAGTCGACTCGCGGCCCAGGCCGCTTCCTCGTCGCGCTGGCCGAGGGTCGCGACGACGGCAAAGCAGCGGTCGGCGTCCCGTCCGGAGCCGGGAGGCTCGATGGATTCATCGCTGGTCACAAGGCGTCTCGCGTCCGGGAACAGCGCTTCGCTCGCTTCCGGATCCACCGCTTCCACCCGATAGTCGAGCACGGCCGCCAAGCGCGCCAGCGCCTGAGCGGTGGGCGAGACCCCGAAGATCAGCAGCCGGCGCGCCGGCAACAGCGGCTCGATGTAGATCTCCACGCTTCCCCCGCTGTGGCAGGCCATGGGGAACACCGTCAGCCCGGATCGAGGCTGCGATATCGAGTCGGGGTCGCGGACGATCCCGATCAGCCGCGGTGCTCCATCGGCGAGGGCTGCGAGCGCCTCGCGGATCACGGTCGGCCGCGTGCAGCTTCCGCCCAGCCAGCCGTGGAACCTACCGTCCGGGGTCACCACGGCGCTGTCGCCGACCCGCGCCGAGCTCGGCGGCTCGCGGCGGACCACCGTGGCCAGCGCGAATGCCTCGCTGCGACCGGCGAGATCGGACGCAAGTTGCAGGGTGTCGGTACGCATCGCGTTGTCATCCCCTCGCGGGCCCGGCGTCGTCTGTGCCGGCACCGTTTCCTGCGCCGCCGATTCGTGGGGCAGCGTCGTCCGCAGCCGCATCGTCTCCAGCGTCGCCGACTCCCAGCTCGGCCCGGATCCGTGCGTAGTCCTCGGGAACGTCGATGTCCCGGAGGGCCGCCTCCGGCCAGGAGACGGAGATCGCCTCGTCGCGGTGCCGCCGCACGACCTGCCGCCCGCACCCTTCTCCCTTCATCTGCCGGAGCTCGGAGAACAACGCGCGGTCGTACAGCATCGGCGGCGCGTTCACGGCCCCGTAGGTGGAGATGACGAGGGGGACGGTGCTCTCGCGGTAGCGCGCGACGAGACTCTCGATCATGCGACTCGTGACGAACGGCATGTCCGCCAGCATCACGACCGCCGCCGTCGCGCATTCCGGAACGTGGGAGATTCCGGTCCGCAGCGACCGGTTGATTCCCAGCGCGTGGTCGGGATTGTCGACCGGCGTGCACGCCAGTTCCGCGAGCTCCGCGCGGGCGCGCTCGGCCTCGTGGCCCACGACGACGATGACCGGGTCGAGACCGCCGTCGAGTGCGCAGCGCACGACCCGTCTCAGCAGCGTCGCTCCGTCGAGCTCGAAGAACAGCTTGTTCTGCCCCATGCGGGTCGAGCTGCCGGCGGCGAGCACGACGCCGGCCACGGCGCCGTTGCGTTCAGACGGCTCGGACGGCATGGATGACACCTTCCTTCTCGCGCAGGTGGCGCGGCACGCTCGCCGCGCGGACGGCCAGCAGCTCCGCCAGGATGCTGACCGCGATCTGTTCCGGCCCGTCCGCACCGAGATCGAGACCGACCGGAGCGAAGAGTCGGTCCTTCCCGGTCGCGCCGATCCGTGCGTCCGTGGTGCCGATCTGTTCGAGTATCTCATCCCCCCGGGCGCGGGGGCCGAGCAGGCCGACGTAGGGGACATCGGTCAGCAGCAGGCGCCCGACCCACTCCCGGTCGTGGGCGAACGAGTGTGTCATCACCACCAGATGGGTGCGCGGCCCGAGCGGCAGCCCCTCCAGGCCGTCGTCGGGTCTGCGGTCGATGCGCTCGGCGTCCGGAAAGCGTTCCGGGGACAGATAGGCGGGACGGTGGTCGACGACGGTCACGCGGTAGCCGATCTGGGAGGCATGGGCCGCGAGAGGCATCGCGTCGTCGCCGGCGCCGCAGATGACGAGCCGCGGCGGCGGCACATGGACCTCCGTGAAGACGGCGGCAGTGGATTCGATGTCGAGGCCGGTCGATTCGACGTCGTAGCACTCCGATTCCCCGGCCGCAACGAGCGCTTCGGCGCGCCGGGCGATCACGCGATCGAAGGCGGGGCTCCCCGTCGAGCCGGCCGGTGGGGCGTCGCCCGCCACGAGCATCCGGCCCAGTACGGCGGACGGCCCGCGGACGACGGTGGACAGGGCGAACGGTGCGTCTCCCGCCAGAAGCGTCCGCAAATGATGCGCAGCGTCCACGGCGCCCCGGGAGGTGACCGGCTGGATGAAGATGTCGACCGATCCGTTGCAGCCCAGGCCGAGTCCCCAAACGGTCCGATCGTCGCCCCCGGTCTCGTAATGGCGGAACCGGGGCACTTCCTCGCGCATCACGGTCAAGGCAATCTCGCGCACGTCCGCCTCGAGGCAACCGCCGCTCACGCCCCCTCGCGTCGCGCCGCTCTCTTCCACCAGCAGCTTGGCGCCGGCGCGCCGGTACGCGGATCCGGCGATCCGCACGACCGTCGCCATGGCCGCACGCTGCCCGGCCGCCGCCAGCTCGGCAACGCGGCCCAAGATCTGCGACGTTTCCTGCCAGTGCTTCATGTGAGACCGGTCGCACCGGGGCCGCACCGCCCCCCGACGGAAGCAGGCCCGCAGCCTTCCGGGTCGCGGCGGCTCGGCCGCGGAGGGCGTCGATCGGCACGGTCGAATCGATCGCGACGGGCGCCTCAGCCGCGGTCCGGAAACAGGCCCGGCAGCCAATGTGGTGCCAGCGTCGCCGGGAAGGCCAACCGCAGCGGCGCGCGATGATTGGTGGAGACGAGCGCCCCCTGCTCGATGAGCGCTGCGGTCCAGGATCGCAGGGACATCGCCGCGCGGCAATTCGCCGCGGAAGAGGCCCGCCTCGAGCACTGCTTCGGCGCCGTGGGGAAGCGTACCGGCGCGCGTCTCTCCGCCGGCCCATGTCAGGATGCGGTGCCGCAGACGGTCAGGCTGCACGAGCCGCTCCAGGAAGTCCACCTGGTCGAGGCAGACGTCCAGAAAGAACCGGATGAACGCCGCCAGCGCCTCCTCGCTCAGGTTGCCGCGCCCGTCGACGTCGTGCCGGCGCGGCGAGTCGCAGTCGGCCAGGTGGCGCTTGTAGGCGCCCTCGTTCCGCGCCAGCCCACGGGCGACGGACCAGACGCCTCCGGTCTCCAGGCTCTCCAGCAGCATGGCGTGGGACATCAGCCGCGCCACGCGACCGTTGCCGTCGAGGAACGGGTGTATCCAAAGGAAGCGGTGGTGCGCCGCGGCGGCCCCGAGGATGGCGTCGGTCCTTCCCGGATTGACGTAGACACTTTCGAAGCGCCGCAGGAACCGGGGCAGCGCGCCGGGGCTGACCGGCACGTGCATGCCCACCTGCACGCGGCGTGTGCGCAGGCCGCCGGGCACGACCGCGGCGCTTGTTCCCGTGTCCGGATGCGCCAGCCGAAGCATCTCCTCCGGCAGAGCAGCGCAGAAGCGCCGATGCAGCTCGCACAGGCCCTCGGCGGTCACGGCGCGACCGGCCAGCCCGCCGTCGTCCAACCAGCGCTGCACGGCGATGTGCGCGGCGGCTTCGAGTTGGAGGTTGCGCGTTCGCGGGTCGTCGCTGTAGTCGCGTCGTAGCGCTCGCTCGATGTCGACCGGGTGCGTGTCGTGGCCCTCGATCAGGTTGCTGTAGTAGCAGTTCATCGCCCGGACGAGATCGGCGAGGGCGCCCGACACGCCCTGGGGCAGGCCGCGCCGAAGCCCCGCCGCGCGGGCGGCGAGCTCGACGGCCAGATCCGTCAGCGGTCCGCGGTGCGGCGACGCCTGGGCCAGGAGCATGGGCTCCATCAGGGCGACGGACTCGCCGTCGTCCTCTGCCGTGACCGCCGTGATGGCCGGTTCGTCCGTCATCGAGCACTGTTGGAAATAGCTCTAATCCAGTATCTTACAGTTGTTCATGTTGTGTAACGGAGGGCATATGGGCCGATTGCGTGGCCGGTTGAAGCGGCTCGGCGGTTACCGTCCCGGGATCGAGAGATCGAGGGAGACCTGTTGCAGCGGGAAGGCGGCCTCGATGAGACGCTTGTCGCAGCCAGCAGGCGATCTGCGGGCGGGCCGGCTACCCGTACGTCCGTTCGAACTCCGCCATGAACGCCGCGAGCGCGTCGACGCCCGCTTCGGGAAACGCGTTGTAGATGGACGCGCGCAGGCCGCCCACCGAGCGGTGCCCCTTGAGGCCGCTCAGACCCGCGGCTTCGGTTTCGTGGATGAACCCGGCCTCGAGCTCCGGCGTTGGCAGGCGGAACGTGACGTTCATCCGCGAGCGGCTGTCCGGATCGGCCACGCCGCGGTAGAAGTCCGTACGGTCGATGGCCGCATACAGCTTCGCCGCCTTGCGTTCGTTGCGCGCAGCCGCGGCCTGCAGGCCACCCTGGTCCCGCAGCCACGCCGTCACCAGCGACACCACGTATATGGCGAAGACCGGCGGCGTGTTGGGGCGGGAGCCGCCCTGGACGTAGGTGGCGTAGCGCAGCAGCTTCGGGAGCGACGACGGTCCCCGCTCCGCCAGGTCCGGGCGGACGATCACCACCGTCACGCCGGCCGGCCCGAGGTTCTTCTGCGCGCCGGCATAGATGAGTCCGTGCCCGGCGACATCGATCGGGCGGCTGAGGATGTCCGACGACGCGTCCACCACGAGCGGGCGGTCCCCGACGTCCGGCATGGCGGGCCACTGCGTGCCGGCGATGGTGTTGTTCGTCGTCGCGTGCACGTACGCGGCGGTGGACGAGATGTCGATCTCGGCGGCCGACGGGAGGCGCCCGAAGCCCTCCGCCTCGGTGGTTGCCGCCACGCGCACGGACCCGAACTTCTCCGCCTCCCGCGCCGCCTGCGCGGCCCACGACCCGGTCAGCAGGTAGTCGGCCGTTCCGTCCGGGGGCAACAGGTTCATCGGCACCATCGAGAACTGCAGCGTCGCGCCACCCTGGAGGAACAGTACGCGGTAATCGTCGGGAACCCCGGCCAGAGCGCGGATGTTGGCCTCGGCCGTCGCCAGGATCTCGTCGAACGCCGGGGACCGGTGGCTGATCTCCAGCACCGACATCCCCACCCCCGGCAGCGCCGGAAGGTGGTCGCGTATCTGTTCCAGGACCGGTTCGGGAAGCACCGCCGGACCGGCGCCGAAGTTGAAGACCCGTTCCGCCACAGAACTCCTCAGATGGTGTGAATCAGCAGGCCGTCGCGCAGCTTCGGCTCGAACCAGGTGGATTTCGGAGGCATGATGCCGCCCGCGTCCGACACGGCGAGCAACTCGTCGGGCGTCACCGCCGCCAGCGAGAAGGCGACGGCGGCCGCGCCGGAATCGACGGCCTGCTCCAGGGCCGCCACGCCGCGCGCCCCGCCCACGAAACCCACCCGCGGATCCGTGCGGATGTCCGCCACGTCGAGCAGCGGCGCCAGGATCCGGTCCTGGAGGATCGCCGCGTCGAGCCGCGCGGCCGGCGCTCCTGTGCCCCCCGCGGCGCCGACGCCCGCCGGTTCGATGGTGTACCAGGCGCCTTCCAGGTACATCGCGATCCGGCCCTTGGGCGGCACCGGCGGTCCCGCGGCGGCGACCGGGAATCGCGCCCGCAGCGCGTCCAGGAACTCCGCCGCGGTCCGGCTGGCGAGGTCGGCGACCGTGCGGTTGTAGGGCAGGATGCGGGTCTGCCGGTCGGGAAACGCCACACCGAGAAAGAAGCACGCCTCGTGTTGCGGATCGCCGCCGGCCAACGCGTCGCGCGCCCGGGCGGCGCTGGCGATCCGGTGATGCCCGTCGGCGATGTACACGGCCGGCACGTCGGCGAATGCGCCGGCCGCGGCCCTGGTGGCCTCGGGCGACAACCGCCATACGCTGTGGCGCACGCCGTCCGGCGCGGCGACGTCCAGCAGGGGCGCCTCGGCTGCACCCTCGTCCACTGCGTCGTCCAGCCTCGCGGTGGCGCGGTAGGCCAGGAACACGATGCCCGTCTGCGCCCGCAACGCCACCATGTGGCGCGTCCGGTCGTCCTCCTTGTCGCGGCGCGTCCGCTCGTGGCGCTTGATGACGTCCCGGTCGTACTCGTCGAGCGAAAAGCAGCCGGCCAGCCCGATCTGCTCGTGTCCGCCCGCCTGCATGCGGTAGAGGTAGAGCGCCGGTTCGGGGTCGACGACCAGCGGCGCCCGTTCGGCCAGGGCCTTCAGGTTGCGGGCGGCCCGCTCGTAGACGGCCTGGCCGTACGGGTCGGCGCTGTCCGGCAGATCGATCTCCGCGCGCGACACGTGGAGAAAGCTGAGCGGGTTGTCCGCAACCAGCCGCCGCGCCTCGCGGGTCGACACGACGTCGTAGGGAACGGCGGCGACGGCCGCGGCGGCTGCCGGCGCCGGACGCAGTGCGCGGAACGGGCGGATGATGGCCAAGGCGGACGGTTTGCTAGTTGGCGGACACGGAAGGTGCCGCCGCGATGTGCGGCTCGGATCCAAGCCGGGCGAGCGCCGCGTCCCGCACCGCCTCGAACGCCTCGACATGCTCATCCGGTACGGGATCGCCGGGCGGCAGGTTGCGGTGCGCGAGGAGGGGATTGACGAACGTGCCGTTCTTCCGCATCCGGTAGTCGAGGTGCGGGCCGGTCGACAGCCCCGTCGAGCCGACCTTCCCGATCTCCTGGCCCTGAAACACGCGCCTGCCGCGGCGGATGCCGCTGCCGAACGCGGAAAGGTGCAGGTAGTAGGTCTCGTAGCCGTTGGTGTGGCGCAGCCGAACCATGTTGCCGGACCCGCCGCTGCGCCCGGCCGAGACGACCGTCCCGGTGGCCACGGCGATGACCGGGGTGCCGGTCGGCGCGCCGTAGTCCACGCCGAGATGGGGCCGCACGCCGCCGAGAACCGGATGCACGCGCCGGTAGGAGAACCGCGACGTGATCCGTGGCTCGAACCGGAACGGCGAGCGGAGAAACAGCCGTCTCATCGAGCGGCCGTCGGCGTCGAAGTACTGCGCCTCGGGCTCGCCCGGCACGTGGAAGCGAAACGCCTGCAGCCGTCGGCCGTCGTTGGTGAAGTCCGCCGCGAGCACGTCGCCGTAGCGTGAGAACGACGGCTCGCCGTCGCCGCCGAAGAGTTCCTCGCGGTGGACCTCTTCGTACAGCACTGCGAACTCGTCGCCCCGGCGCAGGTCGTTGTTGAAATCGATCTCGCCGCTGAGCACCTCGGCCAGGGCCACGGCCAGCAGCACGCCCTGATCCTGGGCGTCCAACGCGGCTACCAGCGAGTTGTTCTCGGCGTCGATACCGGCTTCCACCACCTGCTCCATGCGCAACTGGCGGTACGGCACCAGGGCGGCCTCGAAGCCGTCGTCGGTTGCAGCGGCCCGCAGGAACTGGTCGTCGTCGATGTGGTAGAGGAACTGCCGGAAGCCCCCGTCGTCGATCCCGAGCACCAGGCGGTAGGCGTTGTCGACCCGCAGCCTGCGCGGATCGAAGACCTCCCGGATCGCCTCAACCAGCGGGTGCGCCATGTCGCCCAGATCGTGCCGGTCGAACAGGGTCGCCAGCGTCGCTCCGTTCGGCACGCGGCCTTCGACCGTGCGCGTCAGCGGCGGCAGCAAGGTGTCTGCGGCGCCGTCCGGTACCGATGCCGAAACGCGCGTCGGGGACTCGGTGGCCGGCGCCGACTCGGCGGTGCAGCCCGCGGCCGCAAGGACCGATAGGCAGAAAAGGACGAGATGGGTGGACCGAACGAACATGAAGGAAAGTCCAGTGTAGCACACCAGGCCGGGTCCATCCGGCGATGCCGGCGCGGCTGCCGGCGTCATACTCACCCTCGAAGCGCTGCGAGACGCGCCGCCACGTGCCCGGCGTGCCCGGCCGCCCGCACCTTCTTCCAGTGGTGGGCGACGTTCCCGGCCGGGTCGATCAGCGTGGTGGAGCGGATGACGCCGACGGACCTGCGGCCGTAGAGCACCTTTTCGCCCCAGGCACCGTAGGCCTCCATGGCGGCGTGCGCCGGGTCGGACAGCAGTTGCACCTGCAGGTCGTACTTGGCGATGAATTTCCCGTGCGACGCCGCATCGTCGGGGCTGCAGCCGAGGATGACCGCGTCGAGCTTCTCGAAGTCCGCGATCCCGGCCGTGAACTCGCAGGCCTCCTTGGTGCATCCGGGCGTGTCATCCTTCGGGTAGAAGTAAAGCACCACCCATCGTCCCCGGAGGCCGGCCAGGCTGACCTCCTTGCCGTCCTGGTTCTGCAGCGTGAATGCAGGCGCCGGCTTCCCGACTTCGATCATGGTTGAGAGTCCTCCTGTCGTTCACGTAATCGTGATCGGCGGCGCGTCGTCGTCCCGCTCGGCGACGGCGCCAATCACCGCCGCGTGAGTGTAGCCCAACGCATGCAGCCGATCGATGCACGCCGCGGCGCGGTCCTCCGGCACCCCGGCCAGGAGTCCGCCGGCGGTCTGCGGGTCGAACAGCAGGGGGTAGCGGGGATCGGCGCCGGCCGTCTCGACGTTGGCGACGGCCCGCCGCAGGCGGACGTTCTGCGGCTGCAGCGAGCTCAGCAGCCCGCGCGCGGCGGTCTCTTCCGCCCCGGCGAGGAACGGCACGGCGTCGAGCGCCACGCAAGCGTCGACCGCGGATGCCTTCGTCATCTCGACCAGATGGCCCAGCAGTCCGAACCCGGTGACGTCGGTGCACGATCGCCCACCGCAGGCGCGCACCGCACAGGCCGCATCCCGGTTGGACTGCAGCATGGCCCGGATGGCGCCGTCCACCCAGCGCGCCTTCGCCTTGCCCCGCATGTCGGCGGCGAGGAGCGTGCCGGTGCCGATCGGCTTGGTCAGGACGAGCCGGTCGCCCGGTCGCAGACCGCCCTTGCGGAGGATCCGATCGGGATCGATGGACCCGCTGACCGAGAGGCCAAGTTGGACCTCCGCCCCCTCGCTCGTGTGCCCGCCGACCAGGGCGGCGCCGCCGTCGTTCAGCACGGCCACCGCGCCCGACAGGAGGTCCTCGAGCAGGATCTCCATCTTCGACTCGAGCCCGTGGGGAATGGTGACGATGGCCAGCGCCGAGCACGGCTCGGCCCCCATCGCGTAGAGATCGCTGAGGCAGTGGTTCGCGGTGATCCGGCCGAACAGCCACGGATCGTCGATCATCGAACGGAAGGCGTCGACCGACTGCACCAGCAGCTTGCCTGGCGGCAGCGAAGCGACCGCGGCGTCGTCCGGGGCGTCGAGGCCCACCACGACGTCGTCCCGGCGCACGGGCTCCAGCCGCGCGACCACGCGGTCGAGCAGCGTGGCCCCGACCTTCGACCCGCAGCCGCCGCAGCGCATGGCGACCACCGACAGCTCGCGCACCACCTCCGGCGGGGCCAGCCCAGGCGGCACGGCCGGCTCTCGGCGCGCGGCGGTCGTCTCGGAATCCATCTCCGGCAGATCGGCGAACCGCCGCATGAAGCGCCGGTCGATCCAGTCCTTCCAGCGCCAGACCCAGGCGCCCTCGGCCGACCACCGGCCGCGCGAAGCCACTGCGTACCGATCGCCGGTGCTCACGAGGCTCAGGAACCGGCGCTGCGGGCGGAACGGCCGCAGCGTCTTGCCGAGCAGCGCCCGGCGCAGGTTGGCCGCGAGCGGCTTGCCCTGGCGGACGGCGAACACGCCTGCCTTCTCACGGGGGTGATCGAGCACCGCGGCGACGTCGCCCGCGGCGAAGACACCGGGGTGTGACGTCGACTGCAGGGTCGCGTCGACCGCGATGAAGCCCGCGCCGTCCACCGCGAGCCCGGACACCGCCGGCCAGGGCGGTGGCGCGGCAGCCGTCGCCCAGACGACTTCATCCACCTCGAAGGAGTCGCCGTCCGCGGTCTCCAGCCGGCCGGTATGGACACGCGCCACGCGCGCGCCGGGATGGACGTGCACCCCGCGTTCGGCGAGCACACGGCCGAACCGTATCCGGGCGCCTCGGTTGTGGGTTGGCAATACGGTGGGCGCCGCGCCGAACAGGTGGAACTCCGGGACGTGGAAGCGGCCGCCCTCCGCCTGCGCGCGGGTGGAGAGCGCGTGCTGCATCGCCAGCGTCAGCTCCACCCCGGCGGCGCCCGCGCCTACGATTCCCACCCGCAGCTTGCGAGGACTCTCGCGCACACGCAGGGCCAGGCGTTCCCAGCGCGCCACCAGCCCGCCGATCGGCTTGACCGGAACGGCGTGTTCCGTCGCGCCGTCGACGTCGAGCCGCGGTGCGATGCCGATGTCGATCGAGAGCACGTCGTACGGCACCGGCGGCCGGTTCCGGCACAGCACCGTGCGCCGCTCGAGGTCGAGCCCCACCGCCTCGCCATGGAACAGCCGCGCCCCGGCAAAGTGCGCGAGCGGCCCGAGGTCGATGTGGACGTCGTCGAACCCGTAGAGGCCGGCGATCAGACCGGGCAGCATCCCGGAGTAGGGCGCGTGCAGGTCGCGCGCGATGACGGTGATCCGCACGCCGGGGAGCGGGCGCATTCCCAGGCGGCGGAGCACGATGACGTGGCTGTGGCCGCCGCCGACGAGGACGAGATCCTTGAGAACGGGAACGCCGCTGGTCATGGCGTGCCGGCGGCGCGCGCCAACACGCGTTTGATGGCCGCCGCGAACCGCTCTGGCTCCGGGAGCAGGCTCGTCACGAGGAACGCCTCGCGCGAAAAGTCGAAGAAGTAGCCTGGGTGCACGAGCACGTGATCCTGCTCCAGCAGTTCGAGCGCGAGTGCCTCTTCCGACTTCGTGGCCGGAACCTGGACAACAGCGTACCACCCACCCTCCGTACGCAGTAATCCTGCCGCGGGGTGTTCGGCCACGAGCCTTGCCAGCTTTCGGTGGTTCGCCGCGATGCGCACCCTGATCTGGTCGGCCACGGCGGTTCCTGCGAGCAGGAGCCGTTCGGCGGCGAGCTGGACGGGCGTGGAGACGGACAGGTAGGCGTCGAGCACCAGATCGAGCGCATCGAGAGCCGGCTCGACCTCGTCGTCGGGGCCGTCGACCGCGGTCCACGCGAGCTTGAGCTGCGGCAGGCCGACCGCCTTGGACAAACCCCCGAGCACGAACGTCAGCACCTCCGCGGACGCGGACAGCACGCTCCGGGCGCTGCCGGGCAGCGGGTCGATCGGATAACCGTTGAACACCTCGTCGACGATCAACCGCAGGCTGCGCTCTCGGCAGATTGCCGTGACGGCGTCGTGATCCTCGGGCGCGAGAAACGACCCGGTAGGGTTGTTGGGGCTCACGACGACGATCGCGCGAGCCCGCGAACCGGCCGCCTCGGCGAGCGCCGGGAGATCGATCCTCCAGGTCCCGTGGTACGAGAGTGGGTACGGCACCGGCTCCACTCCCTCGAACCGCGCGAGATGCTCCAGCAGCGGGTAGCTCGGTTGCGGGACGAGCACATGATCGCCAGGGTCGCAGAGCAGCTTGAAGACGCACGCATAGCCCTCGCTCGTGCTGGCGGTGAGCGCGACGCGGTCCGGATCGATCTGCCTTGACTCGCAAGTGCCGCGGCGAGCAGTGCTTTCGGCAAGCTTCGTCGCGACGTGTGAACACCGTTCGTGTGGAGCGTGCGAGAGCCAAGACGCAACCGCCTTCCGCGCTTGCGGCAGGCCCCGAGGCGACGGCTCGTAGCGCATCCCCTCCGGCGCAGCAAGGGCGTCGAGCAGACCCGGCGGGTAGTGCAGCCCGACGCGGGTCGGGTTGCTCTCGGTGAGGTCCGTCACGTCGACCCCTTGCGACCGGAGCCGCTCATACATCCGCGAGAGCCGGTTGACGGTTCGACCGGCCGGAACCCGAGAGGAGAACATGCGTTCGAGGCTAACGGGAGTGTGGAATCAGCGGGGGTCGATCGACCACCGCCGGGAACACACTCTCGTGGCTGACCAGTGCCTTGATCGACACGGCGACGGCAAGATCGTCTGTCGTGTATCCGAAGATGCCGCTGTGCGAATCGTCGGCATCGACGGGGAGGTGCTCGATGCGGACAGGGCCATCGACAGTCTCCGAAACTGCCGTCTTCACGGCACCAACAGTCAGTGCCGCGAACCTTCCGTTGCGTCCGAGACGATAGCCCTTCGCCTGGAAGGCGTTTCGCACGCGCTCGATGGCGGCCTCTGGAACCTGGGCACCGAAGTACTCGAGCCAGTTGACCGACAGATGATCCTCTCCAGGTCGGAGTTCGAACGCGGCTGTCATTGGCAGGCCATCCTGTCCAACGGCGGTCGGCTTGCAGTACCTCGACACATGGTCGGCGTCCGGCAGCTCAATCGCCGACATTCAGAGCGTTTCCCGAGAAGTGAACATTCGGACGGCCTCCAGGGCCCCGTCCTTCGGCAACGTACCGTTCACGCGGAACGGTTGCGTTCCGCCCGTAGGTCCAGAGAGCGCGGCGAATTGGATCAGTCCGTCGCGGAGGAACTTCATCGCGAGGATTCCACCCTCTCCAACACGCCACTCGGCCTGCAGGTGTCCGTCGGGGCTCAGTCCGATCTCCGGCTCGACACGCTCTGGCTCGCTCGCGAAGAACAGGGCCAACTCCCTTAGTGACGCGAGTGCCATGGTCGGTTCGTCGGGATCCTCCTGTGAGCACGCAAGGAGGTAGTCGAGTCGAGTCGCAATCGTGTGGAGCTCCAGCAGGGGCAAGACCTTGATAATCTCGTCGTGCTGCTTCGCAGCGATTATCCGCTTGACCAGACTTGTCGACGAGTCATCCGTCGAGCTGTCGACGCTCCCGGCGACCCAGGCGGTCGCGAACTGCGGCGCAGCGATGATCCGGCTGACCATCGTAATAGCGGAATCGTCAACCGCGCCATCTACAGTCGAGTCCGAGTCCGCCGTTGCAAGCTGCAAGATGTCGGCTGAGTCATGGACGATCTCGGCTGAGTCCGCGTCGCGAGTGGAGCCTGGCGCGAACTCGCGGGCCAACGCCTCCAGGGTCGCGGTTCTGCGAACGTCCTCGAAATCCGGGCTGGCCGTGGCGTCTGACCAACTCATGGCTGTTTGCTCCCGAGCAGCATGGCGAGCGCGGAGAGAACGAACGTCCGACGTTCCGGCCAGCGCTCGATGGCCGCGCACATCCCGACTACATCCAGCGGTCCGGGATGGTGCATGTTGCAGTCCAGGACTATCCGCTCGCCCTCCTTCGGGGCGTCGGCAACGCTGACCTGGCACACGGCATCCCCGGCGTCCAACGCGAACTTGGGGGTCATCCCCAGCACCCCGCGTTCCTCGCTCAGCCAGCTCGCTCCGAACCGTTCGATCAGCCAGCGCTGGGGATTCGACCGGAGTGCCGCCACTTGGCAATTGAGACCAAGGCTCCGGTACGGCACGTGGGGAAGTTTGCGCAAGTACTCGACCGCGAGCTGATGAACCCGGTAGCTGTCTCCGAACCCGGGCCCGCCCTTTTCGGCAATGGTCAGCCGCGACTGGTCCACGGACCACTCGACTCCATTCTCGTACTTCACGACCGACACGGGCGGCGTCGTGAGCGTCTCCGCGACCGTCCAGTCCGCGGGCACGATCTCGCGCGATACCAGAAAGTCGGGGTTGAGGATCGACGGGTTGTGGAACTGCGCGGTCACGACGACGCTGACCGAGTGCAGGCTGATGGGTGGGTTCTCGGACATCTGCGGGCGCTCTGCGATGGAGCACGTAGCCGCGTCACCGGGGATTGCCTCTCGGCCGTACCTCCTCGTGTCGTCCCGAGCGCCCCGAGACTATATACCGGCGCTGGTTCGCACCGGCGGGCCCGGCGACGGTTGACCGTTTTGGCGGGCCCGCGTAGGGGCCGGCGCACCTCACTCTGATCGATAATGCCATGGAACCGGAGGGACTGACCATGACACGCATCGCCAACATCGCGCTGTCGCTCGTGCTGCTGGCCGTCGCCGCCCCGGCCAGGGCGCAGTCGGACGCTTCGAGCGAAACCGGTTACCTCACCCCGCCCCGGACCATCGTCGACATCCTCGACGCGCCCCCCACCCCGGCGGTGATCGTGGGACCGACCCGCGACGTGGCGGTGTTCGTCGAGCAGCGCAGCATGCCGCCGATCGGCTGGCTCGGCCGGGCGATGCACCGGTTGGCCGGCTATCGCATCGACCCGCGCAACAGCGGGCCGTGGCGGGCGCCCGAGATCGCGGCGCTGACGGTCGTTCGCCTCGACGTGGAGGGCGGCACGCGGAAGGCGGGAACCGACGACGTGCGGGTGCTCGCGCCGCGCGGCACGACGCTCGGGTGGCCGCGCTTCTCGCCGGACGGCTCGCACCTGTCGTATCCTGCGCGACACCGGGATCGAGCTGTGGGTCGTCGACCTTGCTACCGGTCAGCCGCGGCCGCTGACGAGCGCGTCGCTCAACGCCACCTGGGGCAACCCGTGCGAGTGGCTAGCGGACGACAGCGGGGTCCTGTGCCGCTTCCGGCGGTCGGCGCGCGGGTCGCCGCCGTCGCCGCCGCGGGAGCCGGCCGGGCCGAACGTGCAGGAGCACGCCGGCGCACTGTCCCCGGTGCGCACCTACCAGGACCTGCTGGCCAACGCGTACGACGAGGCGCTGTTCGAGTACCACTTCACCAGCCAGGTCGAGACGGTGGCCCTCGCCACCGGATCGCGGACCGCCATCGGCGACCCCGGGCTCTACGC
>JAGWAH010000051.1:6398-19541 GCA_021296515.1 Acidobacteriota bacterium | reverse complement strand
GGCCCAGGCCGTACTCCCGCTCGATACGCCCCCCGCCGTTCACCACGCGCTGCAGGAACGCCTGCAGAATGAGCTGCGGCCCTGCTTCGGCGTAGTCGAAGCGCCCCAGCCAGTGCTCCGAGTGCTCGCGGAAGAATGCCTGGAAGGCGACGAGCAGCCTGTCGACATCCAGACCGCCGTCGGCATCTACGTACCAGGCGACGTCCTCGATCAGCTTCGCCTGGACGGGGTAGGTGAGCTCACGCGGCACGATCTCCGCGTAGATGGGGCGGATCGCCCCGCGCGATCAGGCCCAGGTCCCGGACGTACTCCAGGTCACGGGTGGACGACTCGTCCTCGCTCGCGCCGCTCAACAACGGCTCGACCACGCGCCGTACGCGATCCTCCTGCAGCTTGTCGGCGAGCTGGTCGAGGTGCACCTGCCGGCTGAGGATGAGGTGCTCCTGGGCCTGATAGACGTCATCGGCCCGAATGGCCCGGGATCGGTCGCGACCCCGCGCGTCGTCGAAGCAGATGCGACGGCAGAGCGCGTTCACCAGCCACGGCTGGCCCAGCGTCTGGCGCCAGACCGTCTCCAGGGCCTCCGGCGTGAACGGCTGGCCCGTCTCCCGGGTGTGCTGTTCCAGCAGCGCGCGCACCTCGGGCTCGGTGAAGTCGCCGAGGCGCAACGACTCGGCCCTGACGTTGAATGCGCTGCCGCCGGCAATCGCCGTGTTCTCGGCGCTCGACCGAATCCGGTAGTCGCGCACGTCGCGCACGCCGCACAGCACGACGCTCTGGGGAAAGCTCTCGGGCCGCCGGTCGTGGCGCGCCCGCAACTGTCGCAGCACGGCGATCAGCGTGTCGCCGATCAGGGTGTCGATCTCGTCGATCAGCAGCACGATCGGCGCCGCGGTGTGCTCGCACCAGCGGGTCAGGGCCTCTGCGAGCGCGCCGTCGCCGAAGGTCGCCAGAATGTCCGGCCACGCGTCGTAGAGGAACTCGTCGCCCGCCGACCGGGCCCTGGACGCCAGCTCCCCCAGAATGACCCGCATGGCGCGCCGCACGTCTTCGCGCACGGCCTGGGCGGTCTCGACGTTCACGTAGACGCAACGGAAGTCACCCTCGGCGCCGCTGTTGAGCAGGTCGCGAAGGGCGAGCAGGGCGGACGTCTTTCCGGTCTGGCGGGGCGCATGCAGCACGAAATACCGCTTGTCCCCGATCAGCTCCAGCACGGACGGCAGATTCAACCGCTCCAGCGGCGGGATGCAGTAGTGGTCCCGCGCAACGACGGGGCCCTCCGTGTTGAACTTCCGCACGGTCCGAGTATGACATTCCGTCCGGCGCCCCCCGGACGGTGCGCGGCGCTCGGGCTGCGGCGAGTTCACTCTCCTGCTCTCTGAAGCACGCTCGCCAGGAGCCTGGTCGACAGGCGATATCCGGCCTCCGACAACTCCTGAAGGATTGGCCTGACGGCGACCACCGCTCCGCTCGCCTTCGCGGACAAGAGCACACCCGCGACACCGGTCACGGAAACGCCACGCCGCCGCGCAATCCTTCGCCCGGCGAGCTCGTCGATGAGCAGGAACCGTGCGTCGAGCTGCTCGGCCAGCGCGATCGCTTCAGCCTCGCCACTGTCCAGAAGCTGCGCGAGCTCCAGAGCCACGCGCCGAGACGCGACGGACTCAACGGAGATCCATTTCGCGGCCAGGGCGGCGGCGAGCGCAGTCGCACCGGGGCGACCGGACCCGATTGCGAGTTCTTCGTGCACGGCCGGCGGAATGACAATGTGCCGGAACAGGCGACGCAGAAGCTCGAGACGGCCCGTACGAGCCAGGGCGATCAGAGGCCCGGTATCGGCAACGATCGGCGTCACGAAGAGACAACGACCTCGTCGTCCAGTTCCTCGGGCGGATAATCGACCGCCGAAATGCCGGCCTCACCCAGTAGAACGATGAACTCCTCAGTGGTCGCTGCCGCGATTTTGGCCGCCTGAACCAGCGTTACCTGGCGCTGCTCGAACAGGCGCAACGCCATGGCACGATGGAAGCCGACCTCGAGCAGACGTTCGTCGAACGGAACGGCCAGAATGGCGGGACGGCCGTGCTTTGTGATGACCGCGACATGTCCTTGCTCCGCGCCCCTGAGCAGTTCGCCGGAACGCTGTCGGACGTCGCGTGCGCTGAAGACGCTGATGGAATTCACATCCTCTCCAGGTTATGCACATAAACCGTAGCACAATTGTCTCGCAGGGGCACTCATCAGGATATTCGTGCACCGACCGGGCTATCGAGCACGGCGTCGCAACTCCGTTGCGACCGCCGCATGACTACTCAGCCCAGTCTCCATCATCGCCCGGGCCGCAATCCCGGTGACGTTCGCCACGGCGAAGCTTAACCCCTTCAGGTTCCGCTCCGGATCGACACCCGGAATCGGGCGGGGATAGCCGCAGGTGCGGAAGACCGGAGCCTCGGGCGGGCCCATCACCCTGTGGGAGCCGCGCTGGCACGCCCAGTCGATCTCGACGCGGATGACGCCATCGAGATCGAGCGTGCCGGGCAGCCAGCCGACGCCGCGGTCGCAACCGGCGGCCACGACGAGAGTACCGGCCCGGTGCGCACGCCCCACCGCGTCGGACAGCGCACCTGCCCGGGATCGGTCTCTGGTTCCCAGGCTGAGGTTCACGAGCGGCAGGCCGTGCATCGCCGCCCAGTCGATGGCTGCGACGAGCGCGGCGACCGACGTGTCGAGAGTACGGTCGAAAACCCTGAGCGGACACACTTCCACGGAGGGCGCGAGGTCCTGGATCGCCGCGGCGACGGCGGTGCCGTGACCCAGCCGGTCGACGACGTCCTCGCGGACGCCCCCGTCGTTGTCGAAGCCCGCGCCGGGGGCGACCGCGCCGACGTGCGGATGGCCGGCGTGGATGCCGCTGTCGATGACCCCGACGACGAACGGCCGCGGCGTGTCGTCCTGCTTCACGACGCGGGCGCGGCCTCCGCCGCCGAACCGGCCCACGGCCCGAGAGGCTCGGCCTCCCGCTGCTCCGCGGTGCGCGACTGCGGCTCGAACAGCCGAGCGAAGGCCCCGCCCCGCGCCAGCAGCTCGGCGGGAGGCCCGATCTCGGCGACGCGGGCCCCGTCGAGCGCCACTACGCGATCAGCACGCTGGGCGAGCCCGAGCCGATGCGTGATGAGCAGCGTCGTCCGCTCTCGCATGAGCGCCTCGTAGCCGTCGATGACGCGCCGCTCCGCGACCGGATCCAGCGCGGCGGTCGCCTCGTCGAGCACCAGCACGGTCGGATCGGCCAGCAGCGCGCGGGCGATGCCGACGCGCTGCCGCTCCCCCGCCGACAGCGCCGCGCCACGCTCTCCGACGACGGTCCGGTAGCCTTCCGGGAGCCCGGCGACGAAGTCGTGGATGCCCGCACCCCGCGCGGCCGCCTCCACCTCGCCGTCGCTCGCGTCCGGCCGCGCGTAGCGCACGTTCTCCGCCATCGACGCATGAAAGATGAACGGCGCGTGCTCCACCAGCGCCACGTGCCGGCGCAGGAACGCCAGCGGCAACTCGCGCAGGTCGCGTCCGTCGAGGCGAACGGCGCCCCGGTCCGGGTCGAGGAAGCGGAGCAGCAGGTCGGCCACGGTCGACTTGCCGACGCCGCTGCGGCCGACGATGGCCACGGTCTCGCCCGGCGCGACGGTGAACGACACATCCTCCAGCGTCGGCGCGCCGCGGTCGAACGAGAAGCTCACCCCGTCGAACTCCACCAATCCGCGGACGTCCGCGGGCGCCGCCACCCCCGGCCGTTCCGCCACCTCGACCGGCGCATCCGCGATCTCGTGCACGCGCCTCAGCGAGACCTTGGCGGTGGCGAGGCTCGCGTAGAGCCCCATCAGCCCCTGCACCGGCGCCATCAGCCGCGTCTGGTAGGCCATGAACGCCACCAGGGTTCCCATGCTCAGCGTGCCGTCCAGATACCGGAACCCGCCGTAGAGGAACACCAGGCCCATGCCGCCGGACAGCAACACTCCGGGCAGCCCGCCGGCCAGGTAGGTGACCCGCTGCATCGCCATCAGCGCGCCGATGAACGCCTGGTTCCGATCGCGGAACCGCGTCAGCTCGCGATCCTGCGCGTTGGCCGTGACCACCAGCTTCATGGCCGACAGCGTCTCGATCAGGAAGCTGCCGATGTCGGCGCTCCGCTCGCGGAACGTGGCCACGCGCCCCTCGAGCCGGCGGCGGTAGATCACCAGCGCCCAGACACTCAGCGGCAGCACCGCGATCCCGGCCAGGAACAACCGCAGGTCCAGCCAGACCATCATGCCGACCGATCCCGCCAGGAACAGCAGGTTGCCGATCCAGGAGAGAGCGGCCTCGGACGCCACGCGCTGGATCTCGCCGATGTCGTTGTTCAGGCGCGACACGATGTCGCCCAGCCGGGTGCGGGCGAAGAAGCGGGGCGAGAGCCGCTGCAGGTGGCGGTAGAGATCGAGCCGCATGTCGAACAGGATCTCCGCCGAGACCTGCGTGTAGCGCAGGCCGCTGGCGACGTTCAGCAGGAAGCCGAGGAGGGTCAGGCCGACGAACAGCGCGACGATGCGCACCAGCACCGTTCGGTCGCCGGCGAGCAGCGCGTCGTCGATCAGGTCGCGGGACAGCAGCGGGACGATCAGCGACGCGGCGGTGCTGGCAAGGCTGAGAACCACCACGAGCGCGAGGCGCCGCCAGTACGGCGCGACGTAGGCCAGCGCGCGCCGGAACTGCGGATCCAGGAGTCCGTGGCGGCGGGGTGTCACCAAGGCTTCCTAGGCTGGCGTCGTCCGCTCCGGGCTCATCTCTGCAGCGCGAACCTGGAATGCCGCCGGTCTTCCGGCAGGCGTCCCGGAGACCCGGACCGGCGTCAGGGCGCCGGCGACGACGGCACCACGATGAGCCCCGACGTCATGTCGCCGTCGAGCGCCAGCGTGTCGAGGTAGTCGAACGACGCGGCGTCGTAGAAGTCGATCGTGTTGCCGGCGGACGAAATGTAGAGCACCTCGCCGTTGGTGCTGACGTCGAGCGCCATGCGCGGCCGGCCCGCGACCTGCCGGCGCCGGCCGATGCGCCGCTGCTCCAGGTCGAAGGTCCAGAACTCGTAGCCCTCGATGCTGCTCTGCAGCCCATAGGCGGTCCGCCGCCCCGGCGCCAGCGCGAACTGGATGCCCCGCGCCGGCCCCAGCGTGTAGAAGTCCACCTCCCGGTTCGGCAGATCGATGCGGGCGATGCCCATCAGCTCGCGATCCTGCGCCTCGTCGTGCAGCGTGAACAGGTTGGTGAAGAAGCCGGGCTCCTCGTAGAGCAGGTCGGTGGAGAACCCGAACCGGATCGGCCCCACGCCGGGGTCGACCGGCTCGCGGAGCGACCAGCGGTCGACCTGGGTGAACCCCTCGGTCTCCAGCACGATCACGTCGCGGCCGAAGTGGTACACGTACTCCCCGTCGGGCGAGTACAGAAACCGCGTCCGGGGGGTGGGCTCTCCCGCCGGCCACGGCAGGTCCTGCAGGATCTCGTGGGTTTCCAGATCGACTTCCACCAGCCGGTACGGCTCGACCTCGAAACGATCGATCAGCTTCACCGCGGCGTCGAGGTTCAGGATCGCGGTCCGCCCGTCCGGCGCCACCCGGAACCCGCGGATGCGCACGGTGCGATTGCCCGCGCTGAACCGCAACGAGTCGGTGACCTCCCGCGAGGCGACGTCGACCGTCGTCAGGTACTCCATGGTCGGATCGAGGAAGTAGAAGCGCTCGCCATCCTCAGAGACCACCATCGCGCGCGGAGAGCCGTGCGGCACCGCGATCTCGTCGATGACGCTGGTGGTCGCCTCGTCGATGACGAAGATGCGGCTGGGGAACCCGCCGAGATAGAGCGTGCCGTCGCCGGCCGACACCTGGGGCGCGGATTCCGCCTCCTGGGCCAGGGCCGGCCGGCCGGTCGAGGCGACCCCGGCACCGACCGCGGTCGCGAACGCCAGACACGCGACCCGGCGCAGAGCGCCCATGGCGTTGCCGTGCCGTCGCGCGGACCGCGGGGGGGCCTGTTCAGGCGTGCCGGACGCACAGCTACGGGAATATGAGGTCAATCTTCCGCCAGTCCTTCTGCGCCGCGGCGCATTTGCCCGTCCAGTCGGGCGCGTGATTCAACTGGTCCGGCACCTGCGCCGGCCAGAAGCAGCCGAGGTGGCAGTCGAACAGGTCGCGCTCGACCGGCTGGCACAGACCCGCCGCGCCGCCGTTGCTGTCCGCCTCCCAGCCGGGCAGGAAGATGAAGCTGCATCCCAGCGGGATGTGCGGCCCCTCCTGCTTCGGCGGCTGCGCCGGACTGTCCTGCAGCGCCACCACGCGGCCGTCGTCGCCGGCGCTTCCGCCGTTCCCGGCCGCCGTGCGGCGCCGGGCTTCTTCCATCCCCTGCGCGATTCGGGCCGCCTTCTGGTTAATGGGCCTCAGATGCGTCATCGCTTCCCTCTTCCGGCGTGCCTCCGCCGTCGAAACGCCGCAGATACGCGGGGTTCCGCTCGGCGATCTCGCCGTAGATCTCCAGGCAGGTCTCGGTCCAGCCGCGGATCCACTCGCAATAGTGCAGATTGGGCGCCTGCGTCGTGCCGTAGCGCGTGTACGCCTCGTGGTAGCAGCCGCCGGCGCAGAGCGGACGGGCCCAGCAGGTCCGGCAGTCGGTCTTGCGGTCGATGTGATGGGCGTCGAGGAACGCTTCCTGCGACGTTTCGTCGACCCCGTCCCGCACAGTGCCGAGCTTGTGGTCGTCGGAGCCCGCGAACCGGTGACAGAGCGCCACGTCGCCGTTGGTCGCCACGCCCATCAGGCCGAGCCCGGCCCCGCACGGCAGGGCCTTGCTGGCCCCCTTGTGCAGTTCCTCGACCGTGTCGCGGACGTTGCTGAATCCGTGGTGCCGACCGGCGAGCGCGGCCTCCAGGAACTCGTGGGCCAGCTCCCGAAACTGCCCCAGCATCGAGTCGAAGCCGGTCTCCCCGATGGCGTGCGCGCGGCCCGGCGAGGTGGTCACCGGGGCGAAGCCGACCTCCCAGAAGCCGACCTCCTCGCGCAGGTGCCGGTAGATGCGGGTGATGTCGAGCACGTCCGAGGTCAGCGTGACGCGCGCGCCGATCGGCCGCGACGTGTGCCGCTTGAGCAGCTCGCGCACCTTCGGCGCCACCACGTCGTAACTGCCCCGCCCGTCGTGGAACACGCGGAACTTGTCCTGCATCTCCTTCGGGCCGTCGATTGAGATGGTCACCCCGACGTCGTTGTCGGCCAGGAACTCGATGACCTCCGGGCGCAGCAGCGTACCGTTGGTGGTGAGGCTGAACTCGACCCGCTTGCCCGCCTCGGCCGCACGGCGGCGCGCGTACGGGATGGTCTTCTCGAGCACCGCGAAGTTCAACAGCGTCTCGCCGCCGAAGAACGTCAGCCGCACCACCGGGCTGTTGCCCGAACGCTCGACCATGAAGTCGACGCTCTCGCGCGCGGTCTCCTCGCTCATCAGCTTCGGCATGCCGCCCGCGGTCGGCTCGGTGATCTTGTCCTCGCCGTACTCGTAGCAGTACGCACAGCTCAGGTTGCAGCGGTTGGTGACGTTGACCACCAGCGTCGAGAGCGGGATCGGCTTCAGCGGGATGATGTTCGGGGCGGGCTGGGACGGCGGCGCCGAGATCGGCGCCGGATCGACCGGCCGAATGGCGCGGGCGCCGGCCAGCTCCGCGAGGCTGGCCTCGACGGCATGCGAGTCGAAGCGGGGCGCGAGGCGCGAGTACAGATCGGGCGCGGCGAGATGCCCGCCGCGCAGCGTCTCGACGACGGCGGCCGACGTCTCGTCGAGCGCGAACACCGCGGCGCTCGGGACCAGGTACAGGAACTGCCGGCCCGCCGCCTCGAACGGATGGCACTCGCCGAGTGCGATTTCGGTCACTGGCCCGACTCCCCTCGGCGAATGTACAGCGGCACGGTCACCAGCAGGTGCGCCCGCGCCCTCAGCGGCCGGTCGAGCGCGCTGCCGTCCGGGCCCGTGGCGAGCGTCGCCACCACCCAGACGTCGCCGACGTTGTTGCGCTCTCCGCTCCGCTCCGGGTTCGGACCGTCGACGGCCGGCTCGAACACGCCGTGCTCACCGAGGGTGCCGACGAACGCGACGTCGTCGTCGTCGAAGGTGACGGCGTACTCTTCGACGCTCCAGTCGACGTCGGGCAGCATGCCGAGATCGAGATCGTCGTCCGTGCCCGACTCGCCGTCGGGGCCGTCGTGCCAGGCGCGGGCCTCGAAGCGCTCGAACTGCTTCGGGAACGCCGCGCCGCCGACGCGCGCGAGACCGGTGGCCGGGGTCACCTCCAGACGGTGGATCTCGTCGTACACCGTGACCGCCTCGGTCAGAGCCGAGCGGCCGATGAACAGATCGCGGCTGCCGACCCGCGCGTCGGGCGCCACTGTCACCTGCAACGTGGCCGCCGTCGACGACTGCCCGCCGACGCCGGTCACGGTCAGGCCCGCGCCGAGATCGATCGACGCCGCGTCGAGTTCATCCGGCAGGTTGGCGCCGAAGAGCCGCAGGGTCACCTCCCCCGCCGCGGCGGACACCGCGGGCGGGTAGACCCCCGTGATCAACGGCTCCGGCCCCACCCGGCGCAGCGTCACGTCGATGCCCCGCTCGTCGTAGGCGCCGGTGAACCAGCGGCCCGCGATCTCGTCGCGGTCGCGCGAGACGAACAGCACCTCCCGCGCGCTGAAATGCTCCGGGCTGGTGCTCCGCCCGCGCCACTGGTAGCCGGTGTAGACCAGCGCCTGTCCGGTCCGCGTGACGTTCACGTCGCGGGCCGGATACGTGTAGCGCGCCCGGGTCTCGAACTGGTCGGGCGCGGAGGGATCGGCCTCCACGACGACCTCGCCGTACACCGGTCCCTGCCCCCGTTCGTAGCCGACCAGCGCCCAGGCGCCCTCGAGCCGCGGCGTGCGCATGTTGGCCGACCAACTCGCCCATTCCGCCGAATCGAGCGGAAACACCTCGGCCAGGTGGGCCACCGCGCGTTCGACCGCCGTCCGGCCGTCGTCCCCGTCGTCGACCTCCGGCCCCGGCCCGCCGAGCCAGTCGCCGACCAGGAACCCCTGCACGTCCGCGAGCGGGTAGTAGCCGCGGTGCATCGCGGTCAGCAGCTCCCACTCCTCGAGCGTGCGGCGCTGATTGAGCACGCGCCCCATCGAGTGGCAGCGGTTGCAGGTCTGCTGCGTTTCCGGATCGGCCTCGTAGTAGAAGTCGATGTTGCGGCGTTCCACCTCGAAGGCCCCGAGCCGGGCCTCCTCGGGCGCCAGACCGTGGTTGGTCGCGAGATAGCGCACCGCCTCGCGCGCGTCGGCGGGCTCGATCTGCAGGTCGTTGAGCAGCACCATGCGGCGGATGGTCTGCTGCCAACCCTCCGGCGTCGTGCGCTGGTATGAGATGCGGCTCATGCGGCGCTGCTCGTCCGCGCGGTGGCAGGTGCCGCAGACGCGGTGCACGAGGTCGCTCGTGACCGGGATACCTCCGTCCGGAAGCACGGCGCCGGAGGACGCATCCTGCGCCACGGCCGGCGCACCGCCTCCGGCCAGGACCGCCACCGCCGCCAGCGTCGCCGCCAGCCGCCTGCCTGTCGTCGCGACGCGCGGACCCCGACGCGGAGAAAGCGAAGATGAAGAACACATGACTGATGCTGTTGTAGCACACAATCACGGCGCGGTCGAATGGCGGACGGGGCAGGCGGGCCTCGGTTCTCGTGCCGGAGCGATCCCTGGCTGGCCGAGCAGGACGCCGGCAGCTTCGGGGAAATCGGCCGAAGAAGTGCTACTGCTTCAGGCTGGCCAGCAGCGTGTCGAGAACTCCGCGCATGTACTTCACGTCCCCGGCGACAGCATCAATCCGCCGGCCCATGTCCGCGGCAACGGCATCGATCCGTTTGCCCAGCTCTGCGTGGGCGTCCGCGTTGCGCTTCTCGTAGTACGTGAGCATCCTCCACACCACGAACACGACGCCGAGCAATCCGGCGATCTCCGGCACGTAGTCCATCACTGCTCCCACCGCGCTGTGCACTTCTCCTCCGCCACAGCTATCCAATGTGCATTCACGTGCCCGCCAGTATACCAACCGTTGCCTTCCCCCGGGCGGAGATTCGTGGCGAACCGCCGCCAGCGCGTCAGATATCGTTCCGCAGCAACCCCTTGCCGAGCAGGATCGAGAGCGCGCCGAGGAAATCGGCCAGCTCCACCGGCGGATGCGACTGCGCGTACGCCTCGTAGAGGTCCGGCACCTGCGTCCGCCGGTCGGCCAGGGCGACGAGCGCGGGCAGATCGACACCGCGCAGATAGCGGATGGCCACGGCCTCGGTCTCGCCCGTCGAGATCGACAGGCTGGCGCCGGGCACGATCTCGCGCCCCTCTATCGCCGGCGCCGTCGACGTGCGGGCGGCAGCGGTCCGCCGCAAACGGATCGCCGGCGCGCGCCGCAACGCCTCGAAGGCGTCGCGGACCGCGGGATCCCGGCGAAACGCCTCCACCGCGTCCGCCCCGCCGGCCCGATCCGCAACCGCCGCCAGCGTGACCGGATCCGAACGGTCGCTCCAGAACGGGTGCAGCTCGCGCTGCGACACCTGCGCGAAGAACGTCGCCGCCTGGCGGCGGTAAGCGCTCCACGTCTCCTGTTCGCGCTCGGCGTGGAACCGGCGGGCCAGCGCCGCGCGATCGGGATGTCGCAGACAGGTGTTCGTCACGATCGCGGCCAGCCAGCCCGACGCCATCGCCTTCTTGACCCCGAACGACGACAGCGGATCGATGAAGCTCGCGGCATCCCCGACGAGCAGAAAGCCGGGCCCTCCGAAGCGGCGCGCGCCGTACTCGGAGGCGTCGCACGCCCAGGGCGGGCGTTCCAGCGCCGCCCCGCCGGTCATGTGCGCCAGGTGACGCGTCTTGCGGATCTCGGCGGCGTACCGCGCCGCCAGCGATCCGGGATGATCGGTCCCGGTCGTCCGCGGATCGACCATCACCGTCACGTAGCGCCGCCGGCTCGACACCGGCACCGACCACGCCCAACCGTCGGCATACGCCTCGACCACGGTGTGCGCGTCGTCCCCGGACGCCTCTCGGCCGCCGTCGACCGGCCCGCATTCGTGGCGCGGCCACGCGTCGTCGCGCCGCCAGACGCCCACGAGCGCCAGCGTCGTCGCACCGGCCTGCACCCGCGTACGGTGACGGCGCGCCACGACGCCCGCGCGCCCGGAGCAGTCGAGAACGATTCGGGCGGCCGCCGTCACCGCCCGGCCGCGCTCGTCCCGGCCGGTGACCGTCACCGTGCCGCTTGGGTCGCCACGGCCGGTGACCGTCGCAGGAGAAGCTTCCCCCGGCATCTGCACATCCCGCACGGTCACGCCCGTCCGCACGACCGCGCCGCCGCGCCGAGCCTCGGCCAGCAGCAGCCGGTCGAAGTCCCGCCGGAGCACCTGATGCCCCACCCGCCCGCCGCCGAACGCCGCCACCCGCGGCGGACCGCCGCCCCAGCAGACCGTATTGCCGCTCGCTGCGAGAAACCGCGCCGAGTCGAACGCTTCGCGCACGCCGACCGCCTCGAACACCTTCCGGCAGCTCGGGGGCAGCGACTCGGCCAGCGACGGCGCCGCGGCGTCGGACTTCGTCAGCAGCAGGACGGAGTACCCCCAGGCGGCTAGCAGGCGGCCGGCGGCGGCACCGGCGGGACCGCCGCCGACGATCACTACGTCGAGCGGCCCGTCCGGGTCCTGCCATGTTTCTCGCCTCACAGCACGTGCGCCGCTATCGTATGCTCGATCATGCACACACCGACGGGAGGGTCATGCGCTTCGTGAGCGTGCGTGAGTTGCGCAGCCGGTCGGCAAGCGATCTGGAAAGCGCTGTCGAACGAGCGTGATCTGGTGGTGACCTCCAACGGCAAGCCCATCGCCCTGCTCTCGGCGACCTCGGAGGCTACCCTCGAGGAGTCGCTTGCCGCCCTGCGCCGGGCCCGCTCCCAGGCAGCCGTCACCGCGATGCAGCAGGCCTCACTGAAGACCGGGGCCGACCGCATGTCGCCGGAGGAGATCGACGCCGAGATCGAGGCCGCGCGCTCGGAACGATCCCGATGAGGATCGTGCTGGACACGAACGTGCTCGTGTCCGGCCTGCGCTCGCCGTTCGGTCCGCCGGGCGAGATCGTCCGCCTGGTCACGAATGGGGATGTTCGCGTCTGCTACGACGCACGCATGCGCTACGGCGCCGCGTCGGCGGTTGCCCTCCGTCGGCCGGTGGGATATCGTGCCCCTGATCCAGAGACCCGCTTCCCTCGGAGGTACGCCATGCCCTTTTTTCGACCGATTCGCCTGATCCTGGTCGCCGCGGCTGCCGCGGTGGTCCTCGTGCAGCCCGCTCTCGCCCAGAACAGCGCCCGCATCTTCGGCATCGTGACCGATCACGAGGGGAACCCCGTCGATGGCGCCAGCATCCTCATGGAGTTCCAGGGCGGCCTCACGCGCAGCTTCCAGACCTCGTCGAACGCGCAGGGCGAGTACATCCAGGTCGGCCTCGCGAGCGGCCCCTACCTCGTCACCATAACCGCGGAGGGGATCGGCACCTTGCGGTACCGCCGGCGAGGAGTTCGAGCTGGACGTACAGGTCCTCGGCCGGGGACAGGTCGACCGCACGGGGATGTCGGCAGAGGAGATAGCCGAGCTGGAAGCCCGCGAAGCGACGGCCGACGCGTTCACGGGCGGCCTGGAAGCAGCGCGCGGAGGCGACTACGACGAGGCGGCGGAACTCCTGAACGAAGCCATCGAGACGACGCCGGATTGCGGCGAATGTCTCCGGAACCTGGGCATCGTCGAGTACCAGCGCCGGAACTACGATGAGGCCGAGCAGGCCCTGCTGGGGGCGACCGAGATCGCCCCGGACGATGCGGCGGCGTTCGACACGCTGGCCGCCGTCTACAACGCGCAGCGGCGCTTCGACGACGCGGGCGAGGCGAGCGCCGAGGCGTCCCGGATCCGGGGCGGCGCCGCGGGCGGGGGCGGCGACGCCGGCGCGGTGTTCAATCAGGGCCTCGCCGCCTGGAACGCGGGGCGTACCGATGAAGCCCGCGGCCACTTCGAGCA
>JAGWAH010000051.1:0-6220 GCA_021296515.1 Acidobacteriota bacterium | reverse complement strand
CAGGCGCCTCCGCGGCGCTCGAGCCGGCCACCCGGCGACTCACGGCTCGTACGAGTTTGCCCTATGGAACCGGCGCGGCAGCGCCGGTTCCGCCGCCTACCTGCCGGGAAACTGGAGGAGGTTTCTGACCTCGTCCGACTCGAAAGCCTGCCGCGCTATCGTCTCCAGAACGCGACTCTCGGCCCCGCTGCGGACCGACCCGACGAGCATGACCACCGCCTGGTCCACGATGATGCGGAACGGCGGGATGATGTCGCCCGTCAGCGTGTAGTGCGACAGCGTCGGGTGCCGCAACGCGCGGGCTGCAATCTCCATGCGCAGGCGGTCGTCGCGAGCCGATGCCGACTGCCGTGCGATCCCCATCCGGACCTCCTGCACGCCGGGGATCCTCGCCACCCGCTCGAACAGCTCCGCCGGCTTGTCGCGGTCCTGCGTCACGGCCCCGTTCAGAGTCACCACACCGTCTTCCACGCCGCCGCCGACGTAGTCCCAGATGGTGATGTAGCGGTAGTTCCGGATCGCCCGGCCCACCTCGCGGGCGATCTCGTTGTCGTCCTCGACCTCGGGGACGGTCAGCTCGCTGGCGACGGTCTCCACCTGGGGGAACGCCAGGGTCCGCTCGATCGCCTCGGTCTTGTCCCACAACGTCGGCACGCTCCCGGCGAGCGTCGCCTCGGTTCCGGCAACGGTCACCGTAACCCCCTCCAGGTCGAGGCCGTCGCGGAGCATCTCCGCCACGGCGTCGGCGACCGTCGGCCGGGACTGCTCGGCGCCGGCAATCGCCGACGCGGCAGGAGCCGGGATCAACAGACCGACCAGCGGCAGGCCGGTTACGAGCGCTTCGATGTTTCTGGTTCGCATCAGTCGACCCACCTTTCAGCCGAGCAGCCGGAGAATCGCAACCGTACCGCCGATGGTGGCGGCGGTCCGAATCGGCATCGCTCGGTGGATCCGAGTTTCCTGAGCCGACAACACTCTTTCATTCTACCCCCCGGCACCCGATCCGTCCGAAGCCCAACGAACCCGAACGCTGCGGCAGATACACGAAGACGGCCGGCGCTGCAGGACCGAGCGCCAGGATCACCAATTGAGCCGCCGTGCCCGCAAGATGCATAATCGACGTCTACGATGACTGCCGCCCAGAACGCCAACATCCCGCCGGAACCGGAAGGCCGGCGCCGGCTGCCGATCGGCATCCAGACCTTCCGCGAGCTTCGGGAGGGCGGCTACTACTACGTGGACAAGACCGGCTTGCTGGGGCGGCTCGTTGACGGAGGGAAGCACTACTTTCTGTCGCGTCCTCGCCGCTTCGGCAAGAGCCTGCTGGTCGACACGCTGAAGGAGCTGTTCGAAGGGAACCGGCCGCTGTTCGAGGGACTCGCCATCCACGACCGCTGGGACTGGACGGCAAGCCATCCCGTGGTGCGGCTGGACTTCGGGGCGGGCGACTTCGGCAATCCCGAGCATCTGCCGAAGGCCGTGCTGGCGCAACTCGACGCCGCCGGAGAGGACGCCGGCGTCGCCACGCGCTACGAGGGCTACTACGCGAGCGTGTTCTATGCCTGCCTCGCGGCGCTGGGTCTGGACGTGCGGGTTGAGGACAGCACGAGCCGGGGACGACTGGACCTGGCCGTGCATTGGGACGCTCAGGTGTACCTGTTCGAGTTCAAGGTGGCGGAGCGGGCCTCGAAAGGTGCGGCGCTGGCGCAGTTGCGAGATCGAGACTACGCCGGCAAGTACCGGAGTTCGGACGTACCGATCCACTTGATCGGGGTGGAATTCAGTCAGGCAACCCGGAGTCTCACCGCCTTCGACGTGGCGGCCGGCTGAGCCTGGGCCCTGTCCCGACTGGTATCCTGACGGACATCGCGGGCAGGCGCGCGAACAAGGGAGCCCCAACGGCTCGCGAGACTTCCGCCTTCGCGCCAAGACGGGTTAGCATGTTTCCTGGTAGTCTGTGCCGTAGAACGGCGTAGACCAGCTCGACAAGGAGGTTGGATATCGCCATGCGCCATCTTCCAGCGATTTCGTCGATGAACGTGCGGGCCGTTGCAGGCATCTGCGGTTTCGCCCTGGCGGCGGGACTCACATCCACCGCCCAGGCCCAGACCACTCAAGCCCCGGCGCCCCAGCAACCCGGGACCACCTTCCGATCCGGCGTGACGCTGATTCGCACCGACGTCATCGTCCGCGACGCCACCGGGGCCTTCGTCCCCGATCTGACGGTGGACGACTTCCGGATACTGGAGGACGCGCTGATCCTGGTGCACGGCGGCCGCGTCTTCAACCAGCTCGTGCCGCCGCCGCCGGTGCACGAGGGCATCATCCTCCCGGAGCGCCGCGCCCAGAGCCAGATTCCGGGTCGGATCATCGTCTTCTTCGTCGATGCGATGCACCTGGAGCCGGAGGTCACCCCCCGGGTCCGCCACTTCGTCAAGGAGACGGCCGACACCCTGGTGCACGACGGCGACCTCGTGGGGCTGATTTCCAACGGCTCGGCCGGGACGGCGGTCGATCTCACCTACGACCTCCAGCACGTGAAGTCGGCGGTGGACGGCATCGTCGGCAATGGCATGACGCCGCGCGACCTCATCGAGAACACGCAGGAGGGACCGGACGGCCCCGGGGAGTTGCGCTGGCGCGCGCACCGCGCGTTCATGACGGTGAATGGCGTTCTGGAAGGACTGGCGGAAATTCAGGACCGGCGCAAGGTCATCATCTACATCAGCACCGGATACGACCTGAATCCCTTCGCCCTGCAGCGGCTGTACGGTGTCTCCATGCGCGACGAGTTCCTGCGCGAGCGGCCGCTCGACTTGGCGGGCGGCGGCAGCGGCGCCGACGAGCGCGCGATCATGAGTCCGTTCAACCGCCTCGAGCGCCAGGGAGCGGTGTTCGCCGACGGGGAGCTCATCAGCGAGCTGGCCGAGCTGAGCGACACCGCCAGCCGCGCCAACACGACCCTGTACACCATGGATCCGCGGGGACTCATCTCCGCCCCCGATATCGACTACGACGTGCCGATCGAGGCCTGGCGCGAGTACATGATGGCGGCCCGCTCCAGCCTGCGCACGCTGGCGGAGCTGACCGGCGGGATCTCCATCGTCAACACGAACAACTTCTCCGAGCTGCTGCGGCGGATCGACGCGGAGACGAGCGACTACTACGTCGTCGGCTACTACACCAGCAACCCGGACCCGACCCACCGGCGCCGCGCGCTGAGCGTGACCGTAGCGCGCGACGGCCTGGAGGTACAGGCCCGCGATACGTATACGCTCGCCCGGACTGGCGAGCCAACTGTTGCGCCGGGGCCGGCAGGACCCTGAACTACGTCAAACGTCAACTGCGCTGCGCGGAAAGCAGCTCGTACAGCTTTCGATTCGTGCGGACAGCCCTTCGGTGAGCTTATCGAATGCGCGTGTTCATGACGTCGAGCCACCGGCCCAGTTCCGCGTGCCCTGCATCGTTGCGCGTTTCGTAGTGCGCCAGCATCCGCCACACGCCGAACAGGACGCCCACCAGAACGCCCGCACCGGTCAGGAGGACGACCGGATCTACGGTGTCATCGCGCACTCCGCGCCGCGGGCGTGTCGCCGATGCGAGCGTTCGTCGAACACCGACCCGCCGATGATGGAAACCGCTACGACTGCGCCTGTCGCCAGCACGGTCAGCCGATCCGCGACGGTCATGCCGATCAGCCTGCCATAGTTGTTCACTATGGAGGCACGAGCCAGCGACTCGCCGTCGCGCACCTCCGTCGAGCCTGCCTCGGCTCCGAAGGGGGCGTACAAAAAAGGAGCCGGACGCCCTTGCGGGCGCCCGGCTCCAAGGTGACTCCGGTCAGACTCTAGACGCGGTGCCTAGAAGCCGTACCGAATCCCGAAGTTCGCCTGACGCGGGATCCCGCCGGAACGCAGCAACGTGTAGCGCGAGAAGTTGCCGCTGTTCTGGTCGCCGTTCGCCCACGACGCGACGAAGAAGTTCGGGCGATTCAACACGTTGATGAGGTCGAAGTAGATGTCGAGCGTGTCCCCCTCCGACGGACGCGCCCGCCATCCGAACCGCACGTCCAGGTTGATGTAGTCGCCCGCGCGGGCGCCGCCCTGCCGGCCGTTGTGCTCCACCGTGAACGCGTCGGCGCCCTCGCCGGTGTAGGTCCCCGCCGGAATCGGGTCCCAGTTCGTGCCGTTCCGGTCCAGGTCGAGCTGGCTGTTGTACATCGTGAACGGGTTCGCGCTCATGTACCGGAAGATGGGGCTCAGCGTGATCCCGCCCGGCAGCTCCGTGCGCCCGCTCAGCGTCAGGACGTGCTTGCGGTCGTGCTCGGCCGGCTGCCAGTTCTCGGCCATTCTCAGGTCGTCGAGCACCTGGGTCTGGACGCCGTTGAGGCTTGCTCGAAGGTGTCGCCGCGCGAGTAGCCGAGCGCGTACGACAGCCGCATGCCCCAGCGGTCCGAGTAGCGCTTCTCCACCGAGACGTTCAGGCCGTCGTAGGACGACAGCCCGGTGCTCTCGATCGACAGCAGCCGGCCCTGCCAGACGCCGATCAGCTTGCCGGTCCGCGGATCGATGCCCGTCGCCAGATCCGTCTTCGCACACTGCGCCGCAAGCAGCGTGGGATTGCTGTAGAGGCCGGAGGCTACCGCGGCCCCCCCCTTGCAGCTCGGGTACGAGTCCAACCCCGGGGGGCTGCCGGTGTCGGTCCGGTCGTAGACTCCGCCCCGGCCCGGAAAGCCCACGTCGTACCACGTGAGCGCGTCGCTGCTGTTGATGCCGTCGCGCAACGGCGCCACGTAGTTGATGCGGTTGAGCAGTTGGCTGCCCCGGATGTTGACGTAGTCGACCCCGATCGACAGCGTCGGCATCAGCTCGCGCTCGAACCCCACCGTGAACTGCTTGAACAACGGCTGCTGCCGGCGGTAGTTGTCGATGTAGACGTTCGACTCGTTGAAGCGGAACGTGTCGCCGGTGGGATAGATCCCCTCGACGAAGTCGCGATTCAAGAGCACGCAGTGCGGCACGCCGTCGCGCATGGTCGCCGGCCCGCACTCCCCGTTCGCCGCTACGCCGATGCGCATGGCGCCCGCCAGCTCGGGATCCTGGATGGGCATGCCGTTGCGCGGTCCGGGATCTTCCTGTCCGCCCTGGCCGCCGCCCCCGCGGGGGAAGGAGGCCTCGAAGGAGTCGTTGAACACCGGATCCTGCAGGACGTTGTCGAGTCCGCTGAAGAGCGTGCGGTCGTAGAAGAACCCGTAGCCCGCCCGGATGACGGACCGGCCGTCGCCCGTCACGTCGTAGGCGATCGACAAGCGCGGCGAGATGTTGTTCCAGTCGCGCGGGTCCGTCCCCGGCCTCATCAGCGGATTGTCGGTCAGCTTCGCGTTCAGCATCTCCCCGTCCCACCGCACGCCGAGCCCGGCCGTCCAGCGTTCGTTCAGCGTCCACTTGTCCTGGAAGAACGCCTCGAGCGTGTTGATGGGATACGCGAACTGCCGGCCGTTCTGCTTGCCGACGCGAACCTGGAGCCGTTCGGGGTAGGTCGAGTAGTCATTGATGTCGAACGGCATGTCGGTCGCAAAGTGGAAGGAACCGCCCAGGTGATGCTCGGCGAAGTCGTCGATGAAGGTGCCGCCGAACTTGATGTCGTGATCGCCCATCTTGTCGGGGACGAACCACGACGTGGTGTTGTTGTACTGCCACTGCGAGTCCTCGCGGCCCCAGGCCCACGGGGCGACGCCATCCTGGAAGCTGTCCATGTAGTAGGCGGGCGTGACGCCCCGCATCGCGCCGTCGAGAGCGATGTGCCCGTCCGCCTCGTACCAGGCGGGAGGGCCGCCGCTGTAGAACTCGTGGGTGCGGGTGACCCGCGCGGTGTTGACGACGTTGTTGCCGATGACGCTGGTGTAGCTCCCGACGAACATGTACTCCTCGTCCGTGCTGTCCACGTTCGAGACGATGGTTCGGTTGCCGATCCGGTTGTCCTCCGGACTCGTCTCGCGCATGTACCGCAGGGCCCACGAGTTGTTGCCGTTGACCTGGTGATCCACCCGGTACATGGTGTTCAACGCTCGCCAGCTCTCCGGTGACGACCAGCTCAGCTCGGGACGCGTGCTGAAGGTCGTCGCCCGGGCCGGGTTGTTGAGCCGGCGCTCGAGGCTGACGAAGAAGTGCGCCTTGTCCTGCACGATCGGCCCGCCGAACACCCCGCCGAACTCGTACTT
>JAGWAH010000050.1:37968-38326 GCA_021296515.1 Acidobacteriota bacterium | reverse complement strand
CAGGTCTCCCGGCGAGGGTTCCGGCAGCGCGGCGAGTCCCCTGTCCTTCTCGACCGGTGTAATCAGCTCGTGAATGCGCCGGCGTTCCCGCCGCCCCTGATCCTGGATGCGCGCCTGCTCCCGGATCCGAACCAGCGCGTCGTGGCCTACGCCGTCAGGCGGCGGAGACGCCGTCAGGTCGAGCGCCCCGAGGTCCGCCATCGTCGTCACGCCCCAGTCGACCAGCCTACGCCGCTGGCTGCGCGTGATCCCGGCGACCAGCGACAGGTGATCGTCGGTGCGTCGGCGGTCCGCGCAGCCCTGCTTCCAGTCGCAGAGGGCACAATGGTCGACCGGCTCCGGATAGGTCTCCGGCGGC
>JAGWAH010000050.1:18115-37832 GCA_021296515.1 Acidobacteriota bacterium | reverse complement strand
ATACAGCAGGAGCTGAAGCAGCGCCTCGCCCTTCGCGACGCGGGCCAGCTTGGCGTCGAGCACCTCGTACGACCAGCCGACCAGCGCGCTCGCTTCGTCCACCCGGAGCAGGAAATCGGGGTAGCCGCTCCACCGCCCGTCGTCGTCTTGCAGCCGTCCCTGGTAGACGATGTCGACCCCGCGCTGCATCGCTTGCCGGGTGCGCGCCGCAGCCGCTTCCGGGTCGCGTTGCCAGACCGGCGTGTCGCCCGGGATGATGGTCTCGACGGTGCGGCCTACCGCTACGAATCGCTCCAGCAGACGGCGCTCGTGCTCGATCCCGCGTTGCTTCAGGACCTCCGCGCTCGGGTCGTCGTATGGGGGCGGCCGCTCGATCTCCCCGAGCGCGGCGGCGCGGCGCAGGCTCGTCAGGTGCGCGCAGGAGAGGTGGCGGCTCAGGTCGGTGGCGGAGAACAGGAGTCGGCCGTCGGTGTAGCGCATGGGGCGGAACCTGGCACGAGATGATGTCAAGGGCTGTCGGGCGAGCGGGTCGTGGCGCCGTGGTCCCGGACCTGGGTCGCGGCGGTGGAAGCGGTGGAAGCGTCTGGTACCATTCGTGATGTGATAAGGGCAGTGCCGGACTCAGAGACGGACGGCGTGGCTGAATGAGTCGAAGCCGGGTATTGCTGCGCCGAATTCTCGGCGGTCGCTCGGACGCGAATCTGCGCTTCGACGACCTGCGTGGCCTGCTCCGCGACCTTGGATTCATCGAGCGGGTACGAGGCAGCCATCACATGTTCAGGAAGGTAGGCGTCGAGGAGAGAATCAACCTGCAACGCGACGATGGCCACGCCAAGCCCTATCAGGTTCGGCAGGTGCGGCGCGTGATCCTGAAGTACGCGCTCAAGGTGAACGAATGACCTACAAGTACGAAATCATACTCTACTGGAGCAATGCGGATGGAGCCTTCGTCGCCGAAGTGCCGGAGCTTCCCGGGTGCATGGCGCACGGCGACACGCAGGAGGCTGCTCTCGGCAACATCAATCAAGCAATGGATCTCTGGATGGATACTGCAAGGGAATTCGGAGATCCCATACCGGAACCCAAGGGCGAGCGCCTGATGTTGGCATAGGTTGAAGAACTCCCACCACAGGCGGCGAGTCCCCTGTCCTCCTCGATCGGCGTGATCAGCTCGCGAATGCGCTGGCGTTCCCGCCGCCCCCGATCCTGGATGCGCGCCTGCTCCCGGATCCGCACCAGCGCGTCGTAGCTTACGCCGTCAGCGGCGGAAACGCCGCTCAGGTCGAGTGATCCCGGCGACCAGCGACAGGTCGCGCAGCCCTGCTTCCAGTCGCAGAGGGCACAATGGTCGACCGGCTCCGGATAGGTCTCCGGCGGCTCCGCCGCGTGCTGGCCGACGAGCCCGATACAATAAACAGCAGGTTCCTCCAACAGTTCGACGAATTCAACGAGTTCATAGGCAGAAGACAGTCTTCTCCTGAGTCGGTTCAGCCGGATTCCAGCCTCACGCCGGAGCAGGTCCTTCACGCATCGTATCAGACGCTTCGGAACAGTCTCGCCGCCGACCTTCTTGAACAAGTCAAGCAAGCGTCTCCCGCTTTCTTCGACCATGGTGTCGGCGTGACGACCGAAGCCACCCATGAGCTGAAGCGGATAGATGCGGACTACTTCCTTGAGGAATGAGCGCGCATCATCACCGCATGTAGAAGCAAGTGGCTACGAAGGAACTGCCGCCCACGTGTCGTTTCAGCCCGGAAAAGTGACGCCTGCTGGCCGGGTGGGGCCTGCGTCGCAGCATCCTCCCGGCGGCACTCTACTCCAACAGTCCGGCCATTGCCGACGCTGCTTCCAGCCCGGTGTCCGACTCCGACAGCCGCTGGCGCTGCCGGCCCGTGAGCCACTCGGCCTTGCTGCCTGTGGTACTGCGAGTCACGGCGAGGACGTGCTCGATTTGTTCCGCCACGGCGCGGACGTGGGAGATCACGCCGACCATGCGGCCGGCGGCCGCGACTGTTCCCAGCGCCTGGACGGCGGCGTCGAGGTTGTTTCGGTCCAGGGAGCCGAAGCCCTCGTCGAGGAAGAGGGACTCGAGACGGCCGCCGCTGCGCGCCATCATCTCGACCATGCCGAGCGCGAGCGACAGCGAGGCGATGAACTGCTCGCCGCCCGACAGACTGGCGGGGGAGCGGTCCTGGCCGGAGTCCCTGTCCAGCACGCGCCACTGTTCGTCCGCGTCACCAGGATCCACGAACGCGTACTTGTCTCCGCTCATCTCACCCAGCATCCGCGAGGCGTGAACCAGGAGACGTCTGGAGCGCCGCAGCGTCAACCATTTCAGGAAAGCGCCGGGCTTCAGGGCGTCCTCCAGGTCGCCTAGCGCCCGCTCCTTGTCCTGCACCTCCTGGAGCAGCGCGCGCAGGTGGCGGACATCGTCGACTATCGCGGCGAAGTGCTCCGCCGATTCGCGGGCGCGGCGCTCTCCGAAGCGGGCGTCCTCGGCCTTCGCGCGCGTCGCGTCCACGACCGCTTCGGGGACATGGACGTCGATGTCCGCGTCCAGGCGCTCTCCGATGGCGGCGAGCGCCGAGCGGGCGGCGTCCGACTTGTCGGAAGCCTCTCGCGAATGGCGCTCGGCGGCGCGGGATATCTCGGTGGCCGTTCGTGCGAGCTTACCGATGTGCAATTCCAGCGCGGCGGCGTCTCTCGCGGAGACGGCGGCGGCGACGTTCGTGTCGACGGCCAGTGCGCTGAGCGACTTGACGAGAACATCGCGGTGGGCGTTGAGCTCCCCGACCAGCGCTTCGATGGGCGTGTCGACCTCGTTCGTCCGTCGTGCCGCCAGGGCCGAACGGGCCTTTCCAACGCCGTCCAGTGCACCTCGCAGGTGGTCCTGTTCACCCTTTCGCTTCTCCAGGATCTGGGCGCGCTTCTGCGCCGACTCGGTCCGCTCGCCGACAGGCCCCGTGTCCACTTCGTGCAGGTCCGCGACATCGGCTGGCAGATCCAGCCCGGGTCGGAACGGCCGCGGAATGGTCCGGATTGCCATACCGAGCCTCTCCAGTGCCCCTTCCGCGACCCGCCGGTTGCGCTCAACCAGCGCCTTCGCGCTGGAGGCCGCCTGCTGAGCCACCCCCGCTGCCTTGTCCTGCCGGGCGGCGTTCTCTCTCAGCTCTTCGGCGACGCGGTCGTGCTCGGCCAGGCGCTCGGCAGTCTCCTTGCGCGCCGCATCCAGGGGGGCGATCAGCGCGTCAAGTGCGGGAAGCGGGGCGTCCGCGGCGAGCTCGACTTCCCGCACCAGCTCTTGCCGGGCGTCCCGGAATCGAGTCTCCGCCGCGCCGCGTCTCTCCGCGGCGTCGGCGATCTGGCGCTGGATACCGGTTCTCTCCGCGCTGAGCGTGCGGATTCTGCCGGCTGCTTCTCTGGCGGCGTCGTGCGCCGCCCGGGCGGCCTGCTGAGCCTCAGTCAGTTTCGTGCCGTCCGGAGCCTTCCAGTCCGCGGGAAGGTCGCGGCAGCAGATGGGGCAGGCATCCCCGGGGTGCAGATCGTGGGCGGCGGCCGCCGCCGACTCCGTGCGCCGTGCTACGGCCAGGTGCTCGTCGGCGTTCGCTGCCTCGTCTGCGGCGCGGCGCTCCGCCTCCCGCGCGGACTCCAGCCCTTGCGTGCACTCGGTTTCCTCTGTCCGGAGCCCATCGAGCCGCTTGCGGATCTGGTCGAGCTCGGCGGCAAGCTCGGCGCTGCGCGCGTGTCTCTGCTCGACGGCGGCCCGGTGCTCCCGCGCCGTCCGCGCTGCCTCGTCCAGGGGCGGCCGCTGGGCGGAGTGCTCCGCGTGTTGCTTCTCCGCTGGCACGGCGCGCTCGGCCGCGCGCCGTGCCTCGGCCTGCTTCTTCGACGCGTCCTCCAGGCTGGTGCGGAGCGCGGCGGCGGCTTCCTGCCCGGCGGTTGCGAGGGGGGGCAGGGACTGTAACGACGCCAGAGCCTTCGCCACTTCCTCGCTCGTCGGGCCGTCGTCGGTCGGAATGCGATCCAGTGCGTCCGCCAGGTGCACCTGCCGCTTCTGCAGGGCCGCATCCTCCTCGGCGAGCTGTCGTTCGATGGCGGCGATGGGCGTCAACCGGTCGGCCGCGCGCTCGATAGCAAGCCCCCGGAGTCTCTCGATGACCTCGACCGCTGTCTGCTGCACCTTCTCGGCCGCGAGCAAGGCCTCTTGGGCGGCCGATGCCGTCTGCTCGTCAGTCGCTGCCGCCGCGGCCAGTCGCCTGGCCGCGGCGAGGGCCTCCTGGAGCTGTTCCAGGTGAGTCGCAGGGGCATCCGGGTACTCCGACGCGGCCTGCTCCAGTTGAATCCGCAGCGTTTCGGTCTCCCGGCGGGCCTCGCCGGCCAGCTCTCCCGCCGCCTCCAGCTCGTCCGTGCGCCACACCTGCCGCAGGATCCGGCTCCGGTCGCGCGGCTCGTCCTCCACCAGAAGGCGAGCGAAGCGGCCCTGGGGCAGCACCACCGTCCGCAGGAAGGCGTCGCTGTCGAGCCCCAGGAGTTCCTCGATACGCTCGTTCACGCGCCGCACCTGCTCGACCTGCTCGACCGTCGCGTCGTCGTCGCCGACCCGCCGAAGGACGGCCCGCACCTGCCCGACGTCGCGCCGGCCGCTGCGGCGCAGGGTCCGGGTCACCTCCCAGGTCTCGCCGGACACCCGGAACCGGAGCACGACGCGCAAGTGCGTCGACGTGTCGTTCATCAGCTCCTGGTTGGCGCGCGCCGTGAACGTCGTCTGTCCGTACAGCGCGTAGGTGATCGCCTCCAGGATGGATGACTTGCCCGCCCCGGTGTCGCCGATGATGGCGATGTGGTCGCGGCCGGTGAAGTCGATCGTGGGTTCGCGACTGGCGCCGCCGTCCTGCCCGGGCGGTGTTCGGAACGACCGCAGCCCTTCGATGGTGAGATGGAGGGGGCGCATGTCAGGTCCCCCTGCCGTTCCGTTTGGATGCCAGCGCGTTCAGCGTCTCCTGCGCGTTCAACTTGAGGGAGGTGAGCCCGAAATCGGCCGCTGCCGCCTGACCGGCGCTGCCCAGGGCCTGGGCGAAGAGCAGGCCGACCGCCTCGTGAGGCGCCTTGATCCCGCGCGCCGCGGTCGTGCGCCACTCCCGGAACAGCTCGTCGAGGGCCGGTTCCGCCTCGCTCTCGCTGGCGGAATCTATCGCCTTCACCGGCTGGTTCGTGATGGTGTTGATCAGCTCGAACACGGCGCACCGCGGCGACCAATCCGCCAGCCGGTCCGCCAGATCGGGGATGGGATCGTCGGAAACCACCCGCGCCTTCAGGATGCAGCCGTCGAGGCCGCCGTTTGCGGCGCGACTCTCGAGCTCCGCCAGCGTGCCGGCGATCTCGGTGAGCGGTCGGCCGGCCGGCAGGTCGTGTGTCTCTACCTCGACGCTGTTGCCGACGGAGACCAGCACCGCGTGCTTCGCCTGCTGCCGCTCGCCGAAGTCCAGCGGAATGAGCGATCCGGCGTAGCGCCCCTGCGCCGTACCGCCCGGCAGGAGCTGCGGGTCGTGGATGTGGCCGAAGGCGCAGTACAGGGCGCGCTGGAGTCCTTCGACGTGGGTAGCGTAGTCCTCGCCGACCGTGATCCGCCGCTCCGACTTGCCCGGCCGGGCCCCCTGCACGTGGAGGTGCGCGGCGTAGAGGACAATGCCGCGGGCTCCCACTCCCTCGTGCGCCTCGTCGAGCAGGCGCTGGTTCAGGGTCTTTACGCCGTCCGCGTAGTTGCCCTCGAAGCGCGCCGGATCGTCGGTCGCGTACTGCGCTATCGCACCCGGCGGAATGAACGGCACGCAGGCCACGCCGACGGGAACGTCCGCGATTGCCGGAAACGACAGCACCTGCGGCGTGGTCACCAGCCACAGCCGGCGCGGAGTTGCGGCGCCGGCCAGGTCGTCGATCACGCGGAACAGCATCGACGAGTCGTGGTTCCCGGCGATCACCACAGTCGGTGCCACTTGCGCCAACCGCCCCAGGGCTCGCACCCCGAGCTGCAACGCCTCGTACGGCGGCCGGAACGCGTCGAACAGATCGCCCGTGTGCAGGATGAGATCGGGCCGGGCCGACTCGGCGACCTGCAGGAGTCCCCGTATCGCCTCCAGGTGATCCGGTGCGCGGTCGTGCCGGCCGAGCTTCGCTCCCAGGTGCCAGTCGGAGGTGTGGAGCAGCTTCACAGGTCGACCTCGGGTCCGGCCAGGGCGCCCATGGTGCTCAGGATCCGGTCGGTCTTCTTCCGGTCCGCTTCCTCGTCCGCCGCCGCCTCGTCCGGGTTGGTCGCGAACGGCGGGAACGGAAAGCGGATGGGGATGGGTTCGGGCACGATGGGCTGGGAGACGACCATCGTCCCCGGCATGAAGCGGGTCGCGCGGTCCCGCAGCGCCGGCGTCAGGAAGCGATAGGCGTCGGACTCGCTGGCGTCGAGCCGGCCGGCCACCTTCAGCGACGCGTTGCGCGGCAGCGCCTGCGCTACCGCGGAGGCGGCCTGCTGCGCCCCGATCAACAGCACGCCGAGCGACCGCCCGCGCTCGGCAATGTCCACCAGCAGCTCCTTGAGCGGCGAGAAGCCCTGCGCCGGGGCGTACTTGTTCAACTCGTCGAGCACGACGAAACGCAGCGGGGTCCGCCCCGTCCCCTGCTTTTCCCGCCAGACCCTGTCGAGCAGCGCCCCGACGACGAAGCGCTGGGCGTCGTCGTGCAGCGTGGAGATGTCGACGACGTGGAGCTTGGCGTTCTCGGCCGAGACCGGCTCGAGGCCGCAGCCGATCAGCGGGCCGATGTGGCGCCGCAGCTTCAGCAGACGCCGCAGGAACGCCTGCCGCGTCCCGGACTGCGCGCGGCCGAACCAGTCGTTCATCAGGCCCTCGTCGTCGATGGACACGACCTCCTCGAGCAGATCGATCAAGTCGCCGAAGTCGCGGATGACGTGTCCCGCGCCGGCCGCCGCCGCGTCCGGCTCACGCTCAGCCAGCCGGTCCGGGTTGAAGCCCGTGTTCGGGGGGACCATATCGACGACGACCACCGCCCCGGTCGCGTCTCCTTCCAGCCGCCGCAAACGCCGCAGGAGCTGGATGCGCACCTGCTGCTCCACGAAGCCGACCTGGGTCGAGCGCTCGTCGTCGGACGTGAAGCAGAACTGCAGGAGCTGCTCGCGGATGAACTGCTCCGGGGTCCAGCCGTAGGCGTTCACGTCGGCGGTCTGGCGGGTCTTGACGTTGGCTACAGTGGTTGGCGACTCGCCGGATTGCCGCGGAGCGTAGAGGCGGACGGAGCGGAAAGGTCCCGGATCGTCGATGCCGAGCGCACGCCACTTCTCGATCTCCTGCGGTCTGCCGGCGAACTCCGCGTTGGGGCGGTCGACGTGCAGCAGATCCTCGCCCTTCGTGTTGAAGACCAGCGCCCGCACGCTCTCCCGCCCGGCCCGGCCGCCCAGCAGGTCCATGCCCTGCTCCGTCTCCAGAAGCTGGTAGAGGAGGAAGAGCGCGTAGGAGGTCTTGGTGGCGACGCCGGAGATGCCCGAGATCGAGACGTGGCCGCCGGAGCGGCCGTCCACGAAGCGCATGTCGGCGTAGACCGGCGCACCGCCCAGGTCCAGGCCCACGGGCAGCCTGCCGCGCGTCATCTCGTCCTCGAACAGGGCGGCCGTGCGGTGCGCGCCGACGGCCCGCGCCGCGGCGGCGCCGGCGTGCGGGGCGATGAAAAGCTCGGGGACCACGCGCAGGACGCGGACCTCGGCCCGTCGGACATGCTCGGCGGGGAGCGTCCGGTCGACCACCCGGCCGGTGTCCGAGGGCAGGTCGGCGCCTTCGAAGCGGGAGCGCAGCTCGGTGACGATGCCGTAGTGCGTCACTTGCGCGCCGCCGGGCAGGTCGGTCGTGACCGCGACCAGCTCGTCGAGCTGGATCACCACCTCGGGGTCGAGCACGACGTGGAAAGTGCGCGAGTCGCTCTCGACCGATCCGTCGACCAGTCCGATGCGTCCGCCGTCGTGCGACGGATCGTCCGCGGGCAGCGGCGGCATGCTCATTCGCTTCGTCCCTCGCGGTTACGTTGCAGGACGGCTTCGCGCACGGCCCGCAGGGCCAGGCGAGAATCGCCCTGAAGATGGTGCAGGTGCCGCTCCAGGCCGGCAATCGGGGTCAGGTTGACTGGCGCCCGCGCGTCCCGGTGGAGCGCCGACGCGAAGTCCGGCAGCCAGCCCGCGGCCCGATCCGCCGCCTCCGCCGCGGCGGCCAGGCCGATCCCGGCCGGCATCTCGATGCGGGCGATGCCCGCCCACGGCCCCGCCCAGGGCCCGGGGTCGCCCACCCGCAGGTAGCAGCCATACAGATCATCGCCCATCGCGAAGAGGCCGGATCGCTCCCGCACCGCCAGCCGCGGCACCGCAGTCCAGTGCTCGTGGGCAAGCATGCGGCGGTGGTGGGTCTTCACGTAGCCGAGGACGGGCAGGCCGCGGCGGCGGCGGATGCCGTGCAGCGGTCCGTCGAGCACCGTCAGCCAACCGTTCGTGCAGAGATGCTCGGCGATGTCGGACTCGGCGTCTCGCATCAGGCGCTGAAGCTGCTGCCGGGCGGCCTCGATGTCGGCGCCGTCGACCGTGTACGGCTCCCACCGCCAACCGTCCCGATGGTCGGGCAGGGGGACCGTGTGCCGACCCGTGAAGATGGCCGTGCGCCCGATTGCTACCCGGTCGAAGCGGGCCGGTGCGTCTTCGGTGACGAGCACGGCGCCCGCGGCCCAGCTTCCCGCGAGACCCGTGCTCACGTCGCCCTCGGTGCTGGTGTGGTTCAGCCGGGCCTCGGTGCGCATCGTCCCGTCCACGAACGCAAGGCGATGAGGGCGGTGCCCGGCCGGCGGGCGGTGGGCCTCGAAGGCGCCGGCGTCCTCGACGAGCTCGCACTCGACGGCGTGCGGCGATTCGTCCTCCGCCTGGAATCCCGCCCCATAGGCGGTGTCGAAGGCCTCGACGCCGATAATGCCGCCTGTGTCCGGGTTTGCTGCGCTTCGCATCTGTCTACGAGCCCATCCGACCACTGTCGCGTAGCCCGCGAGCATATGCAGGGCCACAACGAGGTCGACGTCCAGCGTCGACCGGGGCTCACCGCTCACGGAGCTGGCGAGCGAGCCTCCCACGACGTAGGGCACGCTGCATCGTTCGAGGGCGTCCGCCACCGACAGTGCGACCTGGAACGGCTCGAGAATCACGCTGAGGACTCGAGCAGCGCGGCGGCATCCGGGTACAGGCGCAGCGTGGCTTCACGGCCCAGCTTGAGGACGGCGAGGCGCAGGAAACACTCACGCTCGGAAGCGTCCGGATGCCGGTGGCGGATACCGGCGAGGGCGAGCGCCTGTGCGGTCCGCGTCAGCCCATCGACGGTGCGCACCTTGTGGAGGGGGGACATTCGACGCCAAGCGTCGATCTGCAGCCGTTCGACCGCCAGAGTCGAATCGGCAGTCAACACGCCGCGCGCAGAGAAACCTGACGCGTCGGGAACGCTCATGGCGTATTGTACCAACCCGCTCGGCGCAGTCAGGAGAACCCATGCGAACCATCCCCTCTCGGCTTGCACTCCTCGTGGTCCTCGCCCTGGCGGCGCCCGCGCTCGTCGTGCATGGACAGCGGAATCCGGAGGCTATGCCCCAGGCCGGCCTCGTCAGGCTGCTCGACGAGGACCAGGTGGCCTTCGGCGTCACGGTCGACTCGCGCGCGGACCCGGTTGCTCTGTCGGCAAACGACGATATCGACTTCGTCTTCTTCGATATGGAGCACGGCCCCTACGACGTCAGCGCGTTGCGGACGTGGATGCAGTGGCTTGTGAATCCCGCCGCGATCGCCGCGACGGGCGACGCGATGGCGGGCAAGGCCGTCATCGTGCGGATTCCGGCGACCGGCCGCGAGCTCGACCAGAACGTCTGGATGGTCAAGCAGGTGCTCGACGTAGGTGCGCACGGCATCATCTTCCCGACGGTCGAGACCCCGGCGCAGGCGCTGCTGGCCATCCGCGCCATGCGCTACCCGCAGCGGTTGGGTGCGCCGGACCGGGAGCCGGCGGGATTGCGGGGCACCAATCCCCGGCTCGCGGCGCGCTACTGGGGGCTGTCGGTTCCGGAGTACATCGAGCGGGCGGACGTCTGGCGGCTGGATCCGCCGAACGGCAACCTGCTGCCGTGGCTCCTCATCGAGAGCCCGCTCGGGGTGGCGCCAGCTCAGCGAGCGGAACATCGGCGCCGTGCTGTTCGCCGGTTCCGAGACCGGCGGAGACATGCTGAACACGCACGGCGGCAGCCTGGAGGCCGTGGCGCAAGCCATCGACACCGTGCTCGCCGCCGGGAAGGAGTTCGGCCTCCCCGTGGCCATGACGAGCACGGCCAACATGATGGAGCGCATCGAGCAGGGCGCGCGCCTGTTCACGGGCGGTGTGACGCCCGCGCTGCGGCGGGAAGCGGGCCGTTAGGACATCGGCTCGCTCAGCCGGGCAACGGGCCGCTGCGTGTCCGGCACGGCGCTGTTGCGTGCCAGGGCAGGAATCGGGATGGGCGAGATCTGGCAAACTGCCGGATTGTATCGCGGCACCGCCGCTTGCTCCTCTGGGCACCGTCGCATATAACCGCTTCCGGAAGACGGCGCGGTGATGCACCCATGCCGGTAGTCGACGTCGACGGGCTTACCTTCACCTACGCGTCCGGGACGGCCCCCGCGGTGCGGAATCTCCGCTTCAGCGTCGACCGGGGCGAAATCTTCGGGTTTCTCGGACCCAACGGCGCGGGCAAGTCGACCACCCAGAAGCTGCTGATCGGGCTCCTGCGGGGCTATCGGGGCGCAGTCTCGATACTGGGCCGCGACCTCGCCGCCTGGGGGGGCGACTACTACGAGCGGATTGGCGTCTCGTTCGAGCTGCCCAACCACTATCTTCGGCTGACCGGCCTGGAGAACCTCCGCTACTTCCGGGCGCTGTACCGGGGCGAGACCCGAACGCCGGAGGCGCTGCTCGAGATGGTGGGCCTGGCGGCGGACGGCGAGCGCCTCGTCGCCGAGTACTCCAAGGGCATGAAGACGCGGCTCGGCGTGGCGCGCGCCCTGCTCAACGATCCGCAATTGATCTTCCTGGACGAGCCGACGGTGGGGCTCGACCCCGTCAGCGGGCGGCGCATCCGGAACCTCATCCGGGAGATGAAGCAGGCGGGCCGCACCGTGTTCCTGACCACGCACGACATGACGGTGGCGGACGAGCTGTGCGACCGCGTGGCCTTCATCGTCGACGGCGAGATACCGCTCGTCGCGTCGCCGCACGACCTGAAGCTGGCCCACGGCGCGCGGACGGTCGTGATGGAGTACGACCTGGACGGCCGCCCCGGGCGGCGCGAGTTCCCGCTCGACGGGCTCGGCGTCGACGCCGACTTCCTGGCCCTGCTGCGCGAGGCCACCGTCCGCACCCTGCACACCCAGGAAGCGACCCTCGAGGACGTCTTCCTGCGGGTCACCGGCCACAGCCTGCAGTGAGCCGATGCACAGGCTGGCCGCCACCGTGCGCCTGGACCTCCGCCTGCAGATGCGGAACGGCTTCTACTACGCGGTGGCCTTCGTGCTGGCCTGCTGGTTCGTCGTGCTCACCCGCCTCCCCCCGATCGACTGGGGCTACGTGCTGCCGGCCGTCGTGTTCGGCAACCTCGTGATGGTCAACTTCTACTTCGTGGCCGGCCTCGTGCTGCTGGAGAAGGGCGAGGGGACGCTGGAGGCCCAGGTGGTGACGCCGCTGGCCGACTGGGAGTACCTGGCCTCGAAGACGCTGACGCTGACCGCGCTCTCGGTCGTCGAGCAGGTGGTCATCGTCCGGTCGGCGTACGGCGCCGGCTTCGCGGCCGGCCCGCTGGTCGCCGGCGTCGTGCTGGCGGGCGTCCTGTACACGTTGACCGGCTTTCTCCTCGTCGCCCGCTACCGGTCGATCAACGAGTTCATGTTTCCCTCGGTCCTCTTCACGACCGTTCTCTCGCTCCCGATGCTGCACTACTTCGGCCTCTGGGACACCTGGCTGTTCCATCTCCATCCTTTCACCGCGCCGCTCGTGCTGTTGGGCGGGGCGTTCGGGCAGCTTGCGTCGTGGGAGTGGGCCTACGGCCTGTTCTATTCCGCCGCCTGGGCCGGGTTGCTGCTGCTCGCCGGCCGGCGGGCGTTCGACCGCTTCATCGTCGCCCGGGAGGGAAGCCGCTGATGCCGACCGCCACCGCCGTCATCCGCGCGCTTGGCCCCATCGACCTCAAGAGCGTCGCCCGCGACAGCATGCTGCGGTGGCTCGTCGGCACGCCGATCGTCCTCGCTTTCGTGTTCCGGTGGGGCGTTCCGGCCCTCGACGGATGGCTCGGCGAGCGCTACGCCTTCGACCTCATCCCGTACTACCCGCTGCTGACCAGCTTCCTCGTGCTGATGATCCCGACGCTGGTGGGCTCTGTCGTCGGCTTCCTGCTGCTGGATCAACGCGACGACCGCACGCTCACCGCGCTACAGGTCACGCCGCTCACCGCGCAGGGATACTTCGCCTACCGCATCGCCGTCCCGATGGCCGTGAGCGTGCCCGTCATGATGGCGAGCATCGCCGTCGCGGACTTGGTCGAGATGGGGGTCGTCGCGGCCTTCGCCGCCGCCGTCCAGGCGGCCCCCACCGCGCCGTTCTACGCGCTCTTCGTCGCCGCGTTCGCGGCGAACAAGGTCCAGGGGTTCGCTCTGCTGAAGGGCGCGGGGGTGCTTACGTGGCCGCCGGTGTTCGCTTGGTTCGTCGCGTCGCCGTGGCAGGTCGCGATCGGGCTCGACCCGCTCTACTGGCCGCTCAAGCTCTTCTGGATGCTCGAGGCCGGCGAACCCCGCGCGGCCCTCTACTTCCTGGTCGGCCTCGGGTACCAGGGGATGCTGATCGCGCTCCTGCTGCGGCGCTACGGCTCCAGGCTGGCCGTATAGGCCACGATGTTCACGATGTCCTCAAGCGTGAGGTTCTCCACCGCGGCATCCATCAGGTCCGACCACGCCCCGTCGCGCAGGCCGGTCTGCAGGTCGTAGAGCTGCCGCGCCATGTAGCTCGGCGAGCGGCCGGCCAGCGCCGGCACCGGACCGAGGCCGCGCAGGTCGGGGCCGTGACACGTGGTGCAGGCAACGGAGTTGTCGCCCCCCGTGAGTACGATCCGGCGTCCCCGCCCCACCGCACCCGAGGGTACGTAGGCGATGAAGCCGGAGGCGTCGTCGCGCAGCTTGGTCCGTGTCAGGTCCTCCGGCGTCTCGACCACCCGCGTGCCGATCGGCTCGAGGCCGCCGCCCTCGATCACTTCGTGAATCCACCCCGCGAAGCGCGTCTTCGGCACCGCGTCGGTCTCCACGACGCGGACCCACGGCTTGAAGTCGATCGACGAGAAGTACTCGGCCGCTACCCGCGCCTCCGCGTCGGTGGTAGCCAGGCCGATCCGCTCCATGAAGGCGGGCGGGCCCATGCGCGGCTCGCCCGGCCTGCGCAGACCGTTCCGCCAGTCGGTCATCTGCTGCACGATGTACTCGTACGGTTGTCCGGCGACGCCGGCGTTCTCCGGCTTGCCCTGGCCGTTCGGCAAGTGGCAGTAGCCGCAGGCGACGACGCCCTCGCCGCCACCTCTCGCCACGACTTCCGGCATCGGGGGATGGGCGTCGGGGTGCCAGTCGGGCGGGCCGTCGTTTATGTTGATGGCCGAGCGCGGCATCGACACGCTGGAGCCGGGCACCGTGACGATCTCGTCAGGATCGGGCGTGTCCGCGTTCTCGACCGGCTCGTTGAGCACGTAGGCCCACGGCAGCACCCGGTTCGCCCCCTCGGTGTCCTGCGCCCGCAGATCCACGCCGGCTACGAACCCCGCCGCCGCCAGCGCCGCCGCCAATACGCGGATCGACTGTCGCATCGCGCCCTCCTCGAGCCTGCGCGCCGCACCATGCGGCGATGTGTCCCCGCCTGACAGGCCCATCTTACACGCCGGCTCGGTCGCCGCACCCGCCGGCGGCGCCGGACCGCCGAGGCGTTGCCGATTGAACCGCTGCGCCGCAGGCATTACGATCAGGAATTGGGTTGTGTCGGCGTTCGCAGAGGTGTCACGCGCGCCGGCCCGAGAATTCGGCAACATCCTGGAGATCAGACAGATGACGCGATTGGTCGCATTGCCCGCCGGCATCGTGATCGCATTGTCACTCGCGGCCGTTCCCGCGGTCGCGGCAGAAGGTACGCCCACCTACAACGAGCACGTCGGGGAGATCCTGCTCGGCAACTGCGCGAGTTGCCACCGGCCGAACCAGGTGGCGCCGATGTCGCTGCTGTCGTACCGCGACGCGCGGCCGTGGGCGCGCGCCATCAAGGCGAAGGTCGTCTCGCGCGAGATGCCGCCGTGGTTCGCCGACCCGCGGTTCGGGACGTTCTCCAACGACATCAGCCTGAGCGACGAAGAGATCGAGACGATTGTCGCCTGGGTCGACGGCGGGGCTCCGCAGGGCGACGGGCCGGCGCCCGTGGCGCCTGACTACTCGGCGGCGGGCTGGAGCCACCCCGACGGGCTGGACCCGGACTACGTGATCGAGTTCCCGATCGCGTGGAAGATCGATGCCGAGGGGGAGACCCCGAACTTCAACCTGTTCACGCCGCTGCCCTTCGACGACGTGATGCGGGTGTCGGCGACCGAGGTGCGGCCCGGCAACTACGCGGTGACGCACCACATCACCACCGGCCTGGTCGACCTGCCGCCGGGGACGAAGCTGGGCCGCGGGCCGGCATGGCCGGGTGGGCCGCTGGTCGACTACGTGCCGGTGGATGATCCCGACGCCGCTCCGGAAGAGACCACTGTGGACGCTGACGAGGCGGTCGCTGAGGACGAGGAGTCCGCCGAGGAGCTCGAGGAGCGCCGGCGCGCGCGGGCCGGCTTCGGTCCGTACATCCCGGGCGTGGGCGCCAGGGTGGTCCGCGAGGGTCAGGTCCGCGAAGTGCGCGGCGACCTGTTCGACTACATCATCTGGAACCTCCACTACCAGGCCACCGGCAAGCCGGAGTTGGCCCGGCCGTCCATCGGCGCCTGGTTCGCCAAGGACACGGACGGGAAGTACCAGCGCACCCTCTCGTTGCGCGAGTACACCTCCGAGAACGAGCAGCTCGTCGCGCCGCCGCCGCTCACCGCGGAGGAGCGGCGGGCCGCCAACCCCGACCGGCAGGCGGGCCAGGGGCTGAACCCGCTGCTCGCCCCGATTCCGCCGAACGATCCGAACTGGACGGTCACGGGGATCGGTGCGTTCCAGAACGACGCCGTGCTGCAGAGCCTGTTCCTCCACATGCACGTGCGCGGCAAGGACGTCAACGGCCGGGAGGAGATCCTGCTCCGGGTGCCGAACTACGCCTTCGACTGGCAGTTCGAGTACGACCTCGTCGAGCCGATCCGGGTGCCGGCGGGGAGCACGGTGAAGGCCATCGCCCGCTACGACAACTCGCGGGCCAATCGCCTGAATCCGGCGCCGCACAAGGAGGTCTACTGGTCGGAGCAGAGCTGGGACGACATGTTCCTCGCCAACGTCAAGTACACGCTCGAGGACGAGAACACGCAGGGCGAGAACTGACGCCGTTCGTGCCGAGGGAATCCTGGAGAGGGCCGCGCGCCGCGATGCGCCGGCCCTTTTCTCCCTGGCGCGGCGGCTGGAGCATCGAGACATGTCGCACTGGAAGAAGCCGGTCCTGCTGCTGGCCGCCGGCATCTGGCTGGCGCCCGTTACTGCGCACGGCCAGCGGCTGGCCGCGACCACCGGCGAGCCCGCGGTCGAGATTGTGCACACCGTCGGATGCGTCGAGCGTCGCCTCGGAGAAGCCGCGTGGTGGCTCGTGCGCGCCGCCGAGCCGACGGTGAGCGAGGCCGGCGTGTTCGACGAAGACGAGGTGGACGAAGCCCGTGCGCAGCCTCTCGGCACGCACGCGTTCCACTTGGTGGGCGTGGCCGATTTTCTCGGCGCGGAGGCCCTGCTGCGCTCGTTCGACCGATCGTCCTTCACGACCCCGGATCAGGTGAACGCCACCAACGAGCTGCGCGCGGGCCGCACCGTCCTGGTCAAGGGGCTGTTGATCGAGTCGGACGATGCCGCGCGGATCAACCTGTTGGCCGTCGTCGGGCTGGCCGACACCTGTGGCGAGTAGGGAGTCACTTGTGATGGTCAGGCTGATTGCATTCGCCGTGCTCCTCGTCGCGGCGGCGGCGGCGGCTTTGGGGGCGCAGACCACCGCGCAGATCGAGGCGGAGCCGATCGTGAAGCTGCGGGAGGGCGAGACCCTGACTCCCGACCAGTGCCTGTCCGAGCAGGAGCTGGAGCTGATCGACGCGCTGAACGCGCTGCGTCGGCCGACGGTCGGCGTGGAGCGGGACGGCGAGGGCGACGACCCCGCGCCGTTCGACCCGCACTACCTGGTGGGCGTCTGGAACATCGAAGGGGTGCTGCCGGAATCGCCGCTGGCGCCGTCCGGCTTCTTCGCCGGCACGGAGACCGTGCGCCACGTGAGCGGCTGCACCTACGAGAGCACGATCGAGGCCTCGGTGGACGATGCCCCGGTGACCGTCGAGGCGCTCATGGTCTACGACCGCCGTGCGGGGTACCTGGTGCGCATCGAGGACGACAGCCGCGGCTTCCGCCTGGTGAAGCTCGGCCGGGTCGGCGGCGATCCGGGCGGCTACTTCTCGCACCACTGGGAGGCGGCGCCGATCACGCGCGGGGAGTCGCGCATCCGGCTGCGCGGCCGGACCTACATGACCTCGCCGTTCGCCTACCAGGTGCGGACCCGGATCTCGATCGACGGCGGGCCGTTCGTCAACTTCGGATCCGTCTGGTGGGAGCGCGCCGAGGCCGAGCGGTAGGGCGCGTATTCGGGGCGGGTCCGTTTCTTCGCGCCCGCACGAACCGAACTTCCCGGTGGGATCGGCAGGGACCGTCAGGCAACGCCCGGGGCGGCCAGCCCGGCCGTCCGCATTCAGGTTGTTGATTCCGGCATTGGGCTGCATGGCCGCGGCCCTGGGTCCGGCACTCCGTCGACCCCTTGTCGCAGGGCCTCTGCAGCGGTCGATCCTGCTGCGTCCGCGGTGCGGGATACGGAGACAAGTATCGTATTTTGTGAGACTTACCTGTGTTCCATAGCCACCCCGCCCGGCCGCCGGCGGTAGTGCGACAGCCTGGATCGATGCTGGCGGAAAGTAGGCGAATCCGTCGGGTCGCCTTCCACAGAAGCTGTGGAAAAGCCTGTGGAAAAATGCCTCATTACCCTGAACGCGACGCGTCAACGCGGACGGGTTCAGCGATTTGCACTATCGCGGTGCGCGGCATCGGGCTCAACGTGAACGCACGCACGGACTTCGTCTTGCGCTGCTGAACGACAGCGCGCCGCTGACCCGTGAACGAGACGCTCGGCCCGCGGTGGCGGGCGCCGGAGAACATCCCTGCCGGCGCGGTTCGTCGAGTTCGGCGCCCGGTTCCGGTGGTAGAAGTGCTCGTGATATGGTGCCGTCAACGGAATCGACACTTTCACGGCCGCACGCCTGCAGTCGAAGGGAGTCCACGATGACTCGTCCCGTCGCGATTGTCACGCTCTTCGCTCTCGTCATGTTCTCCGCCCTGGTGGCGGCCGCGCCGGCGGCCGCCCAGGCGCCCGCCGTCAGCTCCGTGACCGACGCGGTGCTGGCGGACCCGCCGCCGGAGAGTTGGCTGAACTGGCGCCGGACGCAGGACGGCTGGGGGTACAGCCCCCTGGATCAGATCGCGCGCGACAACGTCGGCGATCTCCGTATGGTCTGGTCGTGGGCGATGGAGCCGGGATCGCAGCAGACGACGCCGATCGTCCACGAGGGGGTGATGTACCTGGCCAGCCCCGGCAACATCGTGCAGGCGCTCGACGCGGCGACCGGCGACATGCTGTGGGAGTACCGCAGGGAATTTCCGACCGCGCGGGGCCGCGGCCGGCCGAACCGCAACATCGCGATCTACCAGGACAAGATCATCCTGAACACCGCGGACGCCAACATCGTGGCCCTCGATGCCCGCACCGGTGACATCGTTTGGGAGGCCGAGGTCGCCGACTCGTCCAAGGGTTTCTTCTTCAGCAGCGGCGCGCTGGTGGTGGAGGGCGTGGTGATCTCGGGGATGGCCGGCTGCCTGCGGTTCTGGGAGGAGGGCTGCTTCATCACCGGGCACGACGCCGACACCGGCCGCGAGCTGTGGCGGACGTCGACGGTGGCGCGGCCGGGCGAGCCGGGGGGCGACACATGGGGCGATCTGCCGATGATGTTCCGGGGCGGCGGCGACGCCTGGATCGCCGGCAGCTACGACGCCGATCTCGGCCTCACCTACTGGGGCGTGGCGCAGGCCAAGCCGTGGGCGCAGGTGAGCCGCCGCACCGATGCGGACGCGCTGTACACGAGCTCGACCCTCGCCCTCGATCCCGAGACCGGGGAGATGCGCTGGTACTTCCAGCACCTGCCGGGCGAGTCGCACGACATGGACGAGACCTTCGAGCGCATTCTCGTCGAGGTCGACGGGCGGCCGTCCGTCTTCACGATGGGCAAGCTCGGCATCCTGTGGCAGCTCGACCGCGAGACCGGGCAGTACATCAACGCCACCGACCTCGGCTACCAGAACATCGTCGACATCGATGCGGATACCGGCCGCATGTCGTTCCGGCCCGGCATGATGCCGGTGCTCGACGAGGAGCTGTCGTTCTGCCCGAGCCACTCCGGCCTGAAGAGCTGGCGGGCGATGGCCTACAGCCCCGAGACCGAGGCGTTCTACATTCCCCTGACGCTGAACTGCCAGCGGACCATCTACAGCGAGGTCGAGTTCCGCGAGGGGGGCGGCGGCGCGGGGATGGTGTTCCGCGAGAACTTCCTGCATCCGGACAGCGACGGGAACATGGGCGAGTTCGTGGCGATGCATGTGAGCGGCGAGATCCTCTGGTCGCATCGCAAGCGGTCGCCCTACATCTCGGCGGCGCTGACGACGGCCGGCGGCCTGACGTTCGTCGGCACCTACGACCGGCGGGCGTACGCCTACGACGTCGCGACCGGCGACGAGCTCTGGGAGACGCGCCTGCCGACCGCGGTCCAGGGCTTCCCCGTCACCTACAGCGTGGATGGCCGGCAGTACGTCGCGATCGGCACCGGCACCGGGGGCGGAAGCTGGACGACGATGCCGGCCGAGCTGATCCCCGACGTACGGCGTCCGAACGCAGGCAACGGCCTGTTCGTGTTCGCATTGCCAGTGAAGTGAAGCGCGGCGTTCACCGGGAGAGGTTCGCTATGGCGGAGTACACGTACGAGCAACTGAGGCACAAGACGATCGGCGATCTGCGCGAGATTGCCCGCGGCCTGGACCACGAGGCGGTGCAGGGTTTTTCGCAGCTCAACAAGGAGCACCTGCTGCCGGGGCTCTGCAAGGCCCTGGGGATCGACACCCATGAGCACCACCACGTGGTCGGCGGGTTCGACAAGAACGGCGCCAAGAAGAAGATGCGGGCACTGAAGGCCGAGAAGCAGTCGGCGTTCGAGGCGGGCGACCGCGCGCGGGTGAAGATGCTGCAGCGGCGCATCCACCGGATCAACCACCAGATCCGCGCGCACGTGCGCTGAGCGGGTTCGTGAATGAACAACGTGCGCTCGCATGCAGGCGCAGGTG
>JAGWAH010000050.1:11963-18105 GCA_021296515.1 Acidobacteriota bacterium | reverse complement strand
GTGCGGCCGTCAGCCGATGCTCACCAGCTCGACCTCGAAGAGCAGGGTCGCGTCTCCAGGGATGGGCCCCTGTCCGCCGCTGCCGTAGCCGAGCTCGGGCGGAATGACGATGCGCCGGAGACCGCCGACCCGCATCCCGAGCACCCCCTGGTCCCAGCCGGCAATCACGCCACCGGCGCCCAGGGTGAACGCGAACAGGTCGCGCCCCCGACTGGAGTCGAACTGCATGCCCTTGTTTTCGCTGGCGTTTGGGTCGTAGAGCCAGCCCGTGTAGTGCACGGACAGGGTGTCGCCGTTCATCGCCTCCTGCCCCGTTCCCACGGTCAGATCCTCGGTGCTGAACGGCACGTCGAGCCCCACGCTGGGAGACGTGGGGGTCGTGGGGGTCGTGGGTGAGGCCGGCGCCCCGTCGTCGCCGCCGCAGGCGACCGAGAGCAGCAGAACCGGAATCAGAAGAACGAATCGCCGCATCATGTCTGCCTCCACGTGATAGCGTACAACGATGCGGGGCCTGCTTTTTCTCTGCGTCGCCAACTCCTCTCGCAGCCAGATGGCCGAAGGGCTCGCGCGGGCGCGGTTCGGCGACCGCGTCCGGATTGCCAGCGCCGGGTCGTCGCCAGCGGCAGTCAATCCATTCGCCATCGCCGCGCTCGACGAGCTCGGGATCGACATCAGCGGGCAGCGTTCCAAGAGCGTGGAGACAATCGACCCGGCATCGGTAGATCTAGTCGTGACGCTGTGCGCCGAGGAGGTCTGTCCGGCGTTCCCGGGCACCGCGCGGCGCCTGCACTGGCCGCTGCCCGATCCCGCCGGCGCGGCCGTGTCAGACGCGGAGAAGCTCGACGGGTTCCGCGCCGTCCGCGACGAGATTGCGCGCCGCCTGGAAGCCCTGGACGGGCTGCTGTCCGAAGCGAACACGGAAGCGGCCACGGGAAGCTGATCCATGTTCCTGCCGCTCGGCGACGAGCCGAACCCGCGCGGCGTGCCGGTCGTCACCTACACCCTGATCGGTATCAACGTCGCGGTGTTCCTGTTCGTGACGCTGCCGCTGAGCGCGGTCCGCCCTGCCCTGGACGACCCGGCGCTCTTCGAATACCTGAACGCGATTCGTCCGCAGCTCCCAAGCCGGATGGAGGCGGAGCGGCTGCTCATGCAGGTCTCCGCGTACGATCTCGTCGTCTTCTCCTACGGCTTCCGGCCGGCCGATCCGAGCATGATCGCGCTGCTGACCTCGCTGTTCCTCCACGGCGGGTTCATGCACCTGGCCGGCAACATGCTCTTCCTCTGGATCTACGGCGACAACGTCGAGTACCGGCTCGGTCCGGCGCGCTACCTCGTGGCGTATCTCGGGACCGGATTCCTGGCCACCCTGTCCCACGCGGTGCTGGACTTCGGATCCGTGCTGCCGATGGTCGGTGCGTCGGGCGCCATCTCCGGCGTGCTCGGGTTCTACTTCATCTGGTTTCCGAGGAACCGGGTTCGGCTGTGGATCATGCTGTTCCCGTTCTTCATGAACGTGATCTACGCGCCCGCGCGGCTGGTGCTGGGGCTGTACCTCATCGTCGACAACCTGCTGCCGTTCCTGGTGACGCGCGGCGCCGGGGGAGGCGGCGTCGCCTACGGCGCGCACATCGGCGGCTTCCTCGGCGGCTTGGCGTACGCCTGGTGGAGCACGCGGCGCGAGGTGGAGCGCCGGCCACAGGATTTCGAGCCGGACCCGGAACCGGCCGCAACCGCCTTCGACGCGGACCCGTCGTCGGTGCGCGGCGTCCGGCAGTTGATCGCCGCCGGCGAGCACGGCCGGGCCGCGGCGGCGTACTTCCGCCTGAGCGCGGCGCGCACGGCGCGGCTGCTGATGCCGGGCGACTCCATCAACTTCGGACGCTGGCTGGCCAACAACGGGCACCCCGACGCGGCGCTGGTGGTCTATCAGCGGCACCTGCGCGACTACCCGCTCGGCCCGTACGCGGCCGAGGCGCATCTGGGGGCAGGCCTGGTGCAGCTCCACGCGCGCGACCAGCCGACGGCCGCCTACCAGCACCTCGTTGCGGTGCTGGACGCCGATCCGCATCCCGATACGGAAGGCTACGCGCGGCGGGCGCTGATGGAGATCGCCGCCCGGCAGAAGTTCCGGACGCCACGCGTGCACTGAGCATCGGCTGCCGCCGATCGCTGCGGAGCGCGCCGGCCGGCCGCGCCGGCCCGTGATCACGGCCTGCGGGGTATCGGTTCGGTGAGGTAGCCAACCAGCTCGCGGTTCCACCAGTTTCCGTCCTCCCCCTCTTCCGGCGTCGTGAACCGGTAGCGGTACAGCACCAGACGGACGAAGGCGGGCGGTTCGTCGGGGAACGGGTTGTCCTCGAGCAGGCCGAGCGCGGCCGGATCGTTCTCCAGCACGCCATCGACCAGCGCGAACAGCCAGTGGGACTGCCGCTGCGGGTCGAGCGCCGCGAACCACATCTGCCAGTCGAGGCGCGGCATGTGCGGTTGGACGAAGCCTGGCGCCCGCGCGAGATCGCCGGCCTTCCAGGGGAACGCGTACTCCGTCCAGGCGGCGCCGTCCGCCGATCCTTCCATGACGATCTCCGGCCGTTCGGTCGTCATCACCCGGAAGAGGCCGTAGCCGTTGACGGATCGCAGCGGGGCTACGGCGCCGAGCAGCGCATCGGACCAGCCCGGCATCGGTGCCGGCCGCCGGATCTCGCGCACGAAGGTCAGCGCGCTCAGGACCGCCAGGATCGTGACCGGCAGCGCCATGGCCATGCCCCGCGCGCCCGGCCGCGGCGCTCCCCGCTGCGCGTATCCCGCCGGTGCCCGCAGCCAGGGCAGCACGCGGGCGATTGCCGCGTCGTCCAGCAGGGAGATGTACAGCGTGACCGTCAGCAGGTTGAAGAAGCCGTAGTTGCCGGTGACCGCGATCAGCGCCTGCAGCAGGCAGAGCAGTGCACAACCTGCGGTCCGAACGCGCCGGAAGCGGGGCGGGACGAAGACGACGAACGGCACGGCGAGCTCGATGCAGAACATCATCCCGACCGACACGGTCCCGAACCAGTCGGGGGCGTTGTGCGCGTACCAGCTCGCCCACGTGGGGATGGGCTGCGTCTCGTAGTGGTACCGCAATGCGGTCAGGCTCCACCAGGCCTGGTCGTTGCTCAGCAGCTTGGTGACGCCCGACAGAAAGGTCAGCTTGAACGCGAGTCCCCAGACCATCCAGCGCGCCGCGGCGCTCTCCGGCCCTCGTGTCTCGATCGGCGGCCACCAACCGCGCGGCGCGTAGAGCACGGCCAGCACGCCGGTCTCCAGCAGCAGCAGGTCCCACTGGAAGAACAGGAAGTCCTGTCCGGCGACGGTCAGCGACAGGTACACGGCCCAGAGCGAAAGAAACACGGCGATGGGGGCGGCGCCGGCCATCGCGGCGACCGACAGGACGATTCCGAGCCAGCACAGCATCGCGAGCAGCGCGTCGCCCGGCCAGAGCCAGAGCAGCGTCGGGAGCTGCACGTAGGCGTCGCGGCCCCACAGGTCGTACGCCCGTTCGAGATAGCCCGCGGCCGGGAGCAGGCCTTCCGATCCGACCAGGCCCGCGAGCTGCGGCGCGAGCGAGGCGAAGGCCACGAAGTAGACGAAGCCGAGCAGGCGGAGGAAGACGCCGCGGGAAAGGGCGAAGCGGGGCGGATCGGCGGAGAGCAGGAGGTTGCCGCTGACGGGCACGTCACATTCTATGTGGGTAAGCTATACACATGAAAGCCGTACAGGTCATGATGGACGAGCGGCTACTGCAGCGACTCGATGCCGACGAAGAAGTCAGGCGCATCGGCCGCTCCGCTGTCCTCCGGCGCGCGGCGGCCGACTACCTCCAGCGCCGGCACGCGCGCCAGGTGTCGGACGCCTACACGCGCGCCTACGGACGCGGCAAGGGGTTGGACGAGGACTTCGCGGGTTGGGAGCATGAGGGAGCATGGCCCGAGCCGTGAAGCCAGTGTTCTTTGTCTCTTGGTTCCTGTAGTTTCTGGAATTACCCCGGCAACGACTACGTTCGGACGGACCCGTTCCCACGCACATCTATGCATCGTCGGGAACGACAGCCGTCTTCGTCCCCCCGCCGTGCCGCGTCACTCTCGGGCGGCAGTGGATCTTCACCGCCCCGCGGGTGGACGCGTCGCGTACGCCTCGCCCGGGCCGAGAGCGGCGAGCTTGGCGGGAGTGAGCACGTCGAGCGCGGCGTTGGCCTTCTGGATGTGCTTCAGCCAGGCCGGCGAGTTGAACTTGTGCAGGATGACTTGCGTGGACAGCTCGATGAGCGACGTCGGGACGGATGGCGGATCCTCCTTCATCCCGAGATGGCCTCGTTCAGGAAGCGCGTGATGCGATCGCGGTTCGCGGTCAGACTGGAGAACTGCTTCTCGCATACGTCGGTGAAGCGCGCGAGTACCTTGCGGTTGATCGACTCCTGATCTTCGAAAACAGCCAGGGACCGGAACGCGAGCCCCCATTTCTCGAACTGGAGCAGCGCGATGGTCGCGTCTCGCGTCCGACCGTCGCTGCCGAGCGCGTGCACGAACAACGGCCGCGGCATGCCGTTGACCCGGCAGTCGACCACGTACATCCCATGGGGATCATGCGTGGGATCGCTCCAGGAGAAACGCACGCGTTCTTCCGGCAGCGTCTCGCTCAGAAGGGCCCGGAAATCCTCCATGAAGGTCGACCTGACGCGTTCCCGAGACAGGTATGACACGTCGGAAATCCTGAGTAGCGCCTGGACGAACGAATACAGCGCGTCCCCGTAGCGCGAATCCGATACGTCGAGCACCAGTTCGCCGTCGCGATCCTCGACATGAAACAGGGACAGGACGTTTGAGATGATCTTCTGGCGTGTCCCCGTGTGCAGATCCCTTTCGTCGAGGTCGTATGTGAGGTGCATATACGTATGCGCTTCGTCCGTGAGCACCCACTGCGGACCCTCCTTCTTGAGGACGATCGCCAGATGGTCGCCATCGTCGAACAGAAAAGGAGTCATCACGCGGTAACGGTCCACGCCCTCCGCCGCGAGCCGGATCTGCGCGGATACCTTGTCGCGAAAGTTCCGTTCGATGGATTCGATAGTCATCTCAGACCTCCCTCGACTTGGTCGAAGAGATCGCCTTGCGCCTTCGGTGGAACGCTGAAATTCGCGTCCGCGAACAGGCAGTCGAGCGCGCCATGAAAGTCGCCGTAACGAGCGGTCGGACGGGCGTACGCGTCTTCTCGCGCCCCGATCGCCTGGTAGCGCTCGGTCGCCAGGTGGATATGAAAGTCGTAGAACCTCTCGTTCTCGATGGCGTTGGTGTGTTGGTGACTCCTGCCGTTGTAGCGGCGCAGCCGGAACACCTGTGTGGATTGCGGAACCAGAATGGCCAGGATGACGGAAAGATCGAGGCCGTTGATTCGGTTCTGCCGGAGCATCAACCGGAATCCCGTCCCGGCCTCGCCGGTAAGGTCCAAGTGCTGCTCGTCGTGACCCCGCTTCGCCTTCATGCTGCGTGCGGTCGCGCCAGTTCGCCGGCAGCGGCTTGCGTTCCTGGACCAGGGCGTCTATCTGGTCGTCCGTGTAGGTCACGGCCATCGGCTACTCCGACGTTTCCGCACCGTTGGATTCTCGTCGTGCCGTGTCCGTCGCTGCAACCCCCGCGCCGCCGGCGGTCGCCTCGCCGGGCGTTCTTCGCTGCGTCCTGGTCGAGGGCCCATTCTTCGATGGGAAATCGCTTCCAGCTCGCCAGGGCGGCGGCTCGGATGTCTGCGGCCAATCGTACACAAGCAGGCTTGACTTGGGCCACCGCCGTACGTAACGTGTTACGCAACAGTAAACGCACCCGCGGATGAGGCCACGGCCCATGACGAAGAGAGTCGGCGGCACGATTCGGGAACTGCGAGAGGCGCAGGAGCTGGGCCTACGTGCGGCGGCGGACCGTCTGGAAATCTCACCCGCGTATCTGAGCCGCATCGAACGGGGTAGGGAACGCCCGTCGAAGCCGGCGCTCGTGAAGCGACTGGCGACGCTGCTCGGCGGCGATCCGGATCTGCTGTTCCGTCTCGCAGCGAGCACCGATCCCGATCTCGCCGCGTTCGCGTAGCGCCTGAATCCCTGCCTCCCATCCACCACGAA
>JAGWAH010000050.1:0-11789 GCA_021296515.1 Acidobacteriota bacterium | reverse complement strand
AAGCGAATGCGGAGTTGTGGCGGAGGTAAACAGCCAAAGGATTCGTGCCCGGAGCGGCGGGAGCCGCGTAGCGCCTGAACCCCTGCCTCCCATCCAAATGGAGCCTTGGCGAGATTTGGCTGGGAGGCAGGGATTCGAACCCCGATTCCACGGTCCAGAGCCGCGTGTCCTACCGTTGAACGACCTCCCAGCAAGAAGGCGCAGGCGGGATCAACTCGACATTATAGCAGGCCTTCGACGCCGGTGGAGCCGCGAAGCAGCCCGCAGGGGCAGAGCGGCCGATCAGAACCCTTCTGCCTCCAGCTCGATCTCCGCCGCGAGGCTCGCTGTTACCCCTTCTCCGCGGAACGTTCCCGTCACCGGGGCGGCGTGCAGCGGGTTGGCGGCGGCGGCGACGGTCACATGGCGGTCCGCCACGGCGAGCCCCTGGCTGGGATCGTAGGCGCGCCAGCCCCCGCCGTGCAGGAAGACCTCGCCCCAGGCGTGCAGTTCGGTCGTCTTCGCCTTCTCACTGTAGGCATAGCCGCTGGCGAAGCGCGCCGCGAGTCCCATCGCCTGGCAGCAGGCGACGAAGAGCACCGCCAGATCGCGGCAGGCGCCGCGCCGCGCCCTGATCGTGGCTTCGGGAGCGCGCGGGGGGCCTTCCGGACGGGTCTCCCGGGCGAACGCCGCCCGGATGCGCGCGGCGAGGGCCAGCGGGAAGCGGGCCGGGTCGCGCTCCGAATCGGTGGCCGCGGCGATAGCCAGCTCCCGCACCGCGGGGTGCGCGTCGTCCGGGGGGCGCCGGTACAGCGCGAGCCGCTCGCAGAAGTCGGGCGGGTACGCGTAGGGCAGCGGCCGCTCCGGTTCGGTGATCAGGAATCCGAACGGATCGGCGAGGAGCGTATCGACGACGGCGTGCGTGCGCAGCGTCAGTCGCGACCACTGGCCCTCGAACCACGCGTGCGTGAGGACGTTGCCTTCCGGATCGAGATTGTCCGCGCGCACCGCGGGTTCGGGATCGATCGCCAGCGTGAACTCGACGAGACGGACGGACCCGTCGTCGCGGGGGCGCAGCCGGATGACGTGCGGTTCCAGGTACACGGGCGCATCGAAGGCGTACGATGTTCGGTGGCGGACGGTGATTCTCACGAGACGGTGGAGACCGGCGCCGGCGGGGCGGGCTCGATCTCGTCGTAGGCCCGGTCGAGCAGCTCTCTCGGCGTTTCCTCTATGGCGCGCCGGATGCGCCCGTCCCACCAGCGCGATAGCTGCTCGAGGTCCTGCCTGTGGAAGCGGCGCTCGATGATCCGGAAGGAGTTGCGCCGGTACAGCACCACGTCGATGGGAAAGCCGACGTCGGCGGCGCTGATCCGGGTGGAATCGAACGACAGGCAGGCGACCTTGAAAGCATGCCGCATCGAGTCCTCGACCCGTAGCGTGCGGTCGAGGAGCGGCTTGCCGTAGCCGACCGATCCGATGACGTGATAAGGGGTCAGACGGCCGGTGTCGACCCAGTTGCCTTCCGGATACAGCAGGTAGAGCTTCTGCCGCGCGTCCCGCTCCATCTGCCCGCCGATCAGGGCGTGGATGTTGAAGGCCACGCCGCTCTCCTGCAGCGACGCCTTGTCCTCGCGGGCCACCGCGCGCACCTGCTCGGCCAGCAGGTTGACCGCCTGGTAGAGCCGCTCGAAGGGCTCGTCGCGGCTGGCGCGCTCGGCGAGCCGATCCTCGAAGTAGGTGAGCGTCTTGTCCCGCAGCGACCGCAGGCCGGACGTCATGACGAAGAAGGTGCCGCGCGGCGGCGAGTAGACGTTCACCTTCCGCAGCGTCGTCACCTCGCGGCCCGACGTGATGAGGGTGTCGGACAGCCCGACGATGCCGTCCTCGACGTTCATCGCGACGCAGTACGTCATCGCAACGATTCTCCCCGCCAGCGTTGCGCAAAGAAAGTGTGCGTAATCTCCCTGCCGACGCCGTTGAGCTTGTCCTGGATCGCGTCGAGGAAATCGTGCAGGCCCGAACGGATGACGTCGACGATGTCAGTATAGTCGAGCTCTGCGACGAGTCTGCCGAGCGCGCGTTCGGCCGCATTGGCGAACCGCCGGATCGGCGTGCCCGTCACCGCGTGCAGCGAGATCTGGGCTTCGCTGGCGCAGTGATGCACCGAGCGCGGGAACTCGTGGTTGAGGAGGAGGAAGCTGGCGACGGCTCGTGCCGCCACCCGGCCGTGCGTCCGGCGATAGGCCTCGAACGCGCTCGCCGAGCGGAGGAGCGCCCCCCACTGCAGGTCGTCGATCGGCTTGCCGACGTCGTCCGCCGACGGCAGCAGCAGGAAGTACTTGACGTCGAGGATCCGGGTGGTCTGATCGGCCCGCTCGATGAACCTTCCGATGCGGCTGAAGTGCCAAGCCTCGGCGTGCTCCATCGTCTCGTTCTTCGTGCCCTCGATCAGATGGCTCGAGCGGCGGACATGCTCGAAGAAAGCGTGCGCGTCCGACATGGCGCGCTGCCGGGCGTCCGGTTCCCGCAGGAACAGGTAGAAGCGGTTGACCTCCTCCCACATCTCCGACGAGATGATCTCGCGTACCGAGCGGGCGTTCTCTCTCGCGCGGGTCAGGCATGAGAAGATCGAGTTCGGGTTGGCGGCGTCGAAGGTCAGGAACTCGATGACGTTGGACCGCGTCGCGGCCTCGTAGCCGGCCTGAAACCGCTCTTCGTCGCCGGTGACCTTCACCATCGGATCCCACTGCTCGTCGGCGAGGTCGGGCAGGTCGAGCTGCAACCGGTTGTTCACGCCGACGACCCGCGCCACGTTCTCGGCGCGCTCGATGTAGCGGCTCAGCCAGTAGATCGATTCGGCGACGCGGCTCAGCATGGCGGTTTCAACGCTACGACAGCACCCACGTATCCTTGCTGCCGCCCCCCTGCGAGGAGTTCACCACCAGGGAGCCCTTGCGCAGGGCGACGCGGGTCAGCCCGCCGGGCAGCACGTAGATGTCGCGGCCGTACAGGATGTAGGGGCGCAGGTCGACGTGCCGGCCCTCGAACCGGTGATCGACGCGCGTGGGCACCCGCGACAGGTCGAGCTTCCGCTGCGCGATGTAGTTGCGCGGCGCGGCCTGGATCCGTGCGCGGAAGTCGTCCAGGTCGGCCCGGGCGGCGGTGGGCCCGACGAGCATTCCGTAGCCGCCCGAAGCGTTCGCCGGCTTGACGAACAGTTCCGGGAGGTGGTCGAGGACGTAGCGGCGGTCCTCGTCGCGCCAGCAGAGGTGGGTCGGCACGTTCGGCAGGATGGGCTTCTGATCGAGGTAGTACTCGATCATCCGCGGCACGTAGGCGTAGACCACCTTGTCGTCGGCGACGCCGGTGCCCGGCGCGTTGACCAGGGTGACCCGTCCCCGCTGATACAGATCCATCACGCCGGGGACTCCGAGCAGCGAATCGGAGCGGAAGCAGGTCGGGTCGAGGAAGTCGTCGTCGATCCGCCGGTAGAGGACGTCGACCCGCTCGAAGCCGCGCGTCGTGCGCATCTGCAGCCGACCGTCCGCCACCACGAGGTCGCGCCCCTCGACCAGGCCCACGCCCATCTGCCGCGCGAGGAACGAGTGCTCGAAGTAGGCGGAGTTGTAGACGCCCGGCGTCAGCACTGCGACCCGCGGCCGGTCCACGTCCCGCGGCGCGACGTCCTCGAGCATCGACAGCAGCCGGCTGGGGTAGTCGATGACCGGTCGGACCCCCAGGCCCTCGAAGAGCGGAAACGTCGCCGTCATGACGGCGCGGTTCTCGAGCACGTAGGAGACGCCGGAGGGGCAGCGGAGGTTGTCTTCCAGGACATAGATCGTCCCGTCCGCGTCGCGCACGAGGTCGGTGCCCGTGATGTGGCACCAGACGCCCCGCGGCGGGTCGAGGCCGATGCACTCGGTCCGGTAGCCCTCGGAAGACTCGACGATGTCCGCCGGGACGATGCCGTCCCGCACTATCTTCCGGTCGTGGTAGACGTCGTCGATGAAGAGGTTCAGCGCCTCCACGCGCTGCTTCAAGCCGCGCTCGATCGGGTCCCAGGTCTCGCGCGACACGATCCGCGGCACGATGTCGAACGGGAAGATCCGTTCCGTCCCGGCTTCGTCGCCGTAGACGGTGAAGGTGATGCCGGTGTGCAGCAGCGAGCGCTCGGCCGCCTGGTGGCGCCGCACGAGCTCGCCGTCGGGCAGCCCCTCGATGCGCTCGACGAGCCGCCGCGCCTCCGGCCGGGGCGCGCCGTCCGGCAGGAACATCTCGTCGTAGAAGCCTCCGGTGTCGTAGTTCTCGAACGTCATGCGTACATTCAGTCGGCGAGCCGCTCTTCGATGAGCGCGACGCCGCCGAGCCGTGACATCTGGTTCCGGATCCACTGCTGTCTGCGGCGGACGCGGGCCGACGGATCCTCGACGCGCCACCCGGACGGATAGGGCAGCACCGCCGCCAGCAGCGCCGCCTCGTCGCCGTTCAGCTCCGCCGGGCGCTTGTCGAAGAATCGTTCGCTGGCCGCCGTGATGCCGAACACGCCCGTTCCGAACTCGGCGACGTTGAGGTACACCTCCATGATCCGGCGCTTGCTCCAGCACAGCTCGATGAGCACGGTGAGGTACGCTTCGAGCCCCTTGCGGAACAGGCTGCGCCCCGGCCACAGGAACAGGTTCTTGGCGGTCTGCTGGGAGATCGTGCTCGCGCCGCGCAGCCGCTCGCCCTGCAGCGCGTCCCCCAGCGCCATGCGAATGGCTTCGACGTCGAAGCCGTTGTGATCCGGGAACTTCTGATCCTCGGAGGCGATGACGGCCAGGGCGGCGTGCGGCGCGATCCCGTCCCAGCTCGTCCAGCGGTAGGGCATCCGCGCCGCGTTCCCGGTCTCCGCCGCGGCGAGCGCGTCCCGCACCATGAATGCGGTGGTCGGAGGTGGCGCCCAGCGCAGGACGAGGACCACCGCAAGCGGCGCTCCGAGCCCGGTGGCCAGGAGCAGCAGGCAGGCGCGCCGGAGGCGCGCGAACCACGTACGGCGTGGCGCATGTCTGTGCGCGCCGCGCCTTCGGCGCACGGGTTTTCGCCGCTTCGGTTTGCTCTCCCGTTGTGCGGTCGTCATGAGTCGTGGCCGGGCGGTGGTCCGCGCGTGTCGAGGATCTATGTTACGCGACTCGCCGCACGATGATGGTGGGCAGGCCCGCGGTCACCGAGACGGCCGGGCGTCCGGATCGCGCGACGTGCGAGCTCCTTCGCGAGACAGTTGCCAACGTTGGCGATCGCCGGGTGAGACAATGGAAGAGTATGCCGCGCATCGGCGCTGGTCGCTGCTTACCCGTCGAGTGCCTGTCGGACCTCCCCTGAATGCCCTTTGAGTCCGCCCGTTTCCTTCTCTTCCTGCTGTCCGCGTTGACCGTCTTCTGGGCGCTCCGCCGATCGCGGCAGGCGCAGAAGCTGCTGTTGATCGCCGCGAGCGTCTGGTTCTACGGAAGCTACGGGTGGGAGTTCGCGGCGCTGCTCGGCCTCTCCATCGCCGGCAATCATCTGCTGGCCGGCCTCGTCGTCGCGAGCGCGGCGCCGGGGCGCAAGCGCTGGCTCGCCGCCGGGGTGACGGCGAATCTCCTGCTGCTGGCGTGGTTCAAGTACTACGTCTTCTTCGCGGAGACGTTCAACGATGCGCTCTTCGCGCTGGGCGCGGGCGCGCAACTGCAGGTGCCGCAGATCGTCCTGCCGATCGGCATCTCGTTCTACACCTTCCAGGCCATCGCCTACCTGATCGAGGTGCACCGGGAGTCGGGCCCGAAGGCGAAGAGCCTGGTCGATTTCGCCGTGTTCATGGCGTTCTTCCCCCAGTTGTTGATCGGCCCGATATGCCGGGGACGCGATCTGCTGCCGCAGATCGAAAGGCCGGCTCCCGCCCGGATCGAGCAGTTCCCGCTCGCCGTCTCGCTGATCCTGTCGGGTCTCTTCAAGCGGATGGTGATCGCATCGCTCCTGTTCAGCTTCGGCGTCAGCCGGATCTTCGACGCGCCCGAGAACTACACGGCCGTCGCGCTGTGGATGGCGGTGTTCGGCTACACGGTGCAGATCTACTGCGATTTCTCCGGCTACGTGGACCTCGTGCGAGGCAGCGCGCTGCTGTTCGGCTTCCGGATTCCCGACAACTTCAACAATCCCTACTCGGCGGCGAGCGTCGGCGACTACTGGCGGCGCTGGCACATGACCTTCAGCTCGTGGCTGCGGGACTTCATCTACTTTCCGCTCGGCGGTTCCCGCCGCCGGCGCGGACGCGTCCTCTTCAACCTGTTCGCGACCATGGTCTTCTGCGGCCTCTGGCACGGGGCGACCTGGGGCTACGTCATCTGGGGCGCGTGCCACGGCCTCGCCCTGGTGCTCTACAAGTACCGGCTCGACGAGCGGCGTGCGCGCGGCGAGGACGTGAAGCGACCGTTGACGGCGACCGAGTGGCTGCGGGGCTGGGCGTGGACCATGCTCGTCGTGAGCCTGTCGCGCGTCTTCTTCGTGTGCACCGATCTCGCGGTCGCGGGCACGTTCCTGTCGCGGATGTTCACCCCGGGGCTGGCCGGTGAAGGCTTCGCCTTCCTGTTGCTGCCCGTGACGCTGGCGGGCCTGGGCCTGAACTTCGCCGGAGATGCGCTGCGGGAGCGTTTCGTTCGGTGGAGCGGGGCGCTGCCGCTGCCGCTGCGCTGGGCGTTCTGGCTGGCGATGTTCTATCTCCTGCTCGCCGTGCGGCCTTTCGGCGTGCTTCCCAACACCTACTTCCGCTTCTGATCCGCCCCGCCGCCGGACGTCCGAACGGTGCACGGGGGAGCGGCCATGAGACGGCCGCGGCTTGGCCGGCAATCTCACCGCGGACTGCTGGACGGGGCTGCGTGACATCGCACAGGCGACTCGGTACAATGCCGCTCGATACGCTCTGCCGGCGCCGGATCATTGGAGGGAAGCCGCCTGACTCTCCGCGCTCTACTGTCCATCTTCCGCATCGGGAGAGCCGATCCGACGCCCCACGCCTCTCGGTCGCCGCGCCCCGCCACGTCGTATTCGCCGTGGGTGGTGTTGCTGCTCTGCTGGAGCCTGGCGCTGGGGCTGGGCGCGCATGTCGGGCGCGAGTTGCGCCTCGAGACCGAGCGCGACGTCGCGCTGGGCGACCGGGCGCCCTGGCAGGCCGCCGCCGCGGGCGTGCTGGCAGGGGTCGGCGAGCTGACGGGGGTGGCGGAGCTGCGTGCGGTGCTGCACGAGCCGGTGCGCGCGTTCTACGGGACCGCGTTCACGGTGGGCGGCCGGTCGCCCCAGCTTCCCGCCGCGGCCGAGGAGGCGGAGCCCGAGGCGGTGGAATTGGAGGCGGTGGAGCCCGAGGCCGCCGTTCCGGCGCCGCGGCGCGTGATGATCGTCGGGGCGTCGTCGATTCAATTTGGCCTGGGACGTTCGCTGGAGCGGTCGATCGAGCGGTTCCAGGGTGTGACGGTGATGCGGTACGGGCTCCACTCCACGGGGCTGGCGCGCCCGGACTACTTCGACTGGCACGCCAAGGCCCGGGCGATGAAGAACGAGTTCCGGCCGGATCTGGTGATCGCGCAGTTCGGTGGGAACGACGGTCAGGGGCTGACGGATCGGGACACCGGCGGAGCGGTCGCGCCCCTGTTCACCGACGAATGGGACGAAGTCTATGGCGACCGCGTGGAGACGTTCGTGGAGATCTTCGCGGACGACGACGTGCCGGTCGTGATCCTCGGCATGCCGGCGATGAAGAGCGCCTACCACCAGCGCAAGATGGCCCGGATCAACGAGGTGACCGAAGCCGCGTGCGAGCGGGCGGGAGCCTGGTTCGTCGATACCTTCGCCATGACGGCGGACGCCGGCGGGAACTACGTCGCGCGGGCCGAGGTGGACGGCAGGCTGCGGGTGATTCGCGCGAGCGACGGGATGCACCTCAACAGCTACGGGGCGGAGCTGGTGACCGCGGGGATCCTGGACGTGCTCGGCGACTGGTTCACCTTCACGCTGCCGGAAGCGCCGGCGCATGCAGTCCGGGATGTGCTGCCCGGGGATGCGCGTGGCCTGCGCGTGGAACGCAGCGGGGGCCGGGACGCGCGGGTGATCGCGGACGGTGCGAAGCCCGCGGATCTCGGTCGGCCGGGCAGTCCGGCGGTCGAGACCGATTTGCGCCTCAGCCGCCGCGCGCGGCGGCTGATTCAGCGGGGGCTGCTGGCCGAGGGCTTCGATCCCGGCCCGGCGGATGGGCTGTTCGGACCCCGTACGCGCGCGGCGCTGCGGGCGTGGCAGTCGGCGCGCGGGGCGGCTGCGACGGGTTATCTGAACGGCGAGAGCGCGGCGGCGCTGCGGGCGGCGGCTCCGGGCCGGTGACCCCGCCGGGAGTCCGCGCAGGCCGGTCCCTTGCGTCGATCGCGCTGACCGCGCTGTTCGTCGTTGCGGTGGTTGCCGCAACCGGTTGCAGTGCCAGGTCTGTCCCCGGTGTGCCGGCCGCCGTCGCGGATGCCCAGACCGCGGTGCGAGTCAAGACGGCGCTCGTCAACCACGAAGCGCTCGGTACGCTGCCCATAGATGTCCAGGTGCGGAGCGGCGTGGTGACCCTCGACGGCACCGTGCGTTCCGCGGACGACGTGGAGAGCGCGCGGACGCTGGCGCTCGGGGTGGCCGGGGTGGCCCGGGTCGAGTCGAGGCTGCGGATAGGCGATCCCGATTCGCCGCCGACTGCGGGCAACCTCCCGTCCGGCTCGCGGAATGCGCCGCCGTCCGGCGGGGGCGCCTCGACGGTCCCGGAGAACCTGCGGCCGGTCTCGTTGCCGGCGCTGGCCCCGCGTCCCGAGGAGGGTCCGTTGCGCCTCGTCGGCCTGGGCGCCTCGGTGCGCGTCACGCGCCCCTCGGAAGCGACCCTGGGCGGCGCGCTGGCGGTGGGCCCGCTGCTGCGCCTGCGTCCCCGCAACGGGATGGGGCCGGCGATTGCGTTCAACTGGACGAACACGGAGATCGAGACCGGCCCCGCAGGGCGACCGGGTCTGGCCGCGATACGGTTGCGGCCGGTGATGGCCGGCGTCGAGTACGGCGTTGTCCGCGGGAGGTTGGCGGTTGGCGCCTCGGCCGTGGGCGGGTACTCGTTCAACCGGCTGGCCGTCGACACGGCGCGGGCAGGTCCGGGCCGGGCCGTCGCCGTCGGCAACAGCTTCGTGTGGCGCCCCGGGGCGGTCCTCTGGGCGGACGTCACCCCGCGGGTCGGCATCAACGTGTTCGGCGGGTACCTGTTCGCGAGGCCGAAGGTGACTTTCGCGAGCGATGCGTCGATCGCCACCGAGCGGGTGAACGCGGGCTCGGTCGTCGTGAGCGTGGGGGTCGCGTACTGGATCTTCTGAGGAGCTTGCGCCGCTGATCGCCGCCAAAGCGGAGCTCTGAGACGACGGTCTTGCCGCCAGCAACGGAGGACTCGATGCCCGGCTTCGTACGTACGGTCGTCGTGTCGCGCCTGGCCAGCGGCGGGCGCGCGATGATCTTCGCCGGCCGGGCGCTGCGCGAGATTTTCCGGCCGCCGTTCGAGTTCCAGGAGACCGCGCGGCAGGTGTACGAGCTCGGCTGGCGCTCGCTGCCGCTGATCGCCGCCGCGGGCTACGCGGTGGGCATCGTGATGTCGATGCACACGCGGGCGTCGCTCGAACGGTTCGGCGCCGAGGCGCTGGTCCCGGCGGTGCTCGCCCTCGCCCTGGTGCGGGAGACCGGACCGCTCGTGGTCGGGCTGCTGGTCTCCGGGCGGGTCGGGGCGGGCGTCGGGGCCGAGCTGGGCGCCATGAAGGTGACCGAGCAGATCGACGCGCTGGAGGCGGTGGCCGTCGATTCGTTCAAGTTCCTGGTCGTCACGCGCGTCGTCGCCTGCATGATCGCCATGCCCATTCTGACCGCGGTCATGAACATCACGGGCATCATCGGCGGCTGGACCGCGGAATCGGCGGTCTCCGGCATGCCCTTCGAGACCTACTTCCGGACCGCCTTCTCGCTCGTGCAGTTCACCGACTACGTGCCCGGTACGCTGAAGACGATGGTCTTCGGCTTCATCATCGCGGTCACCGCGTCCTATCTCGGCGTACACACCTCGGGCGGCACGCAGGGGGTGGGCTACGCGGCGACCCGCAGCGTGGTCACGGCGTCGATCCTGATGATCGCGGCCAACGTGGTGCTGGTCCGCCTGATCTTCTTCATCTTTCCGGAGACTGCGGAGTGACGGAGCCGCCGGCGGCCATCCGGCTCGACCGCGTGTCGAAGGCGTTCGGCTCGTTCCGCGTGCTCGACGACGTGTCGCTCCGCATCCCGCGCGGCCGGGCCACCGTCGTGCTCGGCCGGAGCGGGACCGGGAAGAGCGTGACGTTGCGGCACATCGTCGGCCTGCTGCAGCCGGACGCGGGCCGTGTCTTCGTGGACGACGTGGAGATCACCGCGCTGTCCCCGTCGGCGCTGGCCGAGGTGCGCCAGCGAATCGGCTTTCTGTTCCAGAACGCTGCGCTCTTCGATTCGATAACGGTGGCCGAGAACGTGGCGTTCCCGATGCGGCGGCATACGACGCTCTCCGACGGCGAGGTTCGCGCGCGTGCACTGGAGAAGCTGGCCGCGGTGGGGCTGGCGCGCGCGGCCGAGTCGATGCCGGGCTCGCTCTCCGGCGGCATGCGGAAGCGGGCGGGCCTGGCGCGGGCGATGGCGCTCGATCCGGCGATCCTGCTGGTCGACGAGCCGAGCGCGGGCCTCGATCCGGTCACCTCGGAGGAGATCGACGACCTGCTCGTCGCGTTGAAGCACCAGCGCGGCACGACGCTGGTCGTGGTCACCCACAACATCCCGAGCGCACGGCGCATCGCGGACACCATGGTGTTCCTGCACGAGGGCCGGGTGCTGGCCAGCGGCACGGCCGCGGACCTCGAGCGGTGCGAGCACGAGCTGGTGCGGAAGTTCATGCAGTCGGAGGCGGGCGGTTGACGGCGCGCCGCCCGCCGGGAATGCACCCGCGGGCGGGCGGGCTGACCGTCCGGCGTGCCTGGACGAGGATGGCGTACGCGGGCGCGCACGGTCCATACGGGAGAGGGAGGTTCACATGGGTTCCCCACGCCTGGCGCTGGTCGGCGCCTTCGTCATCGGCGGGCTGCTGATCTTCGCGGTCGGTCTGTTCATGATCGGCGACCGGCGGCTGCTGTTCAGCGAGCAGTTCGAGATGGAGGCCGACTTCGGCAACGTGGCCGGCGTCGAGATCGGCACGAGCGTGCGGTTGTCGGGCCTGCCCGCGGGCGAGGTGATCGGCATCGACATTCCCGACGCGCCGGGCGGCCGGTTCGTCGTGCGCATGCGGGTCCGCGAGGACCTGCACGCGCTGGTCCGCACCGATTCCGAGGCCGCGATCCTGTCGGACGGGCTGCTCGGATCGGCGTTCATCCAGCTCCGCGCGGGCAGCGACGCGGCGCCGCTCGTTCCGGACGGCGGCGAGCTGAGAGGGATCGACGCGGTGGAGATCGCCGACCTGATCGCGGAAGGCCGCGAGACGTTTCGGATCGCCGCCAACGAGATGGTCGCCATGCGGGCCGAGCTGACCGAGAGCTTCGGCGGCTTCGAAGACACCATCCAGAGCACGACCCGCCTCATCGACGGACTCGGGAACGACGCCCGGCGCGTGACCGACGCCAGCGCCGACCTGATCGACGAGGCGCGCGGCATGGTAGGTGAAGTGCGCAGGGTGATGGATACGGTGGCGAGCGGGCAGGACGCCGTCGAACGCGTGCTCGGCGAGACCGAGGGGACGATGC
>JAGWAH010000049.1:14795-36102 GCA_021296515.1 Acidobacteriota bacterium | reverse complement strand
CTCTCCTGCACGGCGCCGGCCGCCGCGCAGCAACGACCGCTCGTGACCGAGGATCCGGAGTCCATCGGCAGCGGTCTCGTGCTGGTCGAGGCCGGGTTCGACTACCAGAGGGATCAGCACTTTCCCGTGTCGGGCCTGACCGGCCATCTGCGCAGCGTTCCCCGGTTCGGCGTCAGCATCGGCGTGAGCTCGATCGCCGAGGTGCAGATCGACAACGTGTCCTATGACGCGCTCAGCATCACCGGCCGAGCGCAAGCGCCCCTCTCCCACCTGTTGCGCGTCAGCAGCGACCGCACGTCGAGCTGGTCCGATACGGTCGTCGGCGCCAAGACGCGCCTGCTGTCCGAGGGCGGGGTGCGTCCGGGGATCGCGCTCCGATTCGCCACCAAGCTGCCGAACGCCGGCAACGAGGAGGGAATCGGGCTCGATACGATGGACTTCTACAACTCGCTGCTGATCGGCAAAACGGTCCGGTCGCTGCGGGTCGTGGGGAACGTCGGGCTCGGGATTCTGAGCGACCCGACCCGCGGCGACCGGCAGAACGACGTGCTCACCTACGGGATCTCCTTCGCCCGGGCGTTCGCGGAAGGTGCGGAGATCGTCGGCGAGGTGAACGGGCGGGCCAACACGCGGCCGGGCACGCCTCCCCCGGGGACCGACAGCTCCGGCTACGTCCGTTTCGGCGCGCGCTTCACGCGCGGCCTGGTCAGAGTGGACGCCGCGCTGGTGGCCGGCCTGACCGCGCACGACGCAGGACTCGGCGTGACCACGGGGTTGACGTGGGTCTTCCGCGCGCTGGAGCTGCCGTGAGCGGAGGGCAGCCCGGCGCGCCGGTCGGATTCGGGAAGGCGCATGCCTACGGCAACGACTTTCTCTTCATCGAGGAGGACGAGGTCGGCGGAGCGGCGCTCGACAGCCTGGCGCGAGCCATCTGCCGGCGGCAGCACGGGGTCGGGGCCGACGGCCTGATCGTCTACCGCCGGACGCGTGCAGGAGCGACGATGCGGCTCTTCAACGCCGACGGGAGCCGTGCCGAGGTTTCTGGCAACGGCGTGCGCTGTCTGGGTGCGTTGCTCGTCGAGTCCGTTCCCGGCAAGACTGCCGGCGCCACCACGGACCTCGTCGAGATCGAGACGGCGGGCGGCCTCAAGACCCTGGCGCTGCTGCGCGCGGAGCACCCGCGCTATACCTTCCGCGCCGGCATGGGGCGGCCACGCGGGTTGCGGGAGGAAGAGCTGGCGGTCGGCGGCGAGCGGGTGCGCGTCGTCGTGCTGTCGGTCGGCAACCCGCAGTGCGTGGTCCTGTCGCCTTCGATGGATGAGGTCGAGGGCCGGTTTCGCCGTCTCGGGCGGCTTCTGGCGACGCACGACCGGTTTCCCGAGGGGACCAACGTGGAGTTCGCGATGGTGGAGCGTCCCGACCGGATTCGGATACGCATCTGGGAGCGGGGCGTCGGACCGACGCTCGCCTCGGGCACGGGGGCGTGCGCGGCGGCGGTGGCGGCGGCCAGCTTCGGCGGCGCGGCCCGGAGCGCGGAGGTCGTATCGCCGGGCGGCGCGCAGCGCGTCGAGTGGACGGAGGAGGAGATCCGACTCACCGGATGGGCCGACATCGTCGCACGCGGGCGGTGGGTCCCGCCGCTTCCGTCGACGGGTGTGTAGTACGATCGGACGAATGCGGCACGCGGATTGTATGTGCTTGCCGCGTGAGCGTAAGACAACTGGCTCTGCACGATCGGCCGCGCGAGAAGCTGAGGCGCCTGGGTCCGGCGGGGCTCGGCGACAACGAGTTGCTCGCCGCGGTTCTCGGTCACGGATTCCAGAACGAGAGCGCGCTCGACATCGCGAACCGGGTACTCTTCTACGCCGGGGGGGTACACGGGTTGACACGCGCACTCGAGGGGCAACTCCAGGGGGTTGCCGGCGTCGGACCGGCGATGTCCGCCCGGATCATGGCCGCGATCGAGCTGGGGCGCCGCACCCTCGCGCTGCCCGACGCGCGGACGAGGCTGGGCGGGCCCCGCGACGTGGCGCGCTACCTGTTGCCGCGGTACGGCGCGCGGTCGGTGGAGCAGTTCGGCGTGGTGCAGCTCGACGCCCGGCAGCGGGTGCTCCTGACGGCGTTGCTGTCGGTCGGGACCCTGGACGAGACGCTGGCGCATCCGCGGGAGGTGTTCCGGATGGCGACCGCCGGCGTGTTTCACAACCATCCGTCGGGGGATCCCACGCCGAGCGAGGACGACGTGGCCCTGACGGCGCGCCTGGTGGAGGCCGGGGCCATCATGGGCATCGACGTGCTGGATCACATGGTGCTGGCGGATGCCTGCTACTACAGTTTCAAGGAGCACGGCCGCCTGTAGCCGTCCGGCGCCGGTCCGTGGCGCCGGACGCTGACTGCCGAGGCGAGCGGTCGCCGGGGCGATGTCCAGAATCCTCTACCTCGACTGCTTTTCCGGAGCGTCCGGCGACATGATCGCCGGCGCGCTCCTCGACGCGGGTGTGCCGTTCGACGTGCTGGAAAAGGTCGTCGACTCGCTCGGTCTCGACGGCGTCGGCGTCAGCAACGAGCGCGTCGACCGGAGCGGAATAGGGGCGGCCAGGTTCCGCGTGACGGTCGACGGCGAGGCGGCCGACGGCCGGGCGGAAGCTCACGACCACGCTCACGACCCTGCGCACGCTCACGACCCTGCGCACGCTCACGACCCTGCGCACGCTCACGACCCTGCGCACGACCACGACCCTGCGCACGACCACGACCATACGCACGACCAGGGCCATGGCCATCTGCCCGCGCCCGACCACCGCGGCCATCACCACCGGGGCCTGACGGAGATCACCGGCATCGTCGATCGGTCGTCGTTGTCGCCGGCCGGCAGGGAGCGCGCGGCGCGGCTCTTCCGCCGCCTGGCCGAGGTGGAGGCGGGCATCCACCAGGTGCCGGTCGAGACGGTGCAGCTCCATGAAGTGGGAGCGGTCGATTCCATCGTGGACGTGGTGGCCGCGGTCCGCGCCCTGGAGTGGCTCGCTCCCGACCGCGTCATCGCGTCGCCCCTCAACGTCGGCTCCGGAACGGTGCAGTGCGCGCACGGCGAGCTGCCGGTACCGGCGCCGGCGACGGCCGAGCTCCTCCTGGGAGTCCCGACCTATGCGCAGGGGCCGCCTGCCGAGATGGTCACGCCGACCGGCGCGCTCATCGTGACGGAGTACGCCGAGGCCTACGGTCCGGCGCCGCCGATGCGCGTCGAGCGGATCGGCTACGGTGCGGGCGGCCGGAATCCGGCGGGCCGTCCCAACGTGCTGCGCGCGCTCGTGGGGGAGGGAACCGGGACCGGCGCGCTCGAGCGCGTCGTCGTTCTCGAGAGCCAGATCGACGATATGAATCCGCAGCTCTACGGTGTGCTGATGGACCGGCTGGCCGCCGCCGGGGCGCTCGACGTCTTTTACGCGCCGATTCAGATGAAGAAGAACCGGCCCGGCACGCTCGTAACCGTGGTGGCGCCGCCGGGCCGGCGCGAGGCTTTGTCGGACATCCTGTTCCGGGAGTCGACCACCATCGGCCTGCGGGTGACCGAGACGGAGCGCGAACGGCTCGACCGGGAGGCGGTCGCCGTCGAGACGCCGATCGGTTCGGTCCGCGTCAAGGTGGCGCGGCGCGACGGTGCGATCCGCAACGCGGCGCCGGAGTTCGAGGACTGCGCACGGCTGGCCGCCGAACAGCGGCTGCCCATCAAGGAAGTGCAGGCCATCGCCGTCAAGGCATGGCTGGACAGGAACACGGAAACGGCTCCCTGACGCGATGGCGAAGTTCTTTCTCACCACGGCGATCGACTACGTCAACAGCCGCCCGCACCTGGGGACGGCCTACGAGAAGATTGCGGCCGACGTCATCGCCCGCTACCAGCGGCTGTGCGGCGTCGAGACCCGTTTCATGATGGGCAACGACGAGCACTCCCAGAACGTCTTCCAGCGCGCGCGCGAGCTCGGGGTCGAGCCGCTCGCCTTCTGCGACGGCATGGAAACGGCGTTCCGCGACGTCTGGGCGCGGCTCGACATCTCGTTCGACGACTTCATCCGCACCACCGAAGCGCGCCACCGCACCAGCGTGACGACCCTGGTGTCGCGGCTGGCCGAGGCCGGCGACATCTACGACGGCTACTACGAGGGCTGGTACTGCGTCTCGTGCGAGGCGTTCAAGCCGGAGAAGGACCTCGAGGACGGCAACTGTCCCGTGCACGGGAAGCCGCCGCAGTGGATCAAGGAGAAGAACCACTTCTTTCGGCTGTCGAAGTACCGGCAGCCCCTGCTGGATCACTACGCGGCCCATCCGGAGTTCCTGCAGCCGGAGATCCGCCGCAACGAGATCCTCCGGCTGCTCGAGGCGGGGCTCGACGACATTTCGATGAGCCGCACCGGCCAGGCGTGGGGCATTCCGGTGCCGTCCGATCCCGACAGCGTGATCTACGTCTGGGTCGACGCCCTCATCAACTACGTCTCGGGGGTCGGGTACGGCGCCGACCAGGAGCTGTTCGAGACCTGGTGGCCGGCCGACCTGCACGTCATCGGGAAGGACATCACGCGCTTCCACTGCGTGTTCTGGCCCGCGATGCTGATGAGCGCGGGGCTGCCGCTGCCGCGCCGGGTCTTCGGCCACGGCTGGGTGCACTGGCAGGGCCAGAAGATGAGCAAGTCCCTCGGGACGGTGGTCGATCCCCTGGACGCGGCGGACCGCCTGGGACCGGATCCGTTGCGGCTGTACCTGACCAAGGAGATCGCGTTCGGTCAGGACGGCGACTTCACGTGGGACCGGTTCGAGGAGCGCTACAACGTCGACCTGGCGAACAACTTCGGCAACCTCGTGTCGCGGCTGGCGTCGATGGCCCACCGTTACCGCAAGGGGCGGCTGGTGGCGCCGCCGAGCGCGCCGGGGCCGCTGGCCGAGGCGGCCGGCGGGGCCGTGACGGCCTATCGCGAGGCGATGGACGCCTTCGCGCTGCATGGGGGCGTGGCCGCGGCGTTTCAGCTCGTCGACGCCGCGAACGAGTACATCACGGCGGTCGAGCCGTGGGCGACGGCGCGGGATCCGGCGCGTGCGGCGGAGCTCGACCGGCAGCTCTACGACGTGAGCGAAGCAGTGCGGATTGCAGCGGTTCTGCTCACGCCGGTGATGCCCAGCTCGTGCCGCGAGGTGCTGGCGCGGGTCGGGGCACCGGTCGTCGATCCCGGCCTGAACCTGGACCGCGACGCGGTCTGGACGACGCCGCCGGGCGCCGAGCGGCAGGTCGTGAAGGGCGATCCGCTCTGGCCGCGGCTCGATCCCGACCGGGCTGCGTCGAACGTCGAGAAGGATGCGCAACGGAAGGCCTCGCCGCCGAGGGAGGTGGTCGGGGGGAAGGTGCGGGTGGCCGCCGATGCCGGTGCCGGCGCCCAACGGAGGGAGCAGCGGACGATGAACGAAAGTGAACAACCGGGCGGGGGCGCCGCGGCTCCTGCCGCAGCCCCGCCCCGGTCGGAGGTCGGCGGTTCGGCACCGGTCGGCGAGGGCGCCGCGACCGCGGAGGCGGCCGCGCCCCGGGCGCCTGAAACGCCGCGCATTTCGATAGACGAGTTCGCGAAGGTCGAGCTCCGCGTCGGACGCGTCGTGACGGCCGAGGCGGTGCGGAAGTCGAAGAAGCTCGCGCGTCTGGAGATCGACGACGGCGCCGGCGTGCGACAGGTCGTCGCAGGCATCGCGAAGGCCTACGAGCCGGAGAGCCTCGTGGGTCGGCACGTCGTCTTCGTGGCGAACCTGCAGCCGGCGAAGCTGATGGGGATCGAGTCGAACGGCATGGTCCTCGCGGCCCTCGACGCGGCCGGGCAGCCGGTGCTCCTGACCCCGGACGATCCGGAGCGCGCCCCCGCGGGATCGGCGATCCGATGATCGATTCCCATTGCCATCTGGCCGACGAGCAGTTCGCCGCGGACCTCGGTGCGGTGGTCGAGCGCGCGCGCGCCGCCGGCGTGGACGGCGCCCTGTGCATCCTCGACGCGCTCAACGACGACGAGGCGCGCCGCGCGGACGGCGTGGCCGCGGCCTGGCCGAATGCCGCTTTCGCCATCGGGATACATCCGCACCAGGCGGGCGCGGTCGAAGACGCAGCCGGCGGCCTCGAGGGTGTCGACCCGTCCGTGCGCCGGTTGCTGGACGCGCGGGCCGGCACGTGCGCGGTCGGCGAGATCGGACTCGACTACCACTACGACTTCGCTCCGCCGCGGACCCAGATCGAGGTCTTTCGCCGCCAGATCGCACTGGCGCGCGAGCTGGCCCTGCCGATCGTCGTGCACACGCGAGAGGCGGACGCCGACACCGTGGACGCCATTCGTGCGGAGGGCGGCGGCGACGTGCAGGGGGTCTTCCACTGCTTCACGGGCGACGCAGCGTTCGCACGCCAGGCGCTCGATCTCGGCTTCCACGTGTCGTTCTCGGGCATCGTCACGTTCCGCAACGCGGCGGCGATTCGTGAGGCCGCCGCGATAGTCCCCGCGGATCGCCTGCTCGTGGAGACCGATGCGCCGTATCTGTCTCCCGTTCCCTTCCGCGGGCGGCGCAACGAACCGGCGCGCGTGGCGCAGGTCGTCGACAAGCTCTCCGCGGTGCGCGGCGTCGACCGGGACGACGTCATCGAGGCGACGCGGCGGTCGTACGGCCGATTGTTCGGCGGGCGGGCCGTGAGGTCCATGCCCAGGGAGCGGCGCGTTGACGCTCGCCGCGCAACTGTGGTCTGATTCTCGCGGCGTGAACGTGGCACTCAAGTCGTCGGCGCCGGCCGATCTCGAACAGATCTTCGAGCCGATTCGCCCGGCGCTCGAAGCGGTCGAGCAGGCGTACTCCCGCTACGTCCGACCTGCCGTCGAGGCCGACGCGGCGGCCTTCGAGGCGACCGGGGGAGGCGTCCTGCCGGGAACGAAAGCCGTGCACGTCGTGGACGAGGTGATTCCGCGCATGGCGCGGTACATCCAGGCCAGCGGCGGCAAGCGTGTGCGTCCCGCCCTGCTGCTCCTCGCTGCGCGATTGGCGGGGTATTCCGGGGAGCGCGCGGTCGTGTACGCCTCCGCGGTGGAGTTCATTCACACCGCAACGCTGGTTCACGACGACATCATCGACGAGTCCGAGCTCCGGCGCGGCCGGCTGGCGGCGCACTCGCGCTGGGGAAATGACAAGACCGTCCTGCTGGGAGACTACCTGTACATCAGCTCGATGAAGCTGGCTCTGACCTACGACGACGCCATCCCGATCGTGCGGCTCCTGTGCGACGTCACGCGGCGGATGATCGAGGGCGAGCTCTACCAGTTGACCAAGACCGGCGACGTGGACATCTCGGAGGGGGAGTACTTCGAGATCATCCGGCGCAAGACCGCGTACCTGTTCGGCGGCTCCGCCGAGATCGGCAGCATGCTCGGAGCCACCACCGACGCGCAGCGCACCGCGCTCCGCGACTACGGGTTCAATCTCGGCGTCGCCTTCCAGCTCGTCGACGATCTGCTCGACTTCACGGCCGACCAGAGCAAGCTGGGGAAGCCGGTCGGCCAGGATCTTCGAGAAGGAAAGGTCACCCTGGCCCTGATTCACCTGCTCGGCCGCGAGGCAGAGGGTTGTCGAGCGCGCCAGATCGCGCGCGCCGCGCTGGAAACCGGCGAGATCGGCATCGGCGATTGGCGTGAGCTGGGAGTCCTGCTGCGCGAGCATCGCGCAACGGACTACGCCTACGACAAGGCCGTCGAGCACGCGACGGCGGCCCGCGACTGCCTGGCGGCGTTTTCTCCCTCCGCGGAGCGCGATGCGCTGCTCGCCCTGCCGGACTACGTGCTGGCGCGCGATCGTTGATGCCGGCCGGCATCCGGCCGGCCGGTGATCGAGGTCCGACGTCCCGATGCCTGACGACTCCGGACCCGAGTTCACTCTCGAAGAGGCCCGGACCCGCATCACCCGGCTGCGAGCCGAGTTGAGACGTCACGAACGTCTCTACTACGTCCTCGACACGCCCGAGATCAGCGACGCCGAGTTCGATGTCCTGCTGCGGAAGTTGCAGCAGTTGGAAGAGCTGTATCCGATCCTGATCACCCCCGATTCACCGTCGCAGCGCGTCGGAGGGGCGCCACGCGAGGGAGTCGAAAAGGCGGCGCATTCGTCAGTGATGCTCAGCCTCGACAACGCATTGGACGACGCGGAACTGGTGGACTTCGACCGTCGGGCGCGGGAGCTGGCCGGGGTGGAAGTTCTGGACTACGTTGGCGAGCTGAAGCTGGACGGCCTCTCGATGGCCGTGCGTTTCGGTCGGGCGCCCTACGCGCCGGATGGTGACGGCAATCGGCAGTCCGGTTCGCTGGAGGATCCGGATGCCGACAGTCACCTGACGCTTGCGCTGACGCGCGGCAACGGGGTCGAGGGCGAGGTGATCACACCGAATGCCCGCACCGTGCGCTCATTGCCCCTGTCGATACCGGCTGCGGAGCTCGCCGCACACGCCGTACCGGCGGAATTCGAGGTGCGCGGCGAGGTCGTGATGCCGAAGAAGTCCTTCGCGGCATTGAACACCCGGCAACGAGCGGAAGGGAAGCGGCAGTTCGAGAACCCCCGCAACGCCGCGGCGGGCTCGCTGCGGATGCTGGACGCGGCGGTTACCGGCTCGCGGCGGCTCGACTTCTACCCGTATCAACTGCTCGCAGCCGGCCGGTCGGTCTTTCCGTCGCACTGGGAGGCGCTGGTGGCGCTCGCGGCCCTGGGCTTCAAGATGAACGAGGCGCGCGCCCGGCTGCGTGGCGTCGATGAGCTGCGTCGGTTTCGGGACGAGTGGCTGCCGCGGCGGGAGGAACTTCCCTACGAGATCGACGGCCTGGTGTTCAAGGTCGATTCCGTGAACCTGCAGCGGCGTCTCGGCGCAACGTCGAAATCGCCTCGCTGGGCCATTGCGTGCAAGCCCGCCGCGCAGCAGGTGGAGACGGTGGTGGAGGACATCGACGTGCAGGTGGGACGGACCGGGGCGGTGACTCCGCGCGCCCGGCTGCGACCCGTGCCGGTGGGCGGGGTGACGGTGTCGCACGCCACGTTGCACAACGCCGACGAGATCGCGCGCCTGGGACTGCAGATCGGAGATGCCGTGCTGGTGGTGCGGAGCGGGGACGTGATTCCCAAGGTCGTGCGGGTCGTCCGCGAAGGCGCGGACCGCCGGCCCTTCGTCATGCCGACGAGTTGTCCGACGTGCGACGCCCCGGTCGTCCGCCAGGAGGGAGAGGCCGTGGCGCGGTGCGTCAACGTCAGTTGCTCCGCGCGGCTTAAGGAGTCGATCCTGCACTTCGCGCGCCGGACCGCCATGGATATAGACGGGATGGGCGAGTGGCTGGTCGACGCGCTCGTCGACGGTGGGCTGGTGAAGGACTTCGCAGACCTCTACGAGCTGGACGCAGACCAGTTGGCCGGACTGGAGAAGGAGAGCGCAATTGGCGGGAAGAAGGCCGCGATGCTCGTGAAGGGCATCGTGCGGTCGAAGGCCGAGATCGCGAAACGAGCGGACGCGAGGGAGAAATCCACCGGCCCCTCCGGAGTGACGTCCGAGCGTGGCGGGAAAAACCCGGAGTGGGACCGTCCGGCCTTGCGGCGCTTCGTCGTCTCGAGTGCGAAGCACATCAAGGGCATGGGCGCCACGCTGGCCGCGAAGCTGGTTGACCACGGGTTGGTACGGGCCCCGGCCGATCTGTACGAGTTGACGGAAGAACAGCTCGCGGCTGTACCGCTGAGCGTCCGGCTTGGCGGTAAGTCCGCCCGCAGGATCATGGAAGGCCTGGAGCGATCGAAGGATCTTCCGCTCGGCCGCCTCGTGTTCGGTCTCGGCATGAGGCTTGTCGGCGACCGGACCGCTTCGTTGTTGGCAAGTCACTTCCGGAGCCTGGACGCTATCGCATCGGCATCGACCGAGGAGCTGGAGCAGGTAGAAGAGGTTGGGCCCGGCATTGCCGACTCGATTCGGAGCTTCTTCGCGGCAACCATGAACCGGGACCTGATCGAGCGGTTGCGACGGCACGGTCTGCGGTTCCGGGAAGACGACGAGGAGGAGCGGCAGCCTCATCCGCTTGCCGGTAAGGTTTTCGTGCTCACCGGAACGCTGGAGGGCATGACCCGCGACGAGGCCAAGGCGCGCATCCTGGCGGCCGGCGGCAAGGTCAGCGGCTCCGTCAGCGGGAAGACGGACTACGTCGTGGCCGGGGACAAGCCGGGCTCGAAGCTGCGGAAGGCGGAGCGGCTCGGTGTCGCGGTGATTGAGAAGGACGGTCTCGAGAAGCTGACCGCCGGTCTTTACTGATTCCGTGAGCGCGTTCCCGCCTGGATGGACCGACCCATGTGGACCATGGATTATGACCATGGTCGGCGACGGCGAAGGTGCTGGAGCTCACCCTGGTGACGGCCGATGGTCGGCTTGCCGGCTCGCGGGAGTTCGCCGTGCTGTCGAACTGACGCCGTCAGCCGCGTCTGGTGGGCGGCGTCCGGGGCGGGAAACGGACGCGCGTTGCGCGATGATTTAAGGCTTGTCGGGCGTGCCGCCAGACTGCACAATAGCAACTGGGAGTCTGCGCGGCGGCAGTGTGTCGCGGCAGGCGGCGCTGTTCCGGCGGATTCAGGAGGACGACATGAGCACGAAGTGGCGCATGATCGGCGGGTATGCGACGGCGGCGTTCCTGGCGGCGGCCCTCATGGTGCTCGGCCCTCCCGTCGCGGCCCAGGGCGACGACATCAGCGGCGTCGTGACCAGCGCGGCCGGTCCGGAGGCGGGCGTCTGGGTCATCGCCGAGACGCAGGACTTCGATACCGGCTTCCGGAAGATCGTCGTCACCGACGACGACGGACGGTTCCTGGTGCCCGACCTCCCCGACGCTGCCTACGAAGTGTGGGTGCGCGGCTACGGCCTGACCGATTCGGAGAAGACCCCTGCGCGCCCCGGCGACGATCTCGCCCTGACCGCCACCGAGGCCGCGTCGCCGCACGAGGCGGCGGAGATCTATCCGGCCAACTACTGGTACTCGCTGCTCGAGGTGCCGCCGGCCGGCGATTTCCCGGGCACCGGCCCGCGCGGCAACGGCATCGGCACCGCCATGCGGACGCAGGCCGACTGGGTCGACCGGCTGAAGGACGGCTGCCAGCTCTGCCACCAGCTCGGGAACAAGGCGACGCGCGAGATGCCGATGCTCGACCTCGACGAGTTCGACTCGGCCGTCGACGCCTGGGAGTACCGCATCCGGGCCGGCGGGGCCGGGCCGGCGATGGCGGTCGAGATCAATCGCATGGGCCGGCCGCGCGCGCTCCAATTGTACGCAGACTGGAGCGACCGGATTGCCGCCGGCGAGCTGCCGCCGGTGCCGCCGCGCCCGCAGGGACGGGAGCGCAACCTCGTCCTCAGCATGTGGAAGTGGGGCCATCCGCGCGGCATGGTCCACGACGAGATCACCACCGACAAGCGCAACCCGACGCTCAACGCGAACGGGCCCATCTACGGGGTCGGCGGGGCGGGGCTCGTGATCACCGATCCGCGCACCCACACGTCGGTCCGCATGGATCTGCCGACCCGCATCGAGCGGCCGAGAAGCAACGACTCCTATCAGGGATCCTCGACGGCGATCCCGTCGCTCTATTGGGCGAACGAACCGCCCGCCGGCCTCCAGAGCCGGAGCGCCCACAACCCGATGCTCGACGACAAGGGGCGCCTCTGGATCACGCAGGCCGTCCGGCCCAACGATGTGCCCGACTGGTGCCTGGAGGGCTCGGATCACCCGTACGCGCAGTACTACCCGATCCAGCACCGCGCCGAGTCGCGGCAGTTGTCCTACTACGACCCGGAGACCGGCGAGTTCGAGCTGATCGACACCTGCTACTTCACGCACCATCTGCAGTTCGCCGACGACGCGGACGACACGCTCTGGCTGAGCGGCTCGACCGAAGCGATCGGCTGGTTGAACACCCGGCTCTACGACGAGACCGGGGACGAGCAGGCGTCGCAGGGCTGGTGCCCGACCGTCATCGACACCAACGGCGACGGCCGCATCACGAAGCCGTGGAACGAGCCGGACTACAACGGCGACGTCGAGATCGATCCGGCGCGCGATACCCGCATCGGAAGCCTCGACAAGTTCAAGCGCGCCTACGGCGTGATTCCGCATCCGGACGGGTCGGTGTGGATCACCCGGCGCTTCGACGTGCCGGGACGTCTGGTCCGGCTCGATCTCGGCGAAAATCCGCCCGAGACCTGCATCTCGGAGGTCTACGAGCCGCCGTACGACCCCGCCGGAGACCCGAGCGCGTGGGGCTACGGTCCGCGCGGCATCGACGTCGACCGCAACGGGATCATCTGGACGGCGCTCGGCGGCAGCGGCCACCTCGCCAGCTTCGATCGCAGCAAGTGCACGGTGCTGAACGGGCCGACCGCCACCGGCCAGCACTGCCGCGAGGGATGGACGCTGCATCCGACCCCCGGACCCACGTTCAAGGGGTTCGAAGGCTCGGCGAACGCCGACTACCACTATTACAACTGGGTCGACCAGTTCGACACGTTGGGCCTCGGCGCGAACGTGCCGATCGCGACCGGCACGACGTCGGACGCGCTCCTGGCGCTCGATCCCGACAGCGGCGAGTGGGTGATCATGCGCGTGCCGTATCCGCTCGGCTTCTACAGCCGCGGCCTCGACGGCCGGATCGACGATCCGGACGCGGGCTGGAAGGGACGCGGCGTCTGGTCGAGCTTCAACACGGGGTCGCCGTTCCACCTCGAGGGTGGCAAGGGAGCGACCAGCGAGATCGTCCGGTTCCAGATTCGGCCGCATCCGCTGGCGAACTAGCGCGATGTCCGGTCGCGGCGCGACCTGTCGGTCGCGTGGGAGTTTCGCCGGCGCGAAACGCCTGCGGCGCAGGCGCCGAGGCGTTCGTGGATCCGGGAGGAAGTGTGGAATCGGGGAAGGGCGCCGCCCGCGGCGCCGAGGGGTGATATGCGTGGCATGAGGTACCTGTCCGGAGGGACGTTGGCGTTGCTGCTGTATGCCGGCAGCGTGTCGGCCGGCACCAGCGACGGCTCGCTGATCGGGGCGGTCAAGGCGCGGGACGCCGAGGCGGTCGATGCTCTGCTGCGGGCGGGGATGGACGTGAATGCACCCGCGGCCGACGGGGCCACGGCGCTGCACTGGGCGGCCTACCACGACGCACTGCCGCTGGCCGACCGCTTGTTGCATGCGGGGGCCGACGTCGACGCGGCGAACGACTACGGCGTGACGCCGCTGTCGCTGGCGTGCGACAACGGATCCGCGCGCATGGTGATGCGCCTGCTCGATGCGGGGGCGGACGCCGACGCGGCGCGCTCGACGAGCGAGACGCCGCTGATGACGTGCGCCCGCACGGGGAACGTCGATGCGGTGCGCGCATTACTGGACGCCGGCGCCAATCCTTCGGCGGCGGAGGCTTGGCAGGGCCAGACGGCGCTGATGTGGGCGGCGGCCGAGGCGCACACGGCGATCGTGCGGTCGCTGGTCGAGCATGGCGCCGACGTCCACGCGCGAACGGCGGGCGGGTTCACCGCCCTGGCGATCGCGGCGCGAGAGGACGAGCCGGAGCTCGCCGCACTGCTGCTGAACGCGGGGGCCGACGTCAACGCCAGCGCCCCCGGCGGCGCCACGCCGCTGGTCGTCGCCACGGTCCGCGGACATACCCGGCTGGCGATGTTCCTGCTGGAGCAGGGGGCCGACCCGAACGCCGGCGCCGCCGGGTACACGCCGCTGCACTGGGCCGCCGGCTCCTGGCATTCGGAGCTGACCGGCAGCCTGCGCGGCATCGAGACGGCTCGCGACGGGGAATGGCGTTCGCTGAACGGGGTGCGGGAAGGCAGGCTGGAGCTGGGAGCGGATCCCGACGTGCGGCTGGTCAACCACCCGCCGCAGTTCGGGTTCGCGAGCCAGCGCTTCCGCGTCAGCATCGTCGGCGCCACGCCGTTCCTGCTCGCCGCGATGGACGCCAACGTGGCGGTGATGGACGCGCTGGTCGCGGCCGGCGCCGACACCCGGCTGGCAACCGACGAGGGGACCACGCCGCTGATGGTGGCGGCGGGTCTGGGGCGGGTACCGGCCGAGACGCGGGTTACCGAGGCGGACACGCTCGATGCGGTGCAATTCGTGCTCGATCTGGGCGCCGACGTGGATGCGACCAACGCGGTCGGCCGCTCGGCGCTGCACGGCGCCGCGCACATCCGCTCGGACGCGGCCGTGCAGCTCCTCGTGGACCACGGGGCGACGGTGGAGGTCCCGGATCAGCGCGGCATCACGCCGCTGATGATCGCCGAGGGGGGCGGGCACATCCTGCTGCCGGGCCTCGGTGGGGGAAGCACCGCCGACCTGCTGCGGGCGCTCGGCAGCGCGGAGACGACCGAGAGCTTCATCGACATCTTCAACGAAGGGCCGATTCGGTGACGGCCGGGGGAATCCGGCAGCGGGAGACGATGATGAAGAGCTGGGCCGGGAGCCTGCGCAGCGGGAGCGGTGCAGATTCCTGGAGAGGGTCGGTTGGGCGGAAACCGGAGCCGCAGGGCGGCGATTCCCGGGCGAGGGGAGCCGGGCCGGCCACGGCTCTCGTGACGGGACTCGCGCTCGCCCTGTATGCCTCCGCCGCGGCCGCCCAGGCGCCCCGCGCTGCTGCTCCGCCCGCGCCGCCGGTCGGGCAGGCGCCCAGCGAGGCGTCGCCGGCGCCCGACGCCGCGACTTGGCGAGCGGTGCTCGACCGCTATTGCATCACCTGCCACAACCAGCGTCTGCTGACGGGCAACCTCGCCCTCGACGGCATCGACGTCGAGCACGTCGGCGCGGACGCGGAGGTCTGGGAGAAGGTCCTCCAGAAGCTGCGCACGCAGGCCATGCCGCCCCCGCGCCGGCCGCGGCCCGACGCCGCGACCTACGGCGCGTTCGCGACGTGGCTGGAGACGGCGCTCGACCGGGCCGCCGCCGCCGAGCCGAATCCCGGCCGGCCGACCATCCATCGCCTCAACCGGCTGGAGTACACCAACGCCATCCGCGATCTGCTCGATCTGGAGATCGACACGGCGACGATGCTGCCGGCCGACGACCTCGCCTACGGCTTCGACAACAACGCCGACATCCTGACCGTGGCGCCGGGACTGCTGGAGCGCTACATGTCCGCGGCCCGCAGGATCGCGCGCCTCGCGGTGGGCGACCCGACCATCGAGGCCGACGCGGTGCGCTACCCGTTGTCGTCCCTGCTGGTGCAGGACGACCGCATGGGCGAGGACCTGCCGTTCGGCTCCCGCGGAGGCGCGGCGGTGCGGCACCACTTCCCGCTCGACGGAGAGTACCTCGTCCGCATCCGGCTGCAGGACAGCGGCCGGCGCGAGCCGCAGGAGATCGACGTGCGGGTGGACGGCGTCCGGCGCGCGCTGCTGCGGGTCGGCAATTGGCCGGAGGGCACGGATCCCGGCGCGGCGCGGGTGGTGGAGCCCGGCGAGCCGCTGCTGGTCCGTTTCCCGGCCCGCGCCGGCACCCGCGTAGTGAGCGTGTCGTTCACGAAGCGTACGGCGGTGACCGAGGGGATGGCGCCGAGCCGGCTGCCGATCTGGACGTTCTCCACGGGCCGCGGCTACGTGCAGCGGATGGCGCTCGAGAGCGTGGAGGTAGAAGGCCCCTTCAGCCCCGACACGCTCGGCCGCGGAATCGACGGCGAGGGCGAGGCGGCCAGCCGGCGGCGCATCTTCGTCTGCCGACCCGCGACGGCCGAGGAGGAGGGGCCGTGCGCCGACGAGATCCTGGGAACGCTGGCGCGGCGGGCGTTCCGCCGGCCGGTCGACGAGCTCGATCTCGAGGTGCTGCGCGGCTTCTATGTCGAGGGCCGAGCCGAGGGCAACTTCGACGCCGGCATCCAGCGGTCGCTCGAGAGCATGCTGGTCGATCCCGAGTTCCTGTTCCGCATCGAGCGCGACCCGGCGGGGATCGACCCTGCCACACCCTACCGCCTGAGCGATGTCGAGCTGGCGTCCCGGCTGTCGTTCTTCCTCTGGAGCAGCATCCCCGACGACGAGCTCCTGGATGCCGCGGAGACGGGAACCCTCAGAGATCCGGCGGTGCTGGAGCGGCAGGTGCGACGCATGCTCGCCGACGAGAAGGCGGGCGTGCTCGTCTCGAGCTTCGCCGCGCAGTGGCTGCATCTGCGCCGCATGCGCACGGTGGCTCCGGACGTGAACGCGTTTCCGGGGTTCGACGAGAACCTGCGGGACGCCCTGGTGCGCGAGACGGAGCTGTTCGTCGAGAGCCAGATGCGGGACGACCGGAGCGTGGTGGAGCTGCTGGACGCGGACTACACCTTCGTCAACGAGCGCCTCGCGCGGCACTACGGGATCCCGAACGTCTACGGCTCCCGCTTCCGGCGCGTCGACCTGCCGGGCGAGGTGCGACGCGGTCTGCTAGGCCACGGCAGCGTCCTGACGGTGACGTCGCTGGCCACCCGGACGTCCCCGGTGGTCCGGGGCAAGTGGGTGCTGGAGAACATTCTCGGCACCCCGCCGCCCCCGCCGCCGCCCGACGTTCCCGATCTTCCGGAGCGGGCCGACGACGGGACGGTCACGTCGTTGCGCGCGCGACTGGAGGCGCATCGCGCGAACCCGGTGTGCTCGAACTGCCACGCCCGGATGGATCCACTCGGCTTCGCTCTCGAGAACTTCGACGCGGTCGGCAAGTGGCGTGACGCCGGCGTCGCCGGCACCCCGATCGACCCCTCCGGCACCCTGCCCGACGGGACCGCCTTCGACGGCTTTCCGGGCTTGCGGGACATCCTGCTGGAGCGGCGCGAGGAGTTCGTCACCACCGTCACCGAGAAGCTGCTGACCTACGCCCTCGGCCGCGGAGTCGAGCACTACGACCGGCCGGCCATCCGCGCCATCGTGCGCGAGGCCGCGGCGAACGATTACCGCTGGTCGTCGCTGATTCTCGGCGTCGCCCGGAGCCTTCCGTTCCAGATGAGGAGATCGGACTCATGATCATCACGAAGAAGACGCTGCCCCGCCGCACGGTCCTCCGCGGACTCGGGACGGCGGTGGCGCTGCCGCTGCTCGACGGGATGGTGCCGGCGCTGACCGCGCTGAGCCGGACGGCGGCCCGGCCGAAGCCGCGCCTGGGGTTCGTGTACGTGCCGCACGGCGCCGTGATGCGGAACTGGACCCCGCCCACCGAGGGCGCCGGCTTTGAGTTCACGCCGATCCTGAAGCCGCTGGAGCCGTTCCGGGACAACCTGGTCGTGCTGTCCAACCTCGATCACGCCCCGGCGGCGCAGATGCCGGGCGATCCGGCCGGAGGACACGGGCGCATCACCGGCGCCTTTCTGACCGGCGTGCACGCCAAGCCGACCGAGGGCGCCGACTTCGAGGCGGGCGTGTCGGTCGACCAGATCGCGGCGGCGCAGCTCGGCCAGCAGACGCAGCTCGCCTCGCTGGAAGTGGGCATCGGGCTGCCCGAGTTCGGCGGCGCCTGCGATGCCGGCTTCAGTTGCGCCTACATCTCCACCCTGAGCTGGAGCACGCCGACGACGCCGCTGCCGATGGAGAGCAATCCGCGCGCGCTCTTCGAGCGGCTGTTCGGCGACGGCACGAGCACCGATCCGGAGGCGCGGCGCGAGCGGATGCGCAAGGACCGCAGCATTCTCGACGCGGTGACCCGCAAGGTGGCGCGCCTGCAGGACGGGCTGGGGGTGGCGGACCGGGCCAAGCTGACCGACTATCTCGCCGCGGTGCGGGACGTCGAGCGACGCATCCAGCGGGCCGAGGCGGATGCCGACCGCGAGTTGCCGGTCGTGGACCGGCCGTCGGGGAGCATCCCGGCCTCGTTCGACGACTACGTCAAGGTGATGTTCGACCTGCAGGTCCTGGCCTACCAGGCCGATCTGACCCGCGTCATCTCCTTCCTGATGACGCCGGAGCTGACCGCGCAGACCTACCCGCAGATAGGGGTGCCCGACCCGCATCACGCGCTGTCGCACCACGAGAACCGGCCGGAGAGCCTGGAGAAGCTGACGAAGGTCGGCGTCTACCACACGTCGCTGCTTTCCTACTACCTGGACAAGCTGCGGGCGACGCCCGACGGTGACGGCACGCTGCTGGACCAGGTGGCGATTCTCTACGGGAGCGGGATGAGCAACAGCAACCTGCACAACATCCAGAAGCTGCCGATCCTGGTCGCGGGCGGCGCGGCCGGTCAGCTCGAGGGGAATCGCCACTTGCGCTACGCGGACGAGACGCCGCTGACGAACCTGTACCTGACGCTGCTCGGCATGATGGACGTGCCGACCGAGAACTTCGGCGACAGCACCGGCGAGTTGCGGTATTTGACGGGCGTATGAGCCCGCTGACGGGGGCTGAGCTGTCTGACAGGGAAACGAGACCGGACGAAGCCTGGAGAGTGGTGATGCAGCGCGGATTCTACCGCGGGCTCCTGGGACCGGGGTTTTTCGTCGTGGTTGGGTTGCTGGCCGCCGTCATGGGGCCGGCGACGGCGCGGCTCGGCTTCGCGCAGCCCGAGAACCTTGCCGTCTCGGCCGGTGAATCCGGCGGCAGCGCAGAGATCCAGGCGGTCCTGAGCCGCTACTGCCAGGCGTGCCACAACCAGCGTGCGACGGTCGGGCGGGAGACCGGGACGCCGGCGAGATCGCCGGTGATGCCGAGCGCTGGGAGCACGTCGTCCGGCGGCTCCGCAACGGCTCGATGCCGCCGGCGGGCCGACCGCGGCCGGCGGCGGACACGTACGATCGCGTCGCGACGTGGATCGAGACGCGGCTGGACGCCGCCGCGGACGCCAGCCCGGATCCGGGCCGGCCGGCCGCCCTGCACCGCCTGAACCGTGCCGAGTACCGCAACGCGGTGCGGGATCTGCTCGCCCTCGACGTCGATGTGTCGTCGCTGCTGCCTCCGGATACGTCCAGCTACGGCTTCGACAACATCGGCGACGTCCTCGGCCTCTCGCCGCTGTTGCTTGAGAGCTACCTCGCCGCCGCGAACCGCATCAGCAGGCTCGCGGTCGCCAGCGATTCAGGGGTCGCCGTGACCGCCGACGTCTACCGCGTGTCGACCGAGCTGACCCAGCGCGACCGCCTGGAAGGGCTTCCGTTCGGCACCCGCGGGGGCACGCTGGTCGACCACTTCTTCCCGGTGGACGGCGAGTACGAGATCCGGGCTCGCCTGGCCCGCAACGGCGCCTCAGGCAACGGCGGCGACATCGTGGGGTTGAACGAGGCGCACCAGGTGGAGTTCGCGGTCGATGGCGTGCGGGCCGGACTCCTGACCGTTGGAGCGGACCTCTCGGTCGGGGATTCCGACTGGGCTACGGGCCCACAGGAGGCGGCCGACGCCAACCTGCGCGTCCGCGTTCCGGTGCAGGCGGGGCCGCGGCGCTTGGCCGTCTCGTTCCTCCGACGGCCCGCTGCGCAGGTGGAGCGCGTGCGCCGCCCGTTCCTGCGCGCGCTGCTGGAGCACGACCGGACGCACGATCTGCCGTACGTCAGCGAGGTGATCGTCACCGGGCCATACGGTCCGGCCGTGCCGGAGAGCACGCCGAGTCGGGATCGCATCTTCTCCTGCCGGCCCGCGGCGGGAGCGGAAGCCGAGCGCGCGTGCGCCGAGGAGATTCTGGCCGCTCTGGCGCGGAGGGCGTTTCGCCGGCCGGTCGACGCCGGCGACCTGGGCGTGCTGCTTCCCTTCTACGAAGCGGGCCGCCGCGAAGGGGGCTTCGAGCGGGGCATCGAGCAGGCTCTGGCCCGGCTTCTGGTCAGCCCGTCGTTCCTGTTCCGGATCGAGCTCGATCCGGTGGACGCGGCATCGGGCAGGGCGTACCCGGTCGAGGATCAGGCGCTTGCCTCGCGCCTGTCGTTCTTCCTCTGGAGCAGCGTGCCCGACGATGAGCTGCTCGACCTCGCCGACCGTGGCGCGCTGAGCGATCCAGACGTGCTGGAACGGCAGGTGCGGCGCATGCTGGTCGACCCGCGGGCGGACGCGCTGGCGGAAAACTTCGCCGGGCAGTGGCTCTACCTGCGCAACGTGCCGGCGGCGCGGCCCGACTTTCGGCGGTTTCCCAACGTCGACGACAACCTCCGGCACGCGTTCCGCCGCGAGACGGAGCTGCTGTTCCAGAGCATCGTCCGCGAGGACCGCAGCGTCCTCGATCTGCTGGCCGCCGACTATACGTTCGTCAACGAGCGCCTGGCGTGGCACTACGACATCCCGCACGTCTACGGCGACCATTTTCGGCGCGTCGGCACGGCCGGCCATCCGATGCGGGGCGGGTTGCTGGGGCAGGGGAGCATGCTCACCGTGCAGTCGTTGTCGACGCGGACGTCTCCGGTGAAGCGCGGCATCTGGGTTCTCGAGAACATACTCGGGACGACGCCGCCCGCCCCGCCGCCGGACGTGCCCGAGCTGGAGGCCAGCGCGAACGACGGCCGCGAGCTGACGATGCGCGAGGCGATGGAGCGGCACCGTGCGAACCCGACGGCTGATGGACCCGCTGGGGCTGGCGCTGGAGAACTTCGACGCGGTCGGCCGCTGGCGCGAGACCGACGCGTCCGGCGAACCTCTCGACGTCTCGGGGGAGCTTCCCGACGGCACCCGCTTCACGGGGGTCACGGAGCTCAAGCGGGCGTTGCTGGCGAATCCGAAGCCGTTCCTGCGGACGCTGACGGAGAAGCTGCTGACCTACGCCCTGGGGCGCGGCCTGGAGTACACCGATGCCCCCGCGGTGCGGGGGATCGTGCGCGACGCGGCGTCCCGGGAGCATCGTTTCTCGGCGCTGGTGCTCGGCATCGTGAAGAGCGTGCCGTTCCGGCAGCGGCGGTCGGCCGGCGAGGCGGCGGCGGTGAACTAGTAGGAGGCTGCGCCGCGCGAGACGACGCAGACCATGGGATCGACGAGGGATCGACAGAACAGGAGCGCGGGAGGACACATGCTGATCACGAAGCGGGCGTTGCCCAGGCGGACGTTTCTCCGAGGCGCCGGCGCCGCGCTGGCGCTGCCGTTACTGGACGCGATGGTTCCCGCGGCCTCCGCGCTGTCGCGGACCGCGGCCGGCCCGGTACGGCGGCTCGGGTTCGTCTACTTCCCCAACGGCGCGAACATGTTCCAGTGGCAGAGCAAGGGGGAGGGCAGCGCGTTCGAGCTGTCGCCGACCCTGGCGCCACTGGGCCCCTTCCGCGACGCGGTCACGGTGCTGTCCGGCCTCGACAACGACCCGGCGAATCCGTGGGGCGACGGCATCGGCGACCA
>JAGWAH010000049.1:2865-14676 GCA_021296515.1 Acidobacteriota bacterium | reverse complement strand
TCGAGCCGGCCGGCTGGATGGGCACCTGCGGCGGCAGCGGCTACAGTTGCGCCTACACCGACTCGCTCTCCTGGCGGACGCCGACCACGCCGCTGCCGGCCGAGCACAATCCGCGCAACGTCTTCGACCGGATGTTCGGCGACGGCGCCACCCCCGACGAGCGGCACGCCCTGCGGCGTCGCAACCGTAGCGTGCTCGACTCGGTAACGCAGGAGATTGCCGGCCTGGAGCAGCAGATCGGTCCGCAGGACCGCGTCCGCCTGACGGAGTACCTGGACGCGGTGCGCGAGATCGAACGGCGCATCGAACGCAGCGAGGCGCACAGCGCCGCCATGCCCGACGCCGAGCGCCCGCTCGGGGTGCCGGACTCCACCGGCGCGCACTGCAAGCTCATGTACGACCTGCAGGTGCTGGCCTTCCAGGCCGACCTGACCCGCGTCTTCACGTTCCAGTTGGGACGCGAGACCAGCCAGCGCGCGTTTCCGGAGATCGGCGTGCCGGATCCGCATCACGCCACGTCGCATCATCAGTACGACCCGGAGCGGCTCGCCAAGATCGGCCTCATCGACACGTATCTGGTTCAACTGTTCGCCTACTTCCTGGACCGGCTGCAGTCGACGCCGGACGGGGACGGGACGCTGCTGGACCACGCGATGGTGATGTACGGCGGAGGGATCAGCGACGCCAATCAGCACAGCCACACGGCGTTGCCGCTGCTGGTTGCCGGGCGCGGCGGGGGAAGGCTCGCCGGTGGTCGGCACTTGGCGTATCCCGCGGGGACGCCGCATGCGAATCTGCTCGTGAGCCTGCTCGACAAGGCCGGCGTGCCGGTCGAGCGTATCGGCGACAGCACGGGGCAGCTTCACGAGCTGTCCGGCGTGTAGCGTGGAGTTCACCGTGATGGGCGTGTGCTCGGCCGGACGTCCGGGCGCGGCGAGCATCGTCGCTCGGATGCAACGGGTGTTGTCTCGGGCGTTCCTCGCGAGCGGGTTGCCGGCCTTCGTGCTCTGCGCGGGGGCTGGCGAAGCCGTCGCCCAGTCGCCGCTCATCGAGGCGGTGAAGCAGGGGGACTCGGCCGCGGTGCACGCCCTGCTCGATGGGGGGGCAGCCGTGGACGCGCCGGAGATCGACGGCACCACGGCGCTTCACTGGGCGGTCCACCGTGACGACGGCGACATCGCTTCCCTGCTGATCGGCGCCGGGGCGGACGTGACGGCGGCCAACCGTTATGGGGTGGCGCCGATCGCGCTGGCGAGCCTCAACGGCAGCGCGCCGATGCTGGTCCGGCTGCTGGCGGCCGGTGCGGACGCGAACCGCGCCCAGCCCGAGGGCGAGACGGCGCTGATGACCGCGGCCCGCACCGGGCGGGTCGAGGCGGTCCGGCTCCTGCTCGATCACGGCGCCGACGCCGACGCGGCCGAGCAGTGGCGCGGCCAGACCGCGCTGATGTGGGCGGCTGCGGAGGGACACGCGGCGGCCGTACGGGAGCTGATCGCCCATGGAGCGGATGTCCACGCCCGGTCGGGACATGCGGAAGGATCCGCAAGCGGGCCGGCGGCCGACGATGACGCCGGTGCGGAGGATGAAGCAGCGCCGCCGCGGGGATTCTCGGCGTTTCTCTTCGCCGTTCAGGGTGGTCATCTGGACGCCGCGACCGTTCTGGCCGATGCCGGTGCGGATGTCGACGACATGGCGCCGGACGGCTCGAGCGCGCTCGTCGTAGCCGTCGACAATCGTCACTACGAGCAGGCGGCGTGGCTACTCGACCGCGGCGCCGATCCCAACGCGGACGGTGTCGGCTGGACAGCGCTGCATACCGCGATTCTCGCGCATCGGCCGCATTTTCGCGTCGTGCCGGACCCGTCGCCGACCGGTCACCTCAGCAGCGGCGCGCTGATCGAGGCGCTGTTGGCCGCCGGGGCCGATCCGAACGCGCCATCCCGCGAGCGCGTTCGATTGGCCACACAGACCTCGCCGCTGTACCCCACCGAGGGAGTGACCCCGTTCCTGCTGGCCGCTATTGCCGCGGACGTGCCGCTCATGCGCCTGCTGCTGGCCCACGGCGCCGACACGAGCGTCACCACGGCGAGCGGGTCGACGGCGCTGATGGCGGCGGCCGGGGCCGCGACCTACGCGGGGCAGGGCGCCGGGTCCGAAGCCGACGCGCTCGCAGCGGTCACGCTGTTGCTCGATTCCGGCGTTGATGTACACGCCGCGGACGAGGCCGGCAACACCGCGCTGCACGGGGCGGCGAACCGCGGGGCCAACTCCGTCATCGAGCAACTGCTCGCACACGGCGCGCGGCTCGACGTGGCCAACGGGCGGGGCTGGTTGCCGGTGACCATCGCCCAGGGGCCAATCGACACCATCGAGCCGTTTCCCGAGACCTACGCGCTGCTCCGGGAGCGGTCGTTGGCGGCGGGCGTGGACGTGCCCCCGTGCCCGACCTGCGCGTTAGGCATCCTGCACGACGACGCGCTCATCGCGGACCGCTAGCCGGACGCGCGCGTTATTGAGGAGCGATAGATGATCTCATTCACCAGTCTGCATGTCAGACCGATTGCGGCGATTCTGACCGTAGTGGCGCTGATGGCGGGCGCGTCGTCGTCGGCCGGCCAGCAGGGGCGGACCACGACGCAGGCAGAGCCGCCGAACATCACGGCGAGCGGACAGACCAACTGGACGAGCCACAACCTCGATCTCGACAACAGCCGCTACTCGGCGCTCGACGAGGTCAACACCGAGACAGTCGAGGGGCTGGCTGAGCGATGGTCCTACGAAGTGGTGGTCGCCCAGGTGACGCCGCTGGTGATCGACGGCGTGATGTACTTCCACGCCGGGCCCAACGTCATCGCCATCAACGCGGTCACCGGCGACGAGGTCTGGAGTCTCGAGCTGAACGAGGCGCGCCGCAACCGCGTCCGCGGGCCGACCTACGCGGACGGCAAGATCTACGCGTACAACGGGCCGAGCCTGGTGGCCGCTGATGCCAGGACGGGCGAGCTCGTCGAGTCGTTCGGCGACGGCGGCGTGTTGCCCGTGGTCGGGCTGGCGCTGCAGCACAAGTACCCGGACACCTATCCGCCCACTCTCGATCCCCACGAGCTCGGCTACCGGATCACCGCCGCGCCGGCGTACCACGACGGGACCCTCTACGTCGGCGCCGCGCTCTCGGAAGGGCACATCCCGGGCGGCCTGGTGATTGCGACCGACGCCACGACGGGGGCCATCGAGTGGGTGTTCAACACCATCCCGCAGCGCCCGCAGGACGATGGTTGGGAGATAGCGCAGGATACGTGGGGCGACGGGCAGCGCGCCGGGGGCGGAGTCTGGACGCAGCCGGCCATCGATCTCGATCTCGGGCTCATCTATTTCAACACCGGCAACCCGTCGCCGGACTACGACGGCTCGGCGCGCCCCGGGGCCAATCTGTTCACCAACTCCACTATCGCACTCGACCTGGAGACCGGGGCGCTGCGTTGGTACTACCAGGCGATCCACCATGATCTCTGGGATTGGGACCACGTTACCGGACCGGTCCTCTTCGACGTCACGGGCGCCGACGGCGAGATCATCCGCGGCGTCGGTTCGGCGGGCAAGAACTGCCTGATCTATCTCTGGAACCGCGAGACCGGCGAGCCGATCAACCCGATGGTCGAGACGCTGGTGCCGACCGAGAGCAACGTGCCGGGCGAGGTGGTCTATCCGACCCAGCCGATCCCCTACAACGCGCGCGGCGTGCAGATGACGCCGTTCTGTGCCACCTACGTGCACCTCGACGATCCGGAGCAGCAGGCACGGAGTAGGCCGATGTACACGCCGTACTCCATCGAGGAGCATCTGATTGTCGCCCACGGCGGATCGAGCTTCGGCTCACCTGCGTTCAGCCCGCGCACCGGGTTGCTCTACGTCACCGGCAAGAACGCGGCGGTGTCGATGATCGTCCGGCCGCTCGGCGACAGCCTCGAGCCGGGGCCGCACGGCGACGGCCACAGCGCCAACTTCGAGGAGCTGAGCCGCATTCCGGCCTACACGCCCACGACGACCCTGACCGCCTACGAGCCGGCCAGCGGCGAAGAGGCGTGGCAGGCCGTGTTTCCCGCGCTCAGCCCCATCGGCGCGAGCGGCAACCTCGCGACCGCGGGCGACCTCGTGTTCCAGGGCGCGGACGACGGGGCGTTCTACGCGTTCCACGCGGAGACCGGGGAGCAGTTGTTCCGGTACCAGGCGCAGCGCGGCATCCGGTCGAGCCCGATGACCTATCAGGTGAACGGCAAGCAGTACGTCACGGTCATCGCTACCAACACGGTGCTGACGTTCGCGCTGCCGTAGGGTGGGTCGGCGCCCGGCCGGACGCGCGAGGTGGTGTCCGTGGATGGTCGGCGTCCTCATGACGCTCTACGTTGCCGGCACGGCCGCCATGGTCGCGCTGCTGTTTTGAGATTCGCGGTGCGTCTTCCCTGACTTGCCGTCCTGTCGAGTGATCACGCCAAGTGGCGCCGATAGAACGCGAGCATCCGCGTCCAGCACTCGGCGGCGTACTCCGCGTGATACACCTCGGCGCGGGTGTCGTTGAAGAACGCGTGATCCGCGCCCTCGAATATCGTGATCTCGACCTGCTTGCCGGCCGCCCGCAGATCGGTCTCCAGCCTGCGGGCCACTTCCGGCGTGACGAAGCCGTCCTTCTCGGCGAAGAAGCCGAGGACCGGCGCCTGCAGGCTTGCCAGATCCGGCGTCACGTTGGGGTGGATGCCGTAGAAATCCACGCAGGCGCCGACTTTCGCGTTGGCGCAGGCGGCGAAGAGCGAGAGCTGGCCGCCCATGCAGAACCCGACAGTGCCGACCCGGTCGCCGGACACCGCGTCCTGAGCAAGCAGACAGTCGACGGCGCCCCGCAGGTCCCGCTCCGTCTGCTCGATGTTGAGCGCCATCATCAGCTTGCCGGCGTCGTCGGGGATCGTGGTGGTCTCGCCGTGGTACATGTCGGGCGCGAGAGCGACGAAGCCTTCGTTCGCGAACCGGTCGGCGACGTCCTTGACGTGATCGACCAGCCCCCACCACTCCTGGATCACGATCACGCCCGGACCGGAACCGGACGCCGGCTTGGCCAGATAGCCGCCCGAGCTCTTGCCGTTCGTCGCGAACTCGACCATCCCGCCCATCGTCTCGCGCTCCTCTCGTCGTCTCTCGGCGTCGGTGTCTATTGCCTCAGTCCTCGGTGGTCGCCGACACCGCGCGGCCGTCGACCTGCACCGCGGACATGCTCTGCGCGCGGTTCTCGAAGCCGTCGTCCGACAGCGGCGCGTAGAGCTCCAGGCTCGACTGCAGCAGGCCGCCGCCGTGCAGCACGCCCACCTCGTCGGCGTTCAGGCCCGCCCGGTGCACCATCCAGTCCCTGTAGTCGGCCGGGGCCGGGACCGCGGTGGACCAGTCGGGGCCGGGGCCGCCGAGCACGAAGCGGTCGGGCTGCAGCCGCTCGTCGATCGTGCCCACGAGCCGTCCGTCGACGTGAAAGTGCGTCTGCCCGCGCGCCACGTGGTGGGTCAGCGTCACGTGGTGCCACTGGCCGTCGGCGCCGGGCTGCGGCGAGGTCACTGCGTTGCCGTTTGCGGAGGTGTAGACCCAGCGGCCGTTCAGAATGGCGATGGTCGCCTGGAAGCGCCGGCCGGTCGGGGTGAGCGTCAGCGCCTCGAAGTCGAGCTCGGCGCGGCGGAAAGGAACCGTGACCCAGTCCACCTCGTGGCCGACGGTCTGGCCGCCGATGCTGGCGATGGTGCCGTCGCCCTCGGCCCGTACCTGGAAGGTCAGCCCGAAAGAGCGCATCGTGTCGTCGACGTTCAACGTCATGGGCGACCGTCCGCGGCCGCGCACCCGCGCGAAACCGTCCGCGGCGGACCGCGTCGGGGTCGGCTTGCCGGCTTCCAGCGCGTCGAAGAGCGTCGGCACGAAGGCATGGAACATCTCGGTGTGGCCGGCCGCATTGGGATGGATCGGCTCGGGGAAGAAGCCCCGCGCCCAGCGCCCGTAGCCGTCGTCGATGGCGCCGAGCAGGTTGACGCTCGGCACGTCCCAGGTGTTGATCAGCAGGTTCGTGGCCCGCGTGTGGGCGTACTCCGCCTCGTTGAAGTCGCCCCGGGTGTAGGTGAGCCCGACCACCGGCACGATGCCGTGCTCGCGCGCCCGGGCGATCAGCCGCTGCAGGCCGTCGGCGAACTGCTGCGCGACGGCGTCGGCCGCCTCGCGCGAATCCGCGCAGCGGGGCGACGGCTGACCGGGCGGGCAGCGCATGATGCCCTCGTTGCCGAGTGACAGCGCGATGACGACGTAGCCGGGATCGACCGGCGTCAGGTAGCGGGTGCCGGGATCCGGCTCGCCGTCCGGCTCGAAGCGCGGGGTGATGGTGATCGTGTTGTCGCCGCCCCGCGAGACGTTCAGCACCTCCCATCCGCGCGGCTCGAGCAGCTCGCGCAGGCGGCCGGTGTAACCCCCGAGGTTCAGCTCGTCGCCGGTGCCGTTGGGGACCGACGATCCCCAGAGGGCGATGCGGCGCGGGCGTTCGCCGTCGTCCGACGATTGCGCGGCGGCGCTGCCGGCGAGGAGAAACAGGGCGATCAGCAGGATCGGGATGCGGCGAGAGTCGGTGAATCGCATTGCATGACCTCTCATGGGCGGTGGTTCGTTGTGGAGCGCCGGCAGAATAGCACGTCGGGGACCCGGCAGTGCGTCGCCGGACCGGACGCTCTGCGCCGAGCCCGCAGCCCTCAACGGGACGTGACGTCGGTGACCTCGCCAGTGGCGTCGACGAATCCGAGGCGCCCGTTGCCGACCTCGCCGAGCGAGGCCATGAACGCCCCCTGCCCGTCCAGGAAGATGATGCTCGGGGCGCCGTCCTCCGCCACTCCCGCGACGAGGCGCGTGCCGGCTGCGCCGCCGAGGTTGAGCACCGTGGCGTCGCCGACCGCGGTCAGGACGGCCCGTCGCCGGTTGCCGGCCGAGAGCGCCAGTTGCGGCATGTCGTCGCTGCCGACGGCGAGCGATGCGGCTTCCTGTCCGGCGCCGTCGGCGAGCGCCAGGCGGGGCAGGCCCTCGGCCGTCAGATGCAGTTGCAGGCGACCGCGCGCCCCATCGCCGAGGGTCAGGAGCGGCCGTCCCTGGACCGCGCCGAACAGTCCCTGCCCCTCGGCTTCGGCCCCGGTGACGACGATGGCGTCGCGGCCCTGGACCGTGGCGCGCAACCGCGTCTCTCCATTGGGGCCGTTGAGCTGGATGAGCGGCGTCCCGTCGGGCTCCACGCCGAACGTACTGCGCACCTGTCCCGCCTGGTCGTACAGCGTGATCGACGTGAGTCCCCCGGGGTCGCTGCCGGCCAGCACACCGCGCAGCCGTCCCGCGCCGTCGACCAGGTTCACCTGGGTTGCGGTGACCACGCCGGCCGTCCCCTGCGCCTGCACCGCGCCGGACAGCGACAGGTGTGTCGCCGCGCCGCCCACGACCGATGCGGCCAGCATCGCGGCCAACGTCCAGAGGCGCTCGCGCGCCCGCCCGTGTTGATTCGACATCTCTCGCTCCCGTGGTTGATTCGGTGTCGGCTGTCCATCGTTCAGTGTCTGCTGCGGTCGTCTCGCGGGCCGTTCTCCGCGCAGCCGGGTTGGAGAACGGTCTCCATGCGGCCCCCCTCACGCCTCGGTCGCCGTGAATCGGTGCCCCCGGGTCTCCGGTCCCAGCCAGACGACGGCGGCCACGAGCAGGCCGGACGTCGCGATGCAGGCCATCATCGCGGACCCGGTGGTCATTCCGCCATCCTGCAGCCGTCCGAGGACGAAGGGCGTCAGCGACCCGAGCGCCGCGCCCACGTGGTACGAGAGGCCGGGGCCGACGCCGCGCACGGCGGTGGGGAACCGCTCCGTGAGGTATGCAGGGGCCATGCCCCAGATGCCGCCCCCCGAGGCGCCCATGACGACCGCCCCGACGGCGAGCGCCGCGTCGCCCGTCGCGCCGACGTAGGCCGGAATCGCCGCCACGCCGGTCAAGGCCGCCGCCGCCACCGCGCCCCGCCGGCCGAGCCGCGTCCCGGAGGCGTGCCCCCAGAGCGCCATCCCGACGACGGCGCCGAGATTGAACGCGAGGAGGTAGCCGAGGGGCTCGCGGCCCACCTCGCGCAGGAAGGTCGGATACCAGAAGCTGAGCGAGTAGTAGGAGAACATGAAGGCGCCCATCAGGATCGACGCCTGCACGGTGGCCCACAACAGGTCCGGCCGGAGCAGTTGCAGGATCGACACCCGCTCTCCCGCGCCCTCGGCGCCCGTCTCCTGCAGGTGGCGCCGGCGGGCGAGCCAGACCGGGCTCTCGCTGACCGACGACCGAATCCAGGGCACCAGCAGCGCCGGCACGACCCCCACCCAGAACATCACGCGCCAGCCCAGCGTCGAGCCCTCGGCGTCGCTGAGCGGGTCCGGCAGGCCGGTGAACAGGGGATAGATGTAGTGGAACGTCAGGGCGGCCAGCATGTAGCCCCAGAACCAGCCGCCCTGCAGCAGCCCGGACGCCAGTCCCCGCAGCCGCGCCGGCCAGTGCTCGAGGGCTAGCGGCATACCGGCCGCCCACGGGCCGCCCATCCCGATGCCGAACAGTGCTCGGAAGGCGAACAGCATCGCGTATGACGTCGAGAAGCCGCTCAGGAACGCGAACAGCGAGAACCAGAGGATCGACAGCATCAGGGGCAGCTTCCGCCCGTAGCGGTCGGCCATCATGCCCGCGCCCAGCCCGCCCACGAGCCGGAACATCAGCGTGACCGTGCCGAGTGCGCCGGCAAGGGCCCGGTCGACGGTGAAGCTCTGCTGGATGTCGAGCAGGATGAACGTCAGGATGGTGAAGTCGAACGCGTCGAGCAGCCAGCCGAGGAAGGTGGCGGCGAAGGCCTTCCACTGTTCGCGATCGACCTCGCGGTACCAGGGGTGTGCCGGCTGATTCACCATCGGAGCGTTCTCCGCTGCGGCAATCGGAGGCCGCAGCGACCTTGTGGTCGCGGTCGGCGACGGTTTCCGCGCTAGGATACGGACAAGCGGACCTTATCAGACAGGCGGCGCAATGCGAGTTGCGGGGGCGATGCGGGATCGCGGCCCGCGACGACAACGGAGACGACAGATGACCATGATGCGGAGCATTTCTCTCGTTCGTGCCGCGGCCTGCGCGGCTGTCGCAGCGTTTCTCGCAATCGGCGGCCCGGCTTCGGCCGGCGCCCAGACCGTCCTCGATCCCGAGGCGCCCGTCATGGTCACGGGCGGGGCCGTCCGGGGCGCCGTCTCCGCGAGCGACGAAGGAATCGTCGCCTTCAAGGGCATCCCCTACGCCGCGCCGCCGGTCGGCGATCTGCGCTGGCGTTCCCCCGCGCCGGTCGTCGGCTGGGAAGGGGTGCGCGACGCGTCCGACAGCGGCCCGATCTGCGTCCAGAACGGTGGCCGGAACGTCACCCAGGACGAGGACTGCCTGTTCCTCAACGTCTGGGCGCCGCGCGAGTCGAGCGAGCCGCGGCCGGTGCTGTTCTGGATCCACGGCGGCGGCTACACGGGCGGCTCCGGGTCCACCGCCATCTACGACGGCACGCCGCTCGCCGCCGACGGGGCGGTGGTGGTCACCATCAACTACCGCCTCAACGTCTTCGGCTTCCTCGCCCACCCGGCCCTGTCGGCGCATCCGGGAACTACGGCCTGCTGGACATGGTGGCGGCGCTCGAGTGGGTCCGCGACAACATCGCGACGTTCGGCGGCGACCCCGGGCGGGTGACGATCTTCGGGGAGTCGGCCGGCGGCGGCGCGGTCATGTCGGTCATGCTCGTCCCGCAGGCGGAGGGACTGTTCCACGGGGCCATCGCCCAGAGCAACTGGATCAACGGCTGGGACCGGCCGCTGGCCGAAGCGGCACGCGGCTGGGAGGCGGCCGAGTCGCAGGGCCTGCGGGTGGCTGCGGCGCTCGGGATCGCGGGGAACACCGACGAGGCGCTGGCCGCCATGCGCGCCGCGAGCGCGGCCGACGTGCTGGCCGCGTCCAACGCCGACGCGGGCAGCCCGTTCATGCGGACCGGCAACGTCTGGGCTCCCAACGTCGACGGCTGGGTCATTCCGGACGACCCGCTGGCGATGTACCGCGCCGGCCGGCAGCACGCCGTGCCGCTGATCACCGGGCTGAACGGCAACGAGGGCTCGCTGATGACCCGTGGCATGGACATCCCCGACGCCGCGGCGTTCGAGGACTACGTCCGCTCGGTCTACCCGGAGCTGGCCGACGAGATGGTCGCGCACTACGACGCGTCGTCGCCCGGCGCCGCAAAGGCCGCCATCGACAAGGTGATCCACGACCTGTTCTTCGCCGGCCCGGTGCGCGCGCACGCCGAGTCGCAGGCCGCCGCCGGCGCGCAGACGTGGCTCTACCACTTCACCCACGTGCCGCCGACTCCCTGGGGCGCCGACCTCGGGTCGCACCACGCGGCGGAGCTGGTCTACGTCTTCGGGACGCTGACCCGGAGAGAGGAGGGCGGCGAACGCCCGCTCGGCCTCACCCCGGTCGGCGACTATACCGACACCGACACCGCGCTCTCCGCCACGATGCGCGGCTACTGGGTGCAGTTCGCCGCGACCGGCAACCCCAACCGCGGCGGGCTGCCGCCGTGGCCGGTGTTCGACCCGGAGACCGACAGGCACCTGGAGCTGAGCTCGGCGATCAGGCCCGGCACCGGGGTCGATACCGGGGGAGCGGCGTTGTGGGAGGCGCTGGAGGCGAATCGTCGCGGCGGGCAGTGAGGGAAGTCCGACCGGGTGAATGCAGCAGCGCTGCGGTCGTACCGCTCCGAACTGCTCACCGCAGCAGCAGGAACGTCGACAGTGGAAGGCTGACGATCCGTGGGTCGTCCAACACGCCGGCCGCATCCTGCGTGATCAGGACGCCGAAAGCGGCATTGTTCACGGTCTTCTCGAGGAACGAACGAAGGCCCACGGTGTCGCGGTGCGGATCGATTCGCCGCTGGTACTTGATCTCGACCGGCACACGTTGGACGCCCACGGTCAGGACGAAGTCCACCTCGCGATCGGCGCCGCGTGCGGGCAAGTGGGCGACGTCGAGCCCGGCGATCGTGCACGCGGCCGAGCCGAAGACGCTCTCGGCGAGATGCCCGGCCTGCGTCGTCAGCTCCGGGGGTGACAGCGGGACCTGTTCCTGGAGCCAGCAGGCGCGGAGCGCGTGGTCGGCCAGGCAGAGCTTGGGGCCGCCGCGGTTCTTTCTGAGACGCACGTCGAGCGGCGGAACGAGCCTGACGAGGAGGGTGTCTGCCAGCAGGTTCAGGTAGCGCATCACCCGGCGGCCGTCGATTGGTACACTCAGTGACAGGCCGACCTGCTCGGCCAACTCGGATACGGCAGGGGCGATCCCGGCGTAACGGCAGGTGAGTTGGAGGAGCCCCTCCAACAACGCGGAGTCCCTTCTTCGGCCCTCGCCGTTCAGCAGATCGTGCTGGATTACCCTCCGTATCACCGTTTCCCGAAGAAGGTCCGCGAGCTCCGCCCAGTCGACGTCCTTGCGCTTGTGGACGACCGGATAGCACCCGCGCTCGGAGTAGTGGCGGAATGCGGCGGTGCGGAAATCAGCGTGCCGCCTGCCATGCTCTCGGAGGTCGGTCCAGAACGCCTTGTCGGCGATAGCGCTAAGGCCGTTGGCGGGCAGAAACGGCTTCGGAGTCTCCAGTCCGTGCAGCGGACCGATCTCGGTCAGCGAGAAAACACCGGTCTCGATGGTGCTGATCCGCCCGGCCAGGCTGTCGCG
>JAGWAH010000049.1:0-2726 GCA_021296515.1 Acidobacteriota bacterium | reverse complement strand
AAGTGCGCTCCGGCGACGTGGTGCTCGAACCAGTCCGCGATGCGCAGGATCGGGTCGACGAGATCGTGCAGCGACCCCACGTCGTCGAACTGCACGCGGAGGACAGTGCTCGGCGGGGCACCTTCGGTCAGCAGATCCTCGATGATCTGGAGTTGCGCGGTGGTCTTGCCGACCTGGCGGGGGCCGCGCACCGCCACGATCGGGGCGAGCTCCAGATTGAGCCGTCCGCGGATCTGTCCGACGAGATGCCGTCGCGGGCCGGGCTGTACGGGCGCGGGGTCGCCGCTCCACCAGGGATTCTGCCGGCGCAGGTCGGCGACCAGGGCCGGAGGCAACTCCGGAACAGGGAATACCGAACCGCCTTCATTCATGGATCGAATCATGAACCGGGACGTGGATGGCTGACCGAGTCGCCGATCCAGGCCGCGCGAATCCCGCTGGCCCGACAATCGTCGCCTGCGGCTCCGATTGCCGCCCAACCGGGCCTGACTAGGAGTCTACGCCGTTCCTACGGCGCAGACTCCTAGCCCCGCGTCGCGTCCAGGCTGACCACCGGCTCGTCGCCGACGACCTCCGCGCTGTGAACCGCGCCGCGCGGTACGGCGAGGCAGTCGCCGGCCTCGAGGACGGCGTCGACGTCGCCCATCGTCATCCGGAAGCGGCCGGAGACGACGGCGTCGATCTTGTCGATGCCGTGCGTGTGCGGCGGGAAGCGCGTGCCCGGCGGATAGACGTAGCGCGACACGGCGTAGCCGCGCGCCTCGAGCTTGCGGCGCAGGGCCCGCTCCAAGAGGGGCCCCTCCGCGGCGGGGTCCCAGTGCTCGACGCTCACAGCCCGGCCTGCTCCTTGACGTAGCGCGCCACCTGTTCGTGCGTGGCGAACCAGACGTCGCCCTTCGCCTTGATGTGATCGACGAGCTCCTCGAGGATCACCATGCGCGAGCGGTGGCCGATGATGTGCGGGTGCGTCGTCAGGAGGAACATCGTCCCTTCCTCGTACGCCTTGTCGAACTCGTCGATGTAGACCTGCAGCAGCTCCCGCGGCGGCGTGTAGCTGTTGCCGCGCGGGTTCATCAGCGGCGCGTCGTCGAGGATCCACTCCACCGGCAGCTCCACGATGCCGGTCGCCTCGCCGTTCTGCATGAGCTCGTAGGGGCGGTCGTCGGCCATCAGCGAGCTGTCGTAGAGGAAGCCGAGACCCCGGATGATGTCGAGCGTGTTGGGGCTGAAGTTCCATGAGGGAGCGCGGTAGCCGACCGGACGGCTACCCGTCACCTGCTCCAGATAGTTCGTCGCCCGGATGACGAGATCGCGTTCGGTCTCGGCGTCCAGAGCGCTGTTCAGCTCGTGGATCCAGCCGTGCACCGCGAACTCGTGCCGCCCCGAGGCCTGGATGACGTCGACCATCTCCGGCCGCAGCACCAGGCTGACCGCGGGGATGAAGAACGACGCGGGGATCTCGTGCCGGTCCATCAGGTCGACCACCCGCTGCAGCCCGACCCGCGCGCCATACTCGCCCTGCGACATGGCGCCGATGGACGGGTTCGCGTTGCGCCCGATGAGGATGGTGTCGTTGTCGACGTCGAACGAGATCATCACCGCGACGCGGGCGCCGTTCGGCCACGAGGCGGGTTGCAGGCTGCGGCCGGCGCGCACCCGGTTCGCGATGGCGCGGATCTCGTCGAGATCGAGGTAGATGCCGGGCTGGTCGGTCTGGGCCCGCGCGGTAACCGTCAGCGGCGTGTCGGCGGCCAGCCACCCCAGTGCTACGGCCGCGACGATGCCGGCGATGCGCTTCCAGGTCATGGTCACTGTCCCTCGTTGTCCTCGGTCTCGGCCGGCTCCGCCTCGTGCGGCTGGCTTTCGCTTACCGGCGGGTTGTCCACGTGCTCGCCGAAGAACGCGGCGTAGCGCCGCAGGCGGTCCATCTGGTGGAGCGGCTCGACGATGCCGTGCCCCTCGCGCGGGAAGCGGACGAAGGTGACGTCCTTGCCGAGATCCCGCAGCGCCCGGTAGAACTCGACCGACTGCTCCGGCGGCACCCGCGTGTCGCTGCTCCCGTGCATCAGCAGGACCGGGCTCTTCACGTCGGCCACGTAGGTCATGGGGGAGTGCTCGCGGTAGTTGTCGGTGGCGGCCCAGGGCGTGCCGCCGAAGAACGACGCCAGGTAGTCCTGGATGTCGTTCGTGCTGTACATGCTGTAGAGGTTGGTCAGGCCGGCGCCGGGCGAGACCGCCTTGAAGCGGTCGGTCTGGGTGACGATCCAGGCCGAGAGATACCCGCCGTAGCTCCAGCCATAGCAGATCAGGCGGTCGGGGTCGGCCCAGCCCATCTCGACGGCGTGGTCCACGCCGGTCATGACGTCGTCGTAGTCGGTGACGCCCCAGTTGTCGATGTTGGCGCTGACGAAGGCCTGGCCGTAGTTGGTGCTGCCCCGGAAGTTGGGCTGCAGAACGACGTAGCCGTTGCCCGCGAAGAACTGGGTCGTCGCGTTGAAGGCGGCCAGCGACGCGCCGGTCGGACCGCCGTGCGGATTGACGATGAACGGATAGGTGACGCCCTCCTCGTAGCCGACCGGTTTTGTCAGCACCCCCTCGACCGGGTCGCCGTCGCTGTTCGTCCAGCGGACCGTCTCCACCTTCCCGAGTTGAACGCCCTCGTCCCGCAGCCAGGCGTTCGCATCCGTCAGCCGGACCGGGTCGCCGTCGGCGGTCGCGGTGTAGAT
>JAGWAH010000048.1 GCA_021296515.1 Acidobacteriota bacterium | reverse complement strand
TCGCTCTCGGTGGGCAGGGTCGGGAATTCCCAGCGCAGGGCGCCGGTCGTCGCGTCGAGGGCCCGCGGCCAGGCCCGGGCCGGCTCCCCCCCGCCCCGCGGCTGGTTCAGATGGGGCGCGATGTGGCGCTGCCCGGGGCCGAAGGCGCTCGAGCCCAGGATCAGGGTGTCGTTGTAGACCACCGGCACCCCGGTGTAGGGGATGCGCACTGCCGCCTCGCCGCCGTCGCCGAACGCGGGATCGCGTTCGCCCGTCGCCGCTTGCAGGGCGATGACCTTCGACAGGCTGGTGAAGTAGATGCGGGCCTCGTGGGCGTCGGTCGCCGGCCCGTAGGCGACGCCGCGGAACGATGCGAGCCCTTCGCTCAGCTCGTGCCTCCAGAGCTCCTCGCCGGTCTCGGGCCGCAGGGCCACCACGCGGTTGCCGGAAGCCAGGTACATCACACCGTCGACGACGATCGGCGTCACCTGCTGGAAGAGCTCGGCCGGGCTGGGCCCCTCGATGAACCCGTCGTCGGGATGGAACCGGTACGACCAGACCTCCTCGAGCGAGGCGACGTTCGACGTGTCGATCTGATCGAGGGGCGAATAGCGCGTTCCCGCGAGGTCGCGGTTGTAGGTCGGCCAGTCCGCGGCGGCGCTGCGCTCCTGGGCCAGGGCCGAAGTCGCCGCCAGCGCCATCGCGACGAGTGTCGCGGTCACCCTGCGGGTGCGGCGCGATCGTTCCTTGGAGGCGCGGATTCCGGTGCTGAATCGCATGGGGCTGATCTCCTCTCCCGGTCAGGGCTGATCGTCCGCGCCGGCGGCCGGTACGTCGCGCAGGCGTTCCTGCACGGTGCCGGGGATGCCGAGCTGCGTGTCGGCGCCGAGCTCCGCGAGCAGGGCCGCGGTCTCTGGCCAGCTCTGGAACTGGAACGACTGCTTCGAGCCTTCCGCCATCCGATAGGCGGTACGTCCGCGGAAGTCCCGCGCGTCGATGTCGGCGCCCTGCGCCACCAGGTACTCCACCACTTCGTTCAGTCCGCGGAAAGCGGCGCCGTGGAGCGCCGTGAAGTCGGCTTCGTTCACCGCGTCGATGTCGGCGCCGGCCTCGAGCAGCACCCGCACCGCTTCCTCGGCGCTCGGGGAGCGGACCCCGCGCGGCTGCCGCGGCGTGTAGGTCGAGCGCCCGAGACCGGCGGCGGCCATGAACGGGGTCGTTCCGTCGTCCGTCGTCAGATGCTGATCCGCGCCGGCCTCCAGCAGGGCGTGCAGGATCGCCGTGTTGCTCGACGTGCGGGACTCGCCCACGCCGAACGTCCGTCCCGCGCCGTTCATGTCGAAGGCCGCGACCCACAGCGGAGTGGCGCCGCGCAGGTCGCCGGTGCCGCAGGCGAAGGGCTCGAACGCCCCCTTCCGCGGATAGCCGATGTAGCTCATGAGCATGGCCGACGCCGTGATCCGCGCGTTCGGATCGGCGCCCCGGGCGAGCAGCGCCTTCACCAGCGGCACCCGGCGATCCGCAGCGAGCCGCGAGCGGCCCGGACGCGAGTACAGTCGGTTGCCCCCGTGCCGGGCATACCACTCGCGCAGCCAGGTGCCGACCCCGCCCGCCGCCGCGTGCAGCGCGCGCACGCCGTTCATCTCGCCCTCGGGATCGGCGCCTTCCTCCAGCAGGAACAGTGCGAACGCGTCCCGACCGCTCACGATCGAGAACGGCAGGACATGCGTGCCGTCCGCGCTCGGTGCGTTGACGTCGACGCCGGCGGCGATCAACGCGCGGGCCGTCTCGACGTCGCCGTTGCGCGCCGCGAACATCAGCGGCGTGAAGCCCTTGACGGTCGATGCGGCGGGGTTCGCGCCGGCGTCGAGCAGCAGCCGCACGATCTCCGGATGCGGTTCCGACACCGCCCACATCAGCGCCGTGCTCCCGGTCTCGGTGACGGCCGCATCGACGTCGGCCCCGCCCGCGATGAGCGCGCGGACGACGTCGGGGTTCCCGGAGCGGGCCGCGGTCATCAGGGGAACGAGTCCGCTCTCCTGGGCCGCGTTCACGTTCGCGCCGGCGTCGAGCAGCGTCTCGACCATGGCGGCGCTCGCGTTCTCGGCCGCGCGTTCCAGCGCCGTCACCCCGTGGTCGTCGGCCAGGTCGACGTCCGCGCCGCCGGCCAGCAGCCGCTTCACCAGGTCCACGTCGTCCCAGTGCGCCGCCCAGAGAAGCGCGGTCGCGCCGTCCGCCCGCGCCGCGTTGACGTCGACGCCCGTGGCGAGAAGCGCGCGCACCGCTTCCCGATCCTGACTGGCCGCGGCGGTCACGATACGGAAGTCCTGGCCCGCCGACGCGGCGGCGCCGGCTACCGACGACGCAAGCAGGAAGGCGACGCAGATCCGCATGGCTCGGGTCGTAGTCATCGCTTCCACTATATGCACGCGCGGTTTGTTCGTCTACACCACGATGCCCAGATCGCCGAGCGCGGCGTCGAAGACGGCGGGCCAGCCGCGGTTGGCCAGGGGGCTGGCCGGACTCGGGTGCGGGGCGGTTCCACACCGCGCGCCGAACTTCTCTGCGCCCGGGCGCGCGCGGTCGGCCGCGAACCGCCCGATGCCGACCACGACGTCGGGCCGCAGTTGGGCCAGGGCGCCCGCGAACGCCTCGTCGCATACCGCGAACAGGCGCTCGCGCGCGTCACGGGGATGGAGCTTGTCGGGCGTCACGTTGCGGCCGCCGTCGTCCAGGAAGCACAACGGGCAGTAGTTCCACACGAACGCGCGCCGGAAGAACCGCTCCGGGCTGCCGAAGCGCTCCCGCGCCCAGCCCCACAGGCGGGCGCCGCTCACCTCGCCGCGGCCGATCCCGAAGCCGAGGACGGGGCGCCGCGGGTGCTCGTCGGCCGGCCGCTCCACCGGCGCCTCGATGCCGAGCCAGTCGCGCACCATCGCGACGTCGCCGAACGGCACCCCGGTCTGCGCCATCCCGAACGGGCCCGGGTTCATGCCGACGAAGAGGATCTCCGGCTGCCCGCGGCCGTAGCGCTCCAGGTAGAGGCGGTGCGGCGCCCAGGCGTAATCGAGGGGGGCGTATACGTGCATGACCGGTTCGGCGAACCGCAGGCCGCGGGTCCGTTCCCGCAGCCGCTCGGTGACCGGCACGAGGCTCGACATGGCGAGACACTACAGCACCCCGGCGCCGGATGCCGGTGGGGTCTCGATCCCGCCCTCCAGGATCAGCCGCTCCTGCGGGTCCAGGATGTCGCCTGCCGCAATCCTGCGGGTGCGGTCGCGCCCCGTCTCGGTCTCGAAGCACGCCTCCCGGCACAGCGCGTTCACCAGCCAGGGCTGGCCCGCCGAGCGCATCCGGACGGCTTCGAGCGCTTCGTCCGTGAATCCCTGTCCGGTCTCGGCGGTGTGCTGGGCGAGCAGCGCCCGCGTCTCGGCCTCGGTGAAGTCGCCCAGGCGCAGCGACTTCGACTTGATATTGAACACGCTGCCGCCGAGGACCAGGGCGTTCTGCGCGGTGGAGTAGATGCGGTAGTCGCGCACGTCCCGCAGGCCGCACAGGATGATGCTGTGCGGGAAGCGTCGGGGGCGGTGCGGGTATCCGGCCCGCAACTGCCGCAGCACGGACAGCAACGTATCGCCCACCAGCGTGTCGATCTCGTCGATCAGCAGCACGAGCGGCCGCGGATCGGCCATGCACCAGCGTTCCAGCGACGGACCGAGCGCCCCCAGCGGCCCGGCCCGTTCCAGCGCGCCCGGCCAGATGTTTCGCCAGTGCGTTGGCGCCGAGCGTTGTCAGTACGCGAGGGCTCCTATACTGGACGAGAAACCGAATGACGTTCTACGCCCAGCTTCGCGTCTTCTGCCGTCGCGCCGTCGCGAACCCCGCCTTCACGCTCCTCTCGCTGGCGACGCTGGCGATCGCAGTCGGCGCCAACGTCGCCATCTTCGCAATCGTCAACGCGGTGCTGCTGCGCCCGCTGCCGCTCCCCGACTCCGAAAGGCTCGTCATCCTCCGGCACGCCGCGCCGGGGCTCGCGCAGCTCGACGAGCTGCCGCTGTCGGACGCGCTCTACTTCCTCTACGCCGAGGAGAGCCGGACGCTCGAGAGCGTGGCGGCGTACCGGGAGGAGCTTGCGAGCTTCACGGGTCCGGAGAACCCGCAGCGGGTGCCCGCGGCGAGCGTCACCGCGTCGTTCTTCGAGGTGATGCAAACGCCGCCCCGCCTCGGGCGCGGGTTCGCGGCCGAGGACGACCGGCCGGGCGCCGCGCCGGTGATCGTGCTGAGCGATGACCTCTGGCATACCCGCTTCGGCGCCGATCCGAGCGTGATCGGGCGGGTCGTCGATCTCGACGGGACGAGCGTCGAGGTCATCGGAGTAATGCCGCCCGGCTTCGCGTTCTCGCAGCAGGAGGTGGAGCTCTGGCGGCCGATCCGCCTCGACCGCGAGAACGTGCAGCTCGGCGCCTTCGGCATCAACGGCGTGGCGCGCATCGCCGACGGCGCCACGCTGGGGCAGGTGCGGGCCGAGCTCGAGGCGCTGCTGTCCAACCTGGCGGAGATCTTTCCGGACGAGGGCGCGGCTCCGATTCTTGCGAATGCCGGATTTCGTCCGCTGGTGGATCTTGCCCGCGTGGTGGTGGTCGGCGACATCGAGCCGACGCTGTGGATACTGCTGGGCGCCGTCGGGTTCCTGCTGCTGATTGCCTGTGCCAACGTCGCCAACCTGTTCCTCGTGCGGTCCGAGGCGCGCCACGGGGAGGTTGCGATTCGGGCCGCCCTCGGCGCGGGCCGCGGGCGGCTGGCCACAGCCGTTTTTTTCGAGAGCCTCGTGTTCGGGGTCGCGGGCGGCCTGCTGGCGCTGCCGCTGGCGCTGCTGGGGGTACGCCTGCTTGTGCGCTTCGGCCCGCGGGAGTTGCCGCGCCTGGACGAGATATCCATCGACGCGCCGGTCCTGCTTTTCGGTTTTGCCGTATCGGTGGCGGCGGGGCTCCTCTTCGGCCTGCTGCCGGCGCTGCGGGCGAGCGCCGTCGCGGCGGCCGGCCACATGACGGCGGGGGCGCGCGGCGCCACGGTTGGCCGCGAGCGGCAGCTCGCCCGCCGCGGACTCGTGGTTGTGCAGATCGCCCTCGCGCTCACCCTGCTGGTCGGATCCGGTCTGGCGGTCCGCTCCTTCCAGAAGCTGGCGGCGGTCGATCCGGGCTTCGACCCCGTCGACGTGCTGACCTTCGGGCTGGCGTTGCCGGCGCGCGACTACGCGTCTCCCGCTGTGCGGCTCAACTTTCACCGCCAGGTGGTCGACCGCCTGCGCGGCCTGCCCGGCGTGGTGGATGCGTCGGCGGCGTCGACCATTCCGCTCGGGGGCGAGATGTCCGGCTCGGGGCACACCATCGAGGGCCGCCCGCTGGCCGACGGCGAGGTGCCGCCGGTCTTCATGACCAAGCGCGTGGCTCCCGGCTACTTCGATGTCCTGCGCATCGCGCTGCTCGAGGGCCGCGTGTTCGACGAGCTGGATGGCGAACGACAAGCACCCGCGGTCATCGTGTCGCGGACGCTGGCGCGCACGCACTGGCCCGCAGAGAGTGCCATCGGCAAGGCGATCCGCCTCGGTGGGCCGCCGGACGAGGAGGGCGAGGAGTGGTCCCGCATCGTAGGTGTGGTGGATGACGTTCACGAGATCGCGCTGCACGAGGACCCGCCGGTTATGGCCTACTACCCGCTGCCCGGGATCACGGGCGGGGAGGGCGTGCCCGCGGCGATGAGCTTCGTGGTGCGGGCGCCGGGCGCGGCGGCGCTCGCGGGCGCCGTGCGGGAGATGGTGCGCGGGCTCGATCCCACGCTGCCGCTCGCCGAGGTCGAGACCCTGGAGATGCTGGTCGGGCGGGCACGGGGGGAGCGCGCTTTCGTCATGACGCTGCTCGCGGTGTCGGCCGGGCTCGCGCTCCTGCTCGGCTCGGTCGGTCTCTACGGCGTGGTCTCCTACATGGTCGCGCGGCGCCGGCGCGAGATTGCGATCCGCATGGCCGTCGGCGCGCAGACGACTGACGTGCGCCGGCTGGTGCTGACCGAGGCGAGCGCGCTCGCCCTGCTCGGGGCCGCGCTCGGCATTGGCTCCGCGGTCGTGCTCACCCGCCGGCTGCAGGCGCTGCTGTTCGAGACCAGTCCCCTCGACCCGCTGGTCTTCGTAGCCGTCTCGATTCTGCTGATCGGGATCTGCCTGCTCGCGAGCTGGCTGCCCGCGCGCCGCGCCACGCGTCTCGATCCGCTGACGGCATTGCGCGCGGAGTAGGAACCACGACCGATGCCGCCTCCCCGCGCCGCGAAGCGCCCGCACCGCCACGAGAAGCACGGCGACGTGCGCGTCGACGACTACCACTGGCTGCGCGAGCGCGACGACCCGGAGGTCAGGGCGTACCTGGAGGCCGAGAACGCCCACGTCCGGGAGGTGATGGCCGGCACGGCCGCCTTCGAGGAACGGTTGTTCGAGGAGATCAAGGGGCGCATCAAGCAGACCGACATGTCCGTGCCCTACCGCGAGGGCGACCACCGGTACTACCGTCGCTACGAGGACGGCCGGGAGTACGAGATCCACTGCCGCCGGCGGATGGACGGGGGCGGTGAATCCGACGCCGCGGCGGACGGCGAGGAGGTGATCCTGGACGTGAACGAAGTGGCCGCGGGGCACGAGTTCTGCGAGGTGGCATCGCGCCCGGTCAGTCCCGACGGGCGTCGGCTCGCCTACGCCGTCGACACCGTCGGGCGCCGGCAGTACGCCATCCGCGTCCGCGACCTCGCCACGGGAGAGGACCTGCCGGACGTCATCGCCGACGTCACCCCGAACATCGCCTGGGCGGCCGACAGCGTTGCTTTCTTCTACGTGCGGCACGACCCCACGACGCTGCGCCCGTACCAGATCCTGCGGCATCGGCTCGGGGACGATCCGGCCGACGATCGGCTCGTCCATGAGGAGACCGACGACACGTTCTCGTGCGGGGTGTGGCTGAGCCGGTCCAGGCGCTGCATCCTCATCGGGTCGTTCCAGACCCTGACCACCGAGTTCCGGTATCTCGACGCGGCGGACCCCGACGCGTCGCCGAAGGTTCTGCTCGCGCGGGAACGGGGGCACGAGTACGACATCGACCACTACCGCGGTCGCTTCTACATCCGGTCGAACGACGGCGCCCGCAACTTCCGGCTGCTGGAGGCCGACGATGGGGCGCCGGCGCGAGACGCCTGGCGAGAGCTGATCCCCCACCGGGACGACGTGCTGATCACGGGGTTCGAGCTCTTTCGCGACCACCTGGTGGTGGCCGAGCGGCACGCCGGGCTCACTCGGCTCCGCGTGCGGCGTTGGGATGGCGCCGAGCACCACATCGCGTTCGACGAGGCGGCCCACGCGGTCTCCATCGGCACGAACCGCGAGCCGGGGACGACCACGCTCCGCTTCCACTATAGCTCGCTGACCACGCCGCCCTCGGTCTACGACTACGACATGGACACCCGCGCGCGCACGCTGCTCAAGCGGGAAGAGGTGCTGGGGGACTTCGAGCCTGGGCGCTACGAGACCGAGCGGCTGCTGGCGACAGCGCCCGACGGCGTGCGCGTGCCGATCTCGCTGGTCCGTCGGCGGCAGTCTGCGGACGGTGGAGTGCCGGAAGACGCCGGCCCGGCGCCGCTGCTCCTCTACGGCTACGGCGCCTACGGCATCAGCATGGAGCCGACCTTCCGCTCGGCGCGCCTGAGCCTGCTGGATCGCGGGTTCACCTACGCCATCGCCCACGTCCGCGGCGGAGAGGAGCTCGGCCGCCGGTGGTACGACGACGGCAAGCTGCGGAAGAAGAAGAACACCTTCACCGACTTCATCGCCTGCGCCGAGCATCTCGTCGCGGAGGGCCGAACGGCGCCCGAGCGGCTCTTCGCCATGGGCGGCAGCGCCGGCGGACTGCTGATGGGCGCCGTGGTCAACATGCGCCCCGACCTGTTCCACGGCGTGGTCGCGCAGGTGCCGTTCGTGGACGTCGTGACCACGATGCTCGACGAATCCATCCCGCTGACCACCGGCGAGTACGACGAGTGGGGGAATCCGAACCGGCCGGAGGACTACGCCTGCATCCGGTCCTGGTCGCCCTACGACAACATGGAGCCGGTGACCTGGCCGCACCTGCTCGTGATGACCGGCCTGCACGACTCGCAGGTGCAGTACTGGGAGCCGGCGAAGTGGGTGGCCCGGCGCCGCGCGCTGCAGCCTGACGACAGCCGGCGGCTGTTGCTGAAGACGAACATGGATGCCGGGCACGGCGGCGCGTCCGGGCGCTTCCGGCAGTATCGGGAGACAGCGCTCCAGTACGCCTTCCTGCTGGACCTGGCGCTGGCCGACCGCGATTCCGCGTCATCCTGAAGGAGCCGCAGCATGAAGATGGACCGCAGAGCGTTCGTCGGGACACTGGGCGCCGCCACGGTCGGGGCCGCGGGCGCGAGGGCGGCCGGGGGATCGCTGCCGCCGCCCGGGTCCGGGTCCGCGCCGGCTGCCGCCGTTGCCCGGCAGGCCGATCCCGTGGAGGCAATCGAGGCTTTCGCGTTCGACGCCTACGGCACGCTGTTCGACGTGTTTTCGGTGACGGCGCTGTGCGAGGAGCTGTTTCCGGGGAGCGGCGACGCCCTGGCCCAGCGCTGGCGTGCCAAGCAGCTCCAGTACAGCCTGCTGCGCAGCCTGATGGGCCGGCACCGCGACTTCTGGCTGGTGACCGAGGACGCGCTCGTGTACGCGGCCCGCAGCCTGGAGCTCGATCTGACTGCTGCGCGGCGCGCGCGGCTGATGGACGCGTATCTGTCGCTGGAGGCGTTTCCCGACGTGCGGCCCGGCCTGGAAGCGCTCAGGGCGCGTGGAGTGCGTCTGGCGATTCTCTCCAACGGCGAGCCGCGGATGCTGGAGGCGGCGGCCCGCAGCGCCGGCATCGACACCCTGCTCGACACGATCATCAGCGTAGAAGAGGTCAAGATCTTCAAGGTCAGCCCGCGCGTCTACAACCTGGGGTTGGAGCGGCTCGGGGTCGGCCGATCCGCGCTGGGTTTCGTCTCGTCCAACGCCTGGGACATCGCGGGGGCCGCCTCGGCCGGGCTGCCCACCTTCTGGATTCAGCGCAGCGCTGCCGAGCCGCCCGAGGAACTGGGGTTCGCGGCGGATCGCATGGTGGCGGCAATCACCGACCTGCCGGGGTTGCTGGGACCCGCCGGCTGAGCCACTCGCGGGCGCGCGTCTGCGGTGGACGAGAGCCGCGGGGGCGCCGGAGTATGCTGAACGGATGGATATCCGAACGAACGGACAGTTCCCCGCAGCGGTGTTGCTGGCGTTGGCGGCCGCGGTCGGATCGCCGGCCGCCGCGGAGGGGCAGACCGCGCCCGGGCGCGCGACGAGCGCCGGCGGTTCCGGCGTCGAGGTCGCGACGACGCAGATCGCGGTAGGCGATTACACGTTCGACGTGCGGGCGGCGGGTCCCGAGGACGGCGAGGTCGTGATCCTGCTCCACGGATTCCCGCAGACCTCCTACGAATGGCGTCACCAGATCCGGGCGCTCGCCGCGGCCGGTTTCCGCGCCGTGGCTCCGGACCAGCGCGGCTACTCGCCGGGCGCCCGCCCGCCGGACGTCGCCGACTACGCGCTGCCGCTGCTCGTGCAGGACGTGATCGGCCTGGCGGACGCCATCGGCGCCGAGCGCTTTCATATCGTGGGCCACGACTGGGGGGCGGTGGTCGCCTGGGCGGTGGCGGTGGCGGCGCGGGATCGCGTGATCACCGCCAACCCGGTGTCGGTGCCGCATCCCGATGCATTCGCGCGCGTGCTGAACGACCCGACGTCGTGTCAGGTCGAGGCGTCGTCCTACTTCGACGTCTTCGTGCAGCCGGACTCGGAGGACGCGTTCCTGGCGAACGGTCAGGCCGGTCTGCGGGGCATCTACACGGGCATCGACGAGGCGGCGGTCGACGAGTACTTGCGCGTCCTCGGGTCGAAGCCGGCCCTCGGCGCCGCCCTCGACTGGTACCGCGCGAACATCGGCGACCGCAATCTGCAGGGGCCGGCCCTCGGCCCGGTGGAGGTGCCGACGATGTTCACGTGGAGCGACGGCGACACTGCGCTCTGCATCGACGGGGCCCTGCTGACCGCGGAGTACGTCACCGGCCCGTACCGCTTCGAGGTGCTCGAGGGCGTGAGCCACTGGATTCCCGATCTGGCAGCGGAGGCGATGTCGACTCTTCTGTTGGAGCACTCGAGCCGATATAGAGAGCGTTGAGGCGTCCGGATTCCGGCAGGCCGGCGGCCGCCCCGGTGCGGTTGATGATGTTCCTCGTCAGCGGTTCGTTTCGCGGTCGGAACGGGCGCCGGCGGCCCGGCCCGCCGGGACTCTTCGTTCTCGCCTGGGCGACAGCCCTGGCTGCGGTCGTCTCGCTCGCCGCCCAGTCCGGCTCGGGCGTCGCGCGTTTCCTGAACGAGACGATCGGCTTCTCGATCGACGACCTGCGGGGGCTGGACCGCGGCTCGGCCGTCATCCGCAGTCTCGACACGCCGGTCCGCCAGGAGCTGGCCCATGTCGGCGCGGTCCACCTGGACGTGCCGCCCGACGAGTTCGTCGATCTGTTCCGCGACATCGAGCGCTTCGAGCGCGGTCCCGGCATTCCGCAGATCGGCCGCTTCGGCAGTCCGCCGCGCCTCGAGGATCTGCAGTCGTTGACGCTGCCCGCCGAGGACGTCGAGGAGCTGCCGAAGTGCCGCACCGGCGACTGCCAGGTGAAGCTCTCGGCGGAGGCGTTGACCCGTTTCCGCACGCACGTGGACTGGTCATCCGCGGACGCCGGGCGTCAGGCGAGCGAGCTCGCCCGCGAGATGGTCCTCGACCTGGTCCGCGCATATCAGGCCGAAGGCAACACGGCGCTCGGAGCCTATGTCGACGACGACGACCCGTTGCTCGTGGCCGAGCAGTTCAGGGCCCTGCTCGCCAGCCGCGATCCATTGCCGGCCGCCGTGCCCGAGCTCCTGGACTACCTGGACGACTACCCCCGGGGGCTGCCGGGCGGTGCGGACGAGTTCTTCTACTGGACCGTGGTCGACTTCGGCATGAAGCCGACCATCCGCGTGAACCACGTCGTCATCTACCCGCTGGCCGAACGGCCGTCGACCGGCATCGCCTATGCGATCGCCACCAAGCAGCTCTACGCGAGCCACTACTTCCACACCACGCTGGAGCTGCGCTTTCTCGTCGACCGCATCGACCGCGCCGGTCGCGCCGCATCCACGCTGATCTCCGTCACGCGCTCGCGCAACGACGGCATGACCGGTTTCCGCGGGCTGTTCCTGCGGCCGATCATCCGGCGCCGCTCGCGGGATGCCGTGCGCCACTACCTGGAGCACGTCAGGCGGCAGGTCGAGCGCCCCGCCTCCGAGGCCGTCCTGAGCCGGGCAGGCACCGGGGCGTCTGCGCACTGACGCGTATTCGGCGAATCCGCGTCATCGAGCTGAGGCCGCTCAGCCGCCGAACAGGTTCTCGGCCTGTTCCAGAACCGTTCTTGCAGCACGTTCCTGCCGCTCCGTCGGGTAGCCGTACCTGCGGAGAATGCGCTTGACGAGCGTCTGAAGGCGCACGCGGACGCTCTCGCGCAGCATCCAGTCGTTCGTGACGTTGCCGTGCACGGTCTCCACCAGTTCGCGGACCATGGTCCGTAGCGTCTCGTCGCCGAGCGCCCTCACCGCGCTGTCGTCGGCATCGAGAGCGTCGTAGAAGGCGAGCTCGTCTTCCGACAGTCGGAGCCTGTCGCCGCGGCCGTTGCGCAAGCTGGATGAGCTCCTCGACGACTTGCGCCGCCGTGATCGCTCGCCGTCGGTAGTCGTGGATGTTCGATGACAACTCTTCGGCGAGGAAACGTGACCGGACGACGTTCCGGCGCCGTCGGGTGACGAGCTCTCCTTGCAAGAGCTTCCGCAGCAGTTCGACGGCCAGGCTACGCTGCGGCATGCCCCGTACTCTGGCCAGGAAGTCGTCGGACAGGATCGAGTCCGGCCTGTCGAGTCCCGCGGTGGCGAAGAGGTCGGCCATGCCCTCCGGGGTCAGCGCCCGCGAGATGATGGGACGCACCGCGGGGTCCGTGTCTTCCGCCGGCTGGGCGTCGCCCGGCGCACGCTCGCGCAGAGCGGCTGCGACGGCCTGGAAGAAGCCGACGTCGTCGCGGATTCGGAGAGCGTGCTCGTGCGGCACTGACAGCGCGTATGCCCGGGACAGCTCGCGCGCGGCGCCCAGAAAGCGCTCCCTGCCCGACGGACGGTTTGGACCGTGATCGTTGCCGGAGTCGTTG
>JAGWAH010000047.1:23826-26160 GCA_021296515.1 Acidobacteriota bacterium | reverse complement strand
CCGCAGCTCATTCTGCAGGCGTTCCTGCAGCGCGTGGTGAACGGCGGGGGGCGTATCGAGCGGGAGTACGGCCTGGGCCGGGGACGCACCGACCTGCTCATCCTGTGGCCCCGCGGGGGCGGGCCCGCGCCGGACACCGAGACCGACAGATTCGTGATCGAGTGCAAGGTAGCGCACAAGGGTCTCGATCGGACGATCGACGAAGGTGTGGTGCAGACAGCGGCCTACATGGACCGCTGCGCGGCCCGGACGGGTCATCTGGTCGTGTTCGACCGGCGGGCGGACAGATCGTGGGACGAGAAGATCTTCCGCCGAGACGTGGACCGGGACGGCCGGACCATCACCGTGTGGGGGCTGTGAGAGTCCAACGGCGCTCACGGCCGACGCCGTGTTTCGGGTCGATCCCGATGTTGCGTCTCAGCGCCTCGTGAAGATGTCCAGCGGCAGCAACGCCGTCACGCCCACGTTCGGCGCGTCGACGAGCTGGCCGATCCGCAGGTCCACGGCGACGCTGGCGACCACGTAGGCCTGCTCGGGGGTGAGGCCGTAGGTCTCGGTGATGTAGTCGATCATCTCCAGCAGGGCGTTGCGGGCGGCCAGGGAGACGTCCTTCGACAGGTTGCGGAGGGCGCCGATCCGCTCGGAGGCGCCCAGGTAGCGCATGTCGGGCGGGACCTCACCGGCCGCCTTCAGCGGAAACCCGGTGGTGGCGTAGAAGCGGCGGGACGGGATGTCGAGCACGCGGACCGGACCCTCGAAGTGGGGGCCGCGCCGCAGCTCCGGGCCGTCCTCGATCAGCCGGGTGGTCAGGGTGATGGCGGTGCCGGAGACCTCGCCGTCGCCCTGCGCGAAGTGCGGGTCGCCGATGGCGAGGCCGCAGCCCTCGACGTAGCACGGCAGGTAGAGCGTGACGCCCACCTGCAGGTAGCGGATGTCGAGATTGCCGCCGTGCTCGCGCGGCGGGAGGGTGCGCAGGCACTCGTCGGGGTGCGAGCCGTCCGGGCCGCAGACCGCGGCGGGGGAGGCGTGGAGGGGACGCGGCGGGAAGCCGGCCCCGCCGACCGCGCGCAGCTCGGCCTCCCGCGAGAGCATCGCGGCGAGCTCGTCGGGACCGGGGAGCACGGTGACGATGCCGGGGAAGCTGGCGTTGCAGGTCGTCGCTGACGGCCTCGATCCGGTTGAGGCGCCATTCGGCCCGGAACGACCCGCTGACGTGATCGGAGACGAAGCCGATGGGGCTGACCGACGTGTAGCCGAACGGACCCGGGGCGATGTCCAGCAGCGTCACCGCCAGCACGTCGCCCGGTTCGGCGCCCTCGATGTGGACCGGTCCGGTCAGCGGGTGCACGGTTCCGATCTGCGAATCGCCGGCCCGCGGGTCTTCGTAGGTGCTGTCCGGGTCGAGGTCGAAGTCGCTCGCGTTGCGCGCGCGGAACACGATGGTCTGGCCGGGCCGCGCCCGCGCCGCCATCGGGATGGCCGGGTGCAGGCGGTTCATGCACTGCGGATCCTCGCCGCAGTGGCGGCCCTCGCCGCCGACCACCAGGATGTCGTCCTGCGCCGGTGCGGCGGTCGACCCGAACAGCAGCACGGCGGCGCACAGGGAGCCCCTGCCGGCGAAGCGAAGCCACGGAACGATGCGTCTGGCATATCTCAGCATGCCGGGATTGTGGCACATGCGGCGCCCATGCGCATGTCCACCGCGAGTGGGCCGTTCGTGAGGCGATGAGCACGGCGGGCGCGTCGTGCGGAGCCTTTCTCAGCGCGAGAACGGCTCTTGCGTCGAGGCCGTGACGCTCGACGCGACGGGGTCGCCGGCTATCCGCCGGGCTTCCTCGTGTCGGCTGGCTCCGCGCCTCCCGTTCCCCTACGAGAGCGGCGGCGAGCAGCCGACTGCAAAGCCGGCCGCTCGCCCGTCGCCCGAGACCGCAGGCGTGTGACGGAAAGCCGAATTCGGCCACACGCGGATGGGAAGGTCGCCGCGGAGGCTACTGCCCCTCTTGGATGATGATCGACTCGAGGACGTCCTGGTCGGTTGGCAGCTCCATGTCGCCGGCGGGGAAGTCGTTGCGCGAGAGCATGTACGCGACGATGTCCACGTAGGCCCGCGGGCTCAGGCTCGCCGGCGCGCCCTGCGGCATCGTGGTGCGGATCGCGACCAGCATGTCGCCGACCGACAGCTCGCTCCAGCGGAAGTGGAACGGCGCGCCGATGAGCGAGGGCGCGATGCCGTCCCCGAGCAGATCCTCGAGATGGCACTGGGCGCATTCCCGATCGTAGGCCGCCTGGCCCCGCTCCGCCTGCTCGGCGGTGAAGATGCCGTCCAAGGTCGAC
>JAGWAH010000047.1:0-23639 GCA_021296515.1 Acidobacteriota bacterium | reverse complement strand
TCGACGGGGTCGACGAGGGGCCTGCGTCGAAACCGTCGATGCCGTGTGCTATGGTCGGCCCGTGGCCGCCTTCGCCCGAGCGCCGCTGCCCGCCGCCGACGGCGCGGCGTGCCGGGAGTTCCTCGACGCCCTCTCGGCGTTCGCGCGGCTGCACGCGGTCAAGATGTACAGAGCGTCGGTGCCTCTGCCCGAGGCGGTGGCGGTGCTGCCCTGCCTGGATCACGAGGCGAAGCTGCACGAAGGCACCCCGCCCCAGGCCGCGGCCTATATCGAGGACGTCGACGGCGGCGGGTTGCACGAGGTGGTCTGCGTACCCTCGCGGCGCCGGATCGAGGTCGACGTCGTCTCGACCGCGGGCGAGCATACCGAGGCCTCGCACGCGCGGCTGGTCGAGCGGCTGCGCGGGCGATTCCCAGGGCACCGTATCGTGATCGACGGTCCGTCCTGGCTGCGCGGGGATCGGCGGGTGGTGCGCGCCTGCCGCGCGCGCGTCTCGTTGCGCGAGATCCTGACGGGGCGTGACTTTCCGGGCCTGTATCGTGCCGTGGACGAGTTGCGCATCATCAGCTCCGCGATGGAGAAGCAGTCGCGCGTCGCGTCATGGAGCGTGCGGACGGTCACCGGACTGCTGCTGGCGCTCGGCGGGTTCCTGTCCTACCAGGTGCTCGACATGTTGACCGGCCCCATCGGTTCCACCGCGGTGCAGGGGCTGCAGTACCTCACGCTCGGCGGGTTGGGCGCGGTGTTCCTGTACCTGGGTCTGAAGGCGGTCCACCTGACGGAGGTGTCCGGGCGAATCTGGAAGCGCTCGGCGGAGTACCAGTTGATCCTGCGCGATCGCGAACGGCTGGCGTCGGCGGGGCCGGCAACGCTGCGGGAGCCGCTCGCCGGCGCCATCACCATCACCCGGCGTGCGGAAGAAACAGCAGGAGTCCGCAGATGACGGCGTTGACGCCGTGCGAGACGAAGCAGAGGGGGCAGGGCACGCGCAGCACGAACAGCAACGCGTGGCTCAGATACACGCCGAGGCCGACCGTCACGAGGCTGACTCCCAGGTAGAGCCACCACAGGTGCGGATCGGCGAGCCTTCCGGACGCGGCTCCCGCCAGCAGCGCGGCGTAGAACACCTGGCCGAGCAGCGAGTTGGGTGGACCGAACACGCGCGCGCTCGGGGTGAAAACGACCGACGCGCAGGTCCGTTCCTCCAGTCTGCAGAAGGACGGGATCCAGCGCACGTTCGGGGGCGTCCAGCGATATGCGACGGCCGTGAAGTAGCTGGAGATGGCCAGTCCGACGGCGGCGAGCAGGCCGATGGCGAGCGTCATGTTCCGGCCCGGCCGGCAAGTGTCCACGAGGCGAACACGCGGCGGCAGGTACAGAAACGTCCGAGCCGGCAGATGGCGACCCGGTCCGCCTCGAACTCGAGTGCCGGCGCTGCGTCATCGAGCACGCCGGCCCCCAGCGTGACGTGGGGTTCGAACGCGGCATAGGCGGCGGCGGTCCTGAACCGGGTCACCCATTCGACGTCCCGGGCGCGCGCCGGCTCGCCGGCCGAGAGGAAGGCGTCCGCGTCGCCGGCGGCCATGTCGAACGGCGCCAGGCGATCCATGAGGCGCGTGTGCAACGTCTCCAGGGGGTGCGTCGCGGCGAGGACGAGCGACGTCGTGGTTCCGCTCGACGCGAGTCGCTCGGCGACGAGCGTCAGCGGCGGGGCCGTGGAGAGGACGGCGCCGACCTCGGCCGACACCAGCGGCAGGTCGGTTGCGGGCACGAACTGCTGGACGAGCGACACGTGGGTCAGATGACCCGCGTCGAACCGGAAGCCGTCCGGCGGTCCGGTCAGCCGGGCGTTGAGCTGCGTCACCAGATCGTGCGCGCGGGGCGGCAGCAGGAGCGCGACGTCGACGGCCAGGAGCGAGCCGGGCATCGATGACAGCGTACATCGCTCGCCGGGCGGCGGGCTCGCGCGGCCGGCGAGGCGTTTCGGGGCGCTATCCTCCGGCGGCGGGACGCCAGCGGGGCGCCGGCCGTTGCAGCGGCTCCCAGCCCTCCGCGGCCAGCGCCGCCTGCAGCGCGGCCGTGCCGGAGACGAGGGCCGCATCGTCCGCGAACGCGTGCAACCGTCGCAGGCCGTCCGGATACGCCACCACCAGCCGATGGCCGCTGCGAGCACGGATGCGCCGCACTGTCAGCCGGCGGGGCTCCCGCAGGCGGCGGTTGATGAAACGCACCATGTCTCCCGCTGTATCGGCCGCGGGCCGGCGGCTCGTGAGAGGGGCGCAGGTAGAATGACCGGCAATGCAGGCCAGCGAATCGGTCATTCGGCGCATGACGCGACTCGCTCGGCAGCATGACGCCATCAATCTGGCCCAGGGATTCACGGACGAGCCTCCGCCTTTCCCGCTCGTCTGGGGCGCGATCACGGCGCTGCTCGGCGGCAGCGACGCCGGCATCCGGCGGATCGAGCGAGCCGCGGCGGTCGATTCCGCCGCCGACCGCGGGGCGACGCTGTTGCGGGACGCGCTCGAATCCCTCCAGGGGCGGCGCGACGAGCTGAACCAGTACTCCTATCCCTTCGGGCTGCCCGAGCTGCGGCAGGCGATCGCCGCCCATACGGCGCGCTGGAGCGGGTTCGAGCCCGATCCGGAGACCGAGACGACGGTCGTGCTCGGCTCCACCGAGGGGCTCGCGGCGGTGCTCGCCGCGGTCGGCCGCCGCGGCGACGGCGTCGTGATCGTCGAGCCGTTTCACGAGATGTACCCCGCGCAGGCGGAGATCTTCGGGCTCGCACCCCGCTTCGTCACCCTGCGCGAAGAGGAGAGCGGAACGGCATGGCGGCTCGACCCGGACGAGTTGCGGCGCGTTGCGGCCGGCGCCAGGCTGCTGATTCTGAACACCCCGCACAACCCGACCGGCAAGGTGTTCGCGTCCGAGGACCTGGAGGCGATCGCCGACCTCGCGCGGTCGCGGGACCTCGTCGTGGTCGCGGACGAAATCTACGAGCACATCGTCTTCGACGGCGCGCGCCACCGGTCCATCGCCACGTGGCCCGGGATGCGCGAGCGGACCATCGTCGTCAACTCGATCTCCAAGACGGCCAATGCGACCGGCTGGCGGATCGGCTGGGTGCTGGCGCCGCCGCACCTGACGCCGGCGATTCGCGCGGTCCACGACACGCTGGTCGTACAGGCCCCGACGCCGTTGCAGAAGGCCGCGGTCGGACTGCTCGCCATGCCCGCGGCGTTCTTCCGCGATCTCGGGCGGGGCTACGCGGACAAGCGCGCCGTCCTGGGCGGCGCGTTGCGCGAAGCGGGGTTCCGGATGACCGAGCCGTGCGGCGCCTACTACTTTCTCGCGGACTACCGCGGGGTCGCGGATCTGGCGCATCTCGATCCCCTGCCGGCAGCCATGCGCCTCATCGAGCGGGTCGGGGTGGCGGCGGTGCCCGGCGACAACTTCTACGCGCGCAGCAGCGACGGTGCGCGGTATCTGCGGTTCGCCTTCTGCCGCGGCCGGGAGACCCTGGAGGACGCCGCGAACCGGCTCCGGCGGCTGCCTGGCGGCTCGTGACGCCGGGGGCGCGCGGACGCGGCGTTACCGGGGGCGGGTCAGGTACGGCCGGAGATGCCAGTCGAAGAAGGTCCAGATCCGGTTCCACGAGTCGCGTTGCTCGGGGCTGTCGACGCGCCGGTAGCCGCGATCCCGATCGACCCGCCGGTTGAAGCGGTGGCCGCCGCCGAACCGGTCTATCGGCGGGTCGCGGTAGATGCGCGTCTCCGCCAGGTCCGGCTTCAGGTACTCGAGCGCATGGATGAGCTGCTGCGCTTCTTCGAAGTTGACGTCCCGGTCGTTGTCCGCGACGTGGACGAGCAGAGGCGTCCGCAGCTTGTCGACGTGGTAGAGGGGTGAGCGGTCGACGTAGACGCTGCGCCGCTCGTGCACCGGGCCGCCGATGCGTTCCTGGGCCACGAAGTGCCGGGCGTAGCGCGGGCCCTTGTAGGAGAGCCGGAACACGAGGTTGGTCACCGGCACCATCGCCGCCGCCGCCTTGAACGAGGCCTGGTCGCGGAACACCGAATGCAGCGTGATGAACCCGCCGTGGCTCCAGCCGATGATGCCGAGCCGCTCGAGATCGACGTGCGGCAGGCGGCGGCGCATGTAGTCGACCGCAGTCAGGCAGTCGTCCACCTCGTAGCCGCCGTAGTCGATGGCGTGATGGTGCGCCCGGCCGTAGCCGGTGCTGCCGCGGTACTCGGGGGCCAGGATGACGTAGCCCCGGGCCACCGCTTCCCGGATGAACGGGAAGTAGGTGGGATCGAGGTCGCCGTGCACGCCGCCGTGGATCCAGATCAGCGCGGCGTGGGCGCGCGGTCCCCGCAACTGCAGCGGCTCGAAGAGGTAGAACGGGATGTCGAGGCCGTCGGCCCGGCTCTCGTACGAGAGCTTCCTCATGCGCAGGACCCCATCGCTGAGCCGGCGGAAGGTCCGGTCGCGTTCCCGCTTGCGGTTGCGGTCGAGCTCGTAGCGGTCGATCGCGGACTGGGCGGCGGCGGGGGCTGCCGACCCGGCCGCGATCAGCAGGCACGCCGCGAGCACCAGGAAGCGCGCCGTCCTCGAGGAAAGGGATGTCGGGCTGGTCACGCCGTCATCATAAACCGGGGCATCGTCGGATTGTGCCGCGGCGAGCCGCGGCGACCGGTCAGGGCGCCAGATCCGCGAGCGCCGACAGCAGCCGCGTGGTCTCCGGCTCGGTGCCGACCGTGATCCGCAGCTTGTCGGCCAGCCCCGGTTCGTCGAAGTAGCGCACCAGGACGCCGTGCTCCCGCAGCCCGTGGTACAGCCGGCGGGCATCGCCGTCGGCGGGCCGCGCCAGCACGAAGTTGGCCTGGCTGGGCCAGATCCGGAACCCGCGGCCGGCCAACGCGCGGCCGAGTCGGGCCCGGGTCCTGCGGATCCGTTCGACCGTCTCGCGCGTGTAGGCGACGTCGCGAAGGGCCGCGGCGCCCACCGCGGCCGCGACCGCGTCGACGTTGTAGCTGTCCTTTACCTTGGCCAGCCCCGACAGCAGGTCGGGGTGGGCGATTCCGAAGCCCAGCCGCAGCCCGGCGAGCCCGTGGCTCTTGGACAGCGTGCGCAGCACGATGACCCGGTCGTTGCGGCGGACCAGATCGAGCGCCGAGCCGTCGGCGAACGCCACATATGCCTCGTCGACCGCCACCACCCCGGCCGCGCGGCCGGCCAGCTCCGCGAGCTGTTCGATCGTGGCCGCGGTGCCGGACGGGCTGTTGGGGTTGGCGACGATGGTCAGCGCCGCGCCGGCATCCGCCAGCGCATCCACGGGCAGCGTGTACTCCTCGTCGAACGGCGCTTCCAGCGCCGGTGCGCCCTGGATCGCCGCCAGGGTGCGATACAGGACGTAGGTCGGCGCCGGATACGCGACCGCCCGGCCGGTACCGGCGACCGCGCGGAAGAGCATCGTCAGCAGATCGTCGCTGCCGTTGCCCGCCAGGATCCATTCCGGATCGACGCCGAGCACCTCGGCCGCGCTCCGCCGGAACGCGTCGGCGAACGGCTGGGGGTAGCGGCGCAGGCTCTCGGCGTCGATGGCGCCGAGCGCGGCGAGTGCGCGCGGGCTGGGCGGATACGGGTTCTCGTTCGTGTTCAGCTTGACGACGTCGGCGCCGCCGGGCGGCTGCTCGCCCGGCGCGTAGGCGCGCAGGGCGTCGATGGCCGGGCGAAAGCGTGTCATGGGTCTCGGATCGGAACGATACCAGCCGGCGGGCGCGTGCGGCCGGAAGCCGCGCAGTATACTGCGGGGATGCCTGTTGGAACAGCGCCTGGAGCGTCCACCGGAGACGGGAGGTCTTGCATGATTCGTTTCGCTGTCGTCGTCGCGGTGTCGGTTCTCCTGCTCGTTCCGTCCGCGGCGGGAGCCCAGGCGCTCGGGCAATTGTTCATCGAGGTGGTCGACGGAGCGGGGCAGTTCGTGCCCGGCATGACGCCGGCCGATTTCGTGGTGCGGGAAGACGGCCGCGAGGCCGGGATCGTGTCCGCCGAGCCGGTGGCGCCGATGAAGATCGCGTTCATGGTCGACAACGGCGACCGCATGGTCGAGATGAACGCGCTGAACGCCCTGCGGAACGGAATGCAGGGGTTCCTCGACGCCGTGCCGCCGCCGCACGAGATATCGCTGTTCACGATTGGCAGGAACATCCAGCGGCGGGTCGATTTCACCACCGACCGCGGGGAGCTCCAGCGGTCGGCCGGAGAGATCTTTCTGGACCGGGGCGCAAGCGCCGTCGTGCTGGACGGCATTCGCGAGACCTGGGAGCGCCGCTTCGAGGACGACGAGCCGTTCCCCGTGTTCGTGATGGTGCTGACCGACGGCACCGAGGGGAGCGGCAACTACAACGAGAACGAGTACGTGGAGCTGGTCAACGAGCTGATCACGAAGTCGATCACCGTGCACGTCGTGCTCCTGTCGTCTCGCGGCGGCAGCGTCATCAACCAGTACGCGCTCAACCTGACCCAGAACACCGGCGGCATCTACGAGAACATCGCGGCGGCGACCGGCATCGAGCAGATGCTGGTGAGCATCGCCGAGCGCATGAACGCCCACTACGAGAACGTCTCGCGGCGCTACCGGGTGGTCTACGAGCGCCCGAATCCGCCCGGCGCCCAGATCTCGGCCTCCATCACGCGGTCCGGCGCCCGCATCGCGGGGCTGTTCGCCGGACTCCGCATGCAGTAGGGGGCGATCGTGGGCCGGCTTCTGTCAGCGGCGGTGTTGCCTCGTTTTGCGCTCCTGGCGGCCTTGGCCGCCTGCCTTGCGCCGCCCGCGGCCGAAGCGCAGTTGCTGGGGCAGGTGTTCGTCGAGGTGACCCGGCGGTCGACGGGGGAGCCCGTGCTCGACCTTTCGCCCGACGACTTCGAGGTTCTAGAGAACGGCCGGCCGGCGGGCATCCTGTCCGCCGCTCTCGATACGGACCCCATGAAGATTGCCGTGCTGATCGACAACGGCGACCGCCTCATGGAGACCAACGCGCTCAACCCGCTCCGCGACGGGCTCGACGCGTTTCTCGATACGCTGGCGCCGGGGCACGAGATCGCCCTGGTGACGATCGCCCGCAGCGTCCAGCAGCGCGTCGATTTCACGACGGATCGCGCGGAGCTGAAGGACGGCGTCGGCCTCCTCTTCCCCGACCGCGGCGCCGGCGCGCGATTGCTCGACGGCGTGCGGGAGACGTGGGACCGCCGCTTCGAGGATGACGACGCGTTTCCTGTCATGGTGCTGGTGCTCACGGACGGCACGGAGGCGAGCGGCAACTACAACGACAACCGGTACGCCGATCTGCTCAATCCGCTGATCGCCAACGGGGTCACGATCCACGCGGTGATGCTGGCTACGCGCGGAGGCGTTCGGGCCCAGCAGCGGTTGCCCCAGTACGCCCTGAACCTGGTGGAGAACACCGGTGGCAGCATCGAGACCTTCGTGGCTCCGACCGGGTACGAGAGCGTGCTGCCGCGACTCGCGGAGCGCATGAACGAGCACTACGGCGTCGTGTCGAAGCGCTACCGGCTGGTCTTCGAACGCCCGGATCCCCCGGGGATGCGCCTTTCGGTCAGCGTGACGGGCAGCGACCTCGCGTTCGGTCTGTACATGGACCGCAGGCCGCAACGTTAGCGCCGTCAATCGTCGTCGAACGCGACCGCCGAGGTCGCGCTGCGGCCTCCGATTTCCGCACGGACCTGGACGGCCCGACCTGCCATCCGAGGGTCTCCGTCGTCGGTCCTCAACGGGCAGGGCGCGGTGGCCGGCACCGTCAACGCCATCACGAAGCAGGCGACGCCGACCGCGACCACGCAGTGGAACGCCCTGTTGTCGTACGGACGCTTCAATACGTACCAGACGTCGGTGGGAGTGAACGGTCCGCTGAGCGATTCGCTCTGCCGGCAGTTGGCGCCGGTACGGCGAGCGACTGCTGCGTGACTGCGCCGCTCAGGCGAAGCCCGTCCTGCTGGTGATCGACGAGATGCCGATTCTCCTCAAGCGCATGCTCCGGAGAGATGGGGACGCGGCGCGCGTGGACGAGTTCTTGAGCTGGCTGCGCGGGGCGATTCAGGGACTCGGCGAGCGGTCGCCTGTGCTGATCGTGTCGGCGCGGCGGTTCCATGAGGGCGTCGGCGAGTGCCCAGGGGAGACGTTGAGGTGGATCGACTGGCATGTGAGAGGTACGTGCGCACTGGCGTTGATGAGTAGTGGCGAGACTGCTGCGGCCATGGACGCGTTCCGCTCCGCCTGTGCCGTGCTCCAGCCCCGCCACGAAATCGCGATGGGCGAGATGTTGCGGCTGGTGCCTGAACTGATCGCCGCCGGCGCTCCCGAGGGCGATCTGATCGATGTGCTTGGCGGCGACGAGCGGCGTTCGACGGCGTTGCAGCCCGTGATCGTCGCCTTGCGCCTGAGGACCGGGGAGTCGGTCAGGGCGCCGGTGGAGGTGCTGGAGGTGGCAGCCGACCTCGGGAAGTGCATCGAGAAGCGGCTGGCAACGGGCGTCATGCCCGGTTTCATGCATCGATCGGGGTGACTGGCGGTGGTGGGGGTGGGGGGATAGACGTGGGAGTACATCAGGGATGTGGCGGGACGCCGACAAGGCGAAGAGTCCGATGGCGAACTTCACTCCGAAGACGGTGACCAACAACACGCGGAAGAAGCGACGCCGCCGCAGGTCCGGGGCGTTTCGGCCAACGGGACCACTGTCCGGTGAAGATCGTGTCTTATGACCAACTGGTCATAAGACGCGGTTCCTCGCGTTCGGCAACATCACAGGCCGGTTCCGAGACGATACCAGCGAAAAAGCTCGAAGATCTCAAGTCGGTGCTCGTCTTCCACGATGAACTTGCCCGTCTCTCGAGCCACGACGCCGATGACGGTCGCCTCCGGACTATCGAATCGGTTGAGGACGGCGTTCACGGTGTCGCTGAGGGACTCGTCCAGAAAGGGCTTGGCTTCGTCACCGACCGCGTAAGCGCCGGTGTACTCGTAGGGCACACCTTCGCCCTCGTGATCGACGCCGTAGCGCCGATCATCGTCTTCGAGGTAGTGTTCCAGGCAATGGAGAACACTGGCGAGATCTTTGGGTTCCTCTCGGTCGCTGAATGCCACGAGCTTGAGGAGGACATAAAGCGGCAGTGGAGCCAGTGGCAGCGTCGGCCCGCCATCAATTGGAATGGCGACAGCATTCGGCACGACATGGCGGAAGCCGGCCATGTTCAAGATGAGGCCTTCTTCGAGTTCCAACCCATCTCGCGCGATCGCTTCGTTGAACGGCAGGATGTCCACCCACCCCCCGTCGCGGTGGTTCAGGCGATGCGGTTTGCGTGTGCGCGTGAAGCCGTAGTCGGCAAGCCGGTCCTTCAGCAGATCGAAATCCCCGAGTCCCTCGACGACGACGGCCACATCCACATCGTTGGTCTTGCGCGGCGGCTTTACATCCAGGAGAAGTTCGGGAACAAGTGCTCCCACGATTCCAAACGGGAGCCCCAACTCCCGCAGTCCGCGCTCAAGGTCGCCGAGGATTCGCATCAAGCCGGGGGCCTCAGCGCGCGGCATCGTCAAGGACCTTGGGCAAGAGCAGTTCGGCTGCCTCCAGCGCCTGGCCGGTGCCTCGGTACCGCAACTCGGCGTAGGCTAGCAGGCCCGGAGCGACGGGGAAGTCGTCGTCGATCTCACCGGCTATCGCCAGGGGGCCCGGCGGCTCGATGACCAATAGGTTTCCACCTCGTGCAGCAGGCTGGGCGACTAGCGCCTTCTGGGCCTCGCGGTCCTCGAGCGCGCGGACGGGCGCGTAGATCTCGGTCTCGTCCGCGCGAAAGAAGGGCGTGCGTCGCTCGGCCGCGTCGGCACCCGTCAGCGTCCAGGGCTGTCCACACTCGGCGAGCACTTTCTGCAGTCGCGGCCAGATCTCCTGTTTCTCCTTGGCCCGCACCTGGAACCGGCGCTCCTTCAGCTTGGGACGTAGCCCTTCGATGTAGGCATGTACCCACAACGCAACCAGCGCCTGCCGGTCTTCCACTCTCCGGCCGTCCTTCCCCTTGAGCAGGAGCCCGCGTGCAGCCAAGTCGTTCATGCATCCGGCAACGGTGCCGAGGGCCACGTCCGCCTGGTCCGCCAGAGTGCGGTACGGCGCATGGGTGAGGTCTGGACGGATGAGGACGGCCATGACCGTCTTGATCCAGCCCTTCTGCGGTCGGCCGGGAGCGGGAGGCACATCTTTCTGTGGCTGGCGGCCTTCCACGTGAACAAACAGGCCTGGAGCCTGCAGATGAGCGTTGCCGGCGAGATCGACGTAGTCGATCCCCGCACGCTCGAGCACGGCTGCCTGTTGCCGCCGGACGTGTGGCGCAAGAAGGAGGACCCGGTCCTCCGCTCGGCCGGGGGGCAGGGTTGCTCGGCGTCGGTGCAACTGCTCGACTACGACCCCAACATCCTGGTGGCGGAGGTGTCGCTTCTCCTCGACGAGGTATCGAATCACGCCCTTGGCGGCCTTCCAGGTGACGACGCCGTCGAATAGGGCCAGAGCTCTTCCGGTCGCGCGAATCTCGGCGTACGGCATCCACTTCCGCAGAGCAGGCGTGTACATGTCAAGGTAGGGTACGGCTGTCAGCCGGGCCATGTTCAGGAGTCTAACACGTTCATTAATATTGAACACAGAATACTTGTGAACGGCCAAGAACCGCGCCGGAATCGTGGGAGGCGTACCCGAACAGGGGGCTCGGATCTTGCGTTTTGCCGGGGCAACACGCGTCGAGGAACCCGAGTACGGCCCGTTTTCCCAACCCGGAACCTTGGACGGCGTACCCATCGTCGTGGGCGGAGAAAACGATCCCGTCCCGGTTCGCCTGGAGACCCCCGAGCGCATACACAACTGTCTCGCGTCACGGGATCTGGCGAAGCGCATCGGCATGCATCTCTTTACGACACCGTTGCGGGTCACGGGCGTTGGACGCTGGTTCCGCGACCGCGAGGGCGTCTGGAAGATGAAGTCCTTCCGCATCCATGACTACACGGAGTTGCGGTCGGAATCGATAGCTGACGCCACCCGGCGTCTTCATTCGATCGACGCTGGCTGGAAGGAACGCGACGACCCGTTTGGCGAGCTGGTTGCGGGCGGCGGATGCGTCATCGTCGTCCCCGTGCCCCACCCCGCCGATCTGGTGTCGATGTCCCACCGTCTTTCGGTTATCGGGTCCCTGCGTGACGGCGACGCCAGAGGGCCCGATGCGCCGTTCGACGGGGCTCGATTTGGTGCCCGTCCAAGGCCTGCAGGACTTGACCACCGCAACGGCTCAACCTTCGGCTCACCGGTGGCGAGCAACGCCCGCACGGCGATCGTCGCGGCGATCCGCGGTGCCCGAAATCGCGAGTTAGGCTGTCAGCTAGGCTGTCAATCGCCCAAACCAGGCCCGATCAGCGTTTTTCGGAAATCGACGGGTGCCGAGGGCCAGAATCGAACTGGCGACACCATGATTTTCAGTCATGTGCTCTACCGACTGAGCTACCTCGGCACGTATGAGGCGGGCGCGGAACCCCCCAGGAACTACCAAGATACCGCACGGCGCGTACGGCGCGCAAGGCGCGCAGCAGCCGGGTAGTGCGTCAGTCTGACGCATTGCCAGCGGCCGTGCTTGGCGTCTTCGTCGGGACTGGTGTACCGTCGGTGATGGCCGGACAGCCGGAGTCCCCGGTGCCGGTCTCCCCTGTACGACGTGGCGAGGCATCCGATGAGACAGATATCCTCGTGGGTTCTTCCGGTCGTCCTGGCGCTGGCGGGGTCCGCCGGCGCGCAGCAGGTCGATGTGATCGAGCATCGGCTCGACAACGGCCTGACCCTGCTGCTGGTTCCGCGGCCCGGCGATCCGAACGTGGCGGCCGGCTGGGTGGCCAAGGTTGGGTCGGTGTACGAGCGGCCCGGGATCACCGGCGTCGCGCACCTCTTCGAGCACATGATGTTCAAGGGGACGCAGACGATCGGGACCCGGGACATCGAGCAGGATCTGCAGATCATCGAGCAGCTCGACGCGTTGCGGGCCGAGATCCAGGCCGCCGAGGTCGAGCTGGATCGCCGGTACCAGCTCGGCGAGATCGATGACCCGGCCGATCCGGCCGTGCGCAGCCCGCGCCATCAGGAGTTGCTCGACGAGTTCGAGACGCTGCTCGCCCGGCAGAGCGACCTCCTCATCAAGGAGGACTTCAGCCGCATCTACACGGCCGAGGGCGGCTCGGGCATGAACGCCGGCACGAGCTACGACTTCACCATCTATTTCATCAACGTCCCCGCCAACAAGCTGGAGCTGTGGTTCTGGATGGAGAGCGACCGGCTGGCGAACCCGGTGTTCCGGGAGTTCTACGCCGAGCGCAGCGTGGTGCATGAGGAACGGCGGCTGCGCACCGACAGCACCCCGATCGGCAAGTTCCGGGAGCAGTTCGAGGCGATGTTCTGGCAGTCGTCGCCGTACGGCTGGCCGGTGATCGGCTGGCCCAGCGACCTCGAGGGCATCACCCGCGACGAGGCGCTGGGGTTCTTCGACACGTACTACGCCCCGAACAACCTGGCCGCGGCGCTGGTCGGCGATTTCGACCCCGACGCGGCGATCGAGCTGGCGGAACGGTACTTCGGCCGGCTCGACCGCGGCGCCCGCCCGCCTCTCCAGCCGCGCACGCGCGAGATGCCGCAGCTTGCCGAGAAGCGGATGGTCGCCTATGCCGACACGAACCCGCAGGTCGTCGTCCGGTACCACTCGGTGCGCGACGGACACGTGGACGAGCCGGCGCTGGTCGTTCTGGGACAGTTGTTGAGCGGTCGGACGGGACGCCTCTATCGTTCCCTGGTCGAGGAGCAGGAGGTGGCCACCAGCGCTTCCGGCGGACAGGCGGGCTTCCAGTTCGAGGGGATGTTCGAGCTGCGCGGCACCGCCCGGCAGGGACGGACTCCGGAAGAGGTCGAACAGGCCATCTACGCCGAGCTGGAGAAGCTGAAGACCGAGCCGGTCGGCGAGCGCGAGCTGCAGAAGGTCAAGAACCAGAACGCCGCGGACACGTTCCGGGGCCTCCGCAGCAACTTCGGGCTCATGATGCAGCTCCTCATCCGCGAGGGGAACCGGGGCTGGGAGCACATCAACACCGATCCGGCCCTCTACGACGCGGTCACCGCCGCCGACGTCATGCGGGTGGCCAACACGTACTTCACGCCGGAGACGCGGGCGGTGGCAGTCTACTACCGCGACGAGAGCACGGAGACCGAGGAGGATCCCCTCCTGGCGGGGTTGAGCGACGACGAGCGGCAGCAGGTCCGCCAGGTGCGCGCGATGCTCGGGCAGATGCCGGAGGAGCAGCTCAATCAGTTCCTGGCGCAGGCGGAGCAGATGGTCGGACAGGTTCCGCCGGAGAACCGGGACATGGCCGAGGCGCTGGTCGCTCTCGTTCGGCAACGGATCGAAGAGTTGGGAGGTGAGCGGTGACGGGGGCCCGACGGTTCGCAGTGTGGTGCTGGATGGGAGCGTTGCTCGCGGGGCTGGCGGTCCCGGCAGCCGTGGCCCAGCCGATCCCGCTGCATCCGCGTGACCTGGTGTTCGAGGAGCTGTCGTTCGATCCGCCGGACCCGGCGGCGCATCGCCACGAGCTGTCGAACGGCGCTGTCGTCTTCCTCGTGCCGGATCGGGCGCTGCCGCTGGTGTCGGTTTCGGTGATCGTGCGGACCGGCGCCTATCTCGAACCTGCCGGGAAGGCCGGTCTCGCGGCCCTGACCGGCAGCCAGATGCGCGCCGGCGGCGCGGGTGCGCTGGGGCCCGCGGAGTTCGACGACGAGGCGGCGTTCCTGGCCGCGGAGCTGTCGAGCCGCATCGGAGACACCTCGGGCCGCGCCGGCCTCAACTGCCTGACGAAGGACCTCGACGCCTCGCTCGACCTGCTCTTCGACATGCTCCGGCGGCCGCGCTTCGATCAGGATCGTCTCGATCTCGCCAAGAGCCAGGTCCTGCAGCAGATGGAGCGGCGCAACGACAGCACGCAGAGCATTGAGGTCCGCGAGTGGGGCAGGCTGTTGCGGGGTAGCGGGCACTTCACCACGACCCCCTCGACGCGGGCGAGCATCGACGCGATCACGCGCGACGACCTGCTCGCCTTCCACCGCGAGTACTACCATCCGGGCAACTTCATATTCGCGGTGTCTGGCGACGTGGAGCCGGCCGACTTCCTGGCGCGGCTGGAGGCCCGCCTGGCCGACTGGCCGGCCCGCGAGCCGGTCTCCACGCCGGTGCCGGCGCCGGATCACGAGATTCGGCCCGGCGTCTACGTCGTCGACAAGGACGACGTGAACCAGGGGCGCGTCGTCATCGGACACCTCGGCGCGATGCGCGACAACCCGGACCGCTACGCGCTGATGGTGATGAACGACATCCTCGGCGGCGGCGGCTTCGCGGCGCGCCTGCTGACCCGCATCCGGTCGGACGAAGGGCTTGCCTACAGCGCCTACTCGTCCTACGGGTTCGGCACGTACTTTCCCGGCGCCTTCCGGGTCAGCTTCCAGTCGCGGAGCGAGACGGTGGCGCGCGCCGCGGCGATTGTGCTGGAGGAGATCGAGCGCATCCGCTCGGAGCCGGTGACCGAAGCCGAGCTCCGCACGTCGAAGGCGTCGTTCGTCGAGACCTTCAGCCGCAACTTCTCGAGCGCCGCGTCGACGGCGGGCCTGTTCGCGAACGACGAATACACGGGGCGCGACCCGGCCTATCTCGTGGCCTACCGGGATCGGATCAGCAGCGTCAGCGGCGACGACGTGCTGCGCGTGGCGCGCGAGTACCTCGATCCGGAACGGCTCGTCATGCTGGTGGTCGGAGATCGGTCGACGATCGAGGCGGGTGACCCGGACAATCCGGACGTGACGCTGGCGGAGCTCGCCGCCGGCGAAGTCGCCGGCATACCGTTGCCGGACCCGTTCACTATGGAGTATCCGTCCTCCCCGTGACGGGCGCGGCGCGACCTCTACGGTCGCTTCGGAGTCTTGCCGGCGCGCGACTACCCGCCGCCCACGCTGCCGGCCGGGGCGGCCGGCGCTCCGGTTCGTCTGTTCATGGCGCGGCCCTTTCGTGTATCTTCAACGCGTACCGTGGATCCCGATTCATCTGCACTGCCCCGAACGGTTCGAGCGCGGCGTCCCGGCGGACGCGCCGTCGGCTATCTGCTGCTGTTCGCTACGTGTGCGCTGGTTGCGAATGCGCTCGTGGGTGAGAGTGGTCTGCTGGCCACGCGAATGGCCAGCCGCCAACAGGCACGCCTGGCCGAGCGTATCGCCGACGTGAAGGCGGAGAACGAGCTGCTCCGCGAGCAGGTTCGACGGCTTCGCGAAGACCCGACCTTCATCGAAGAGATCGCCCGCCGCGAGTTCGGCCTGATACACCCGGGCGAGCGCGTGTTCATCCTGCGCTCGGTCCCCGCGGCGCCGAGTGCGGCGGCACCGCGAACCGGGCCCTGAACGCTATGCCGTAGCGCTCTCGGCCACGGGCGCGGGCCGGGCGCCGGCCTCGGGCGCCAATCCGAGCGCCTTGCGCACCTCGGCTTCTATGCTCCCGAACAGCTCCGCCTTCTCGCGCAGAAGCGTCTTCACGTTCTCGCGGCCCTGACCGAGGCGCTCGCCGCCATAGGAGAACCACGCGCCGCTCTTCTCGACGATGCGCCGCTCGACCGCCAGATCGAGCAGATCGCCCTCGCGTGAGATCCCTTCGCCGTACATGATGTCGAACTCCGCCACGCGAAACGGTGGCGCCAGCTTGTTCTTGACCACCTTCACCCGCGTGCGACCCCCGATCACCCGGTCCGCGTCCTTGATGGCTCCTATGCGGCGAATGTCCACGCGGACGGACGAGTAGAACTTCAGCGCCCGGCCGCCGGTCGTGGTTTCCGGGTTGCCGAACATCACGCCGATCTTCTCGCGGAGCTGGTTGATGAACAGGAGACAGGTGCGCGACTTGGCCACCACCCCGGTCAGCTTGCGCAGCGCCTGCGACATCAGGCGGGCCTGCAGCCCGACCTGCGCCTCGCCCATCTCGCCCTCGATTTCCGCCCGCGGCACGAGCGCCGCGACCGAGTCGACGACCACCACGTCTATGGCGCCCGAGCGAATCAGCGTCTCGACGATCTCCAGCGCCTGTTCTCCGTGATCCGGCTGCGAGACGAGCAGGTTGTCGAGCTGCACCCCGAGCTTCCGCGCATACATCGCATCCAGCGCGTGCTCCGCGTCGACGAACGCCGCGTTGCCCCCGACCCGCTGGGCTTGTGCGATGACCTGCAGCGCCAGGGTGGTCTTGCCAGACGACTCGGGGCCGTAGACCTCGACGACGCGGCCGCGCGGCACGCCGCCGATGCCGAGCGCGTAATCGATGCTTATCGATCCGGTGGAGATGCTCGGGACGGCAGTGACCGCGCTCTGCGCGCCCAGGCGCATGATCGCTCCCTTGCCGAACTGCTTCTCAATCTGTCCGACCGCGATCTCGACGGCTTTCGAGCGTTCGCGGGCTATCCGTTCCGGATTCGACATGGATTCTCCATTCTGTTCGATAGGGCGAGCTTGCATGTCACGAGACGTATTCTAGGATCGTGCCAGCCGAGTGTCAAGCGAAAGTCAGTCATGAAAACTACATAACTGCATTATATGAAGTAGTTTATATGGTTTACGACTTTCGCCCGGTTGGCTGGGCGGCGGCGGATTCCGCCACCCCGGGGGCCCCGACCGTTGCAGATTCTGCATCCGGCCCCCCGGGCGGGCAGCGGCGATACAATGAGGCAATCCTTGCGACCGGCACGCGGGACCGGTTGTTCCGGCCGGCAGTGGCGGCGGAGCCGTTCGCAGCCAGGGAAGGGGTGGCAGGTGAGCAGTGACAAGGGACTCGCGGCACGGGCCCGGAGCGGACACGCGGATACGCGGCCTCGACGCCAGGGAGTGCGGTTGGCGCGTTCTGCGTCATGCGTCGTCCTCCTGCTCGCGTGCGCCGCGTTGATGGTCCGCGGGCAGGGCGGCGATACGCCGGCCGGGCTGCGCATCGAAGTCGATCCGGGCACCCTGAGCCTGGCGATAGGGGAGGCGGCGCAGTTGTCCGCGACGGTGCGGGACACTGGCGGCGCCGTCGTGGACGACGCGACCGTCGTCTACTATTCGCGCGCGCGGCGCAGCGTGAGCGTGACCCGCACGGGCCGCGTCGAAGCGTACCGCCCCGGCGAGTTCACGCTGATCGCTCTCGTTCCGTCCAACCCGGGCGACAGGAGCCGGCGACCCGCTGCGCGCGCGCGGGTGGAGATTCCGGTGACGGTGCCTCTGCCGCCGATCTCGGAAGTCGCTTTCGCTCGGGTCCCGCCGGTGTTCTACGCGGGGACGCAGCCGCGCCTGCGGGTCGTCGTGACGGACACGGCCGGCGCGCGCCGGGACGACGTGCCGGTCATGTTCGCCACCGGCGACGCGGCCGTCGCGTCCATCGACCGGTTCGGGTTTCTGACGCTGCGCGAGGCCGGAACGGTCACGGTGACCGCGTCGGTCGACACCGAGAGCGACGCGCTGACGATCGAGGTCGAGGACAATCCGGTTGCCTCGCTGGCGCTGGAGGTCGGCGCCGACGCGGCGCGCACGGGGGACGTGCTGCGCTTCACCGCCGTCGCGGCGGATGAGTGGGGGCGGCCGGTGCCCGGTGTGCCGGTGCGGTTCGCAGTCGGCGGCGAGACTGCCCCCGCCATCGTCGCCGCCGGGGCGCCGGCCCAGATCGCGGCCGACGGCCGTTTCGTGGCGGAACGTTCCGGCACCTACACCGTGATCGCCACCGCAGGCACGCATACGGCCACCCGGACGGTTTCCATCGAGCCGCGCGACGTGGCGCGGGAAGTGGAGGTGGTCGGACGCGGCAAGGTGCTCGACCGCCGCTCGTCGGACCTCTGGGTCTGGGAGGGTACCGACGGGCGGGACTACGCCCTCACCGGGACCTGGGGCGCCGACGGACACACCTACTTCTGGGACGTGACCGATCCGGCCAACATCGAGAAGGTCAACGAGGTGCAGGTCGACGCCAGGACCGTGAACGACGTCAAGGTCTCCGCCGACGGCGAGCTGGCCGTGATCAGTCGCGAGGGCGCCTCGAACCGGCGCAACGGCTTCGTCGTGCTCGGCGCCGGCAACCCGCGCGAAGGGGTCCCGGTGCTGTCGGAGTTCACCAATCAACTGACCGGCGGGGTCCACAACGTCTTCGTGGACGGGCATCACGTGTACGCGCTCAGCGCCGGGCGGCGCTACGACGTCGTGAGCATCGAGGATCCCCGGAATCCGGAGCGGGTGGGGCGTTTCGAGCTCGAGACGCAGGGGCACAGCGTGCATGACGTCTGGGTCAGCGACGGCATCGCGTTCTCGTCGAACTGGACGGACGGGGTGGTGGCCGTCGACGTCGGCGGAGGCGGCCGGGGCGGAACTCCCGAGCGGCCGGTCGAGCTGGGGCGCTACGCGTATCCGAACGGCTGGAACCACGCCGCCTTTCCCTACCGCAGCCAGTCGACCGGCAAGTTCTACCTGTTCGCCGGCGACGAGGCGTATCCCTACGGCGGGCTTGCGAACGATGCCGAGGATGCACAGTTGCCGTTCCGGACCGCCGGCTGGATCCACGTCATCGACTGGAGCGACTGGGACAATCCGCAGGAGGTGGCGCGCTACCAGGTGCCCGAGGCGGGTTCGCACAACATCTGGGTGGAGGACGACATTCTCTACGTCGGCTACTACTACCCGGGCGGCCTGCGCGTGGTCGACGTCTCCGGGGAGCTGATGGGCGACCTCTACCGGCAGGGCCGCGAGATCGCCCGGTTCGTGCCGTTCGAGCCCGACGGATTCGCGCCCAACGCGCCCTTCGTCTGGGGCCCGCAGCCCTACAAGGGGCACATCTTCTTCACCGACTACAACAGCGGGCTGTGGGCCGTGCGCCTCGAGGAGAAGACCGGTCCGGGCCGCGTCATCGGCGAGCCGCAGTAGGATAGTCGGCCCAGGCGCAGCCGGGACACGCAGACGGGAGCATGCACGTGGGGACGCGGACGATCGGAGCGGTGACGGTTTCGCTCACGCTGCTGGCCCTGCTCGGTTCGAGGGCGGGGCGGGTGCCGGCGGCGGCCGCGCCGCCGGAGCCGCCGGAGCAGAGCTACTACGTCTACGTCTGCGCGGAGTCGGAGGACGAGGTGGCGCTGGTGCGCTACGGACCCGGCGGCGCGGAGGTCGTCAAGACGATCGGGGTGGGGAGCTATCCCAACGAGATCGAGGGCCCGCATGGCATCACCGTCGATCCGGACGGCCGCCACTGGTACGTCTCCATCGCCCACGGGCTGCCCTTCGGCAGCGTCCACAAGTACGAGACGGGCACGGATGCATGGGTGGGGGACGTGACGCTCGGATTGTTCCCCGCGACGCTCGATGTCTCGCCGGCCACCGGCCTGATGTTCGTCGTGAACTTCAACCTGCACGGCCGGATGGAGCCGAGCAGCATCTCGGCCGTCGAGGTCGAGACGATGGCCGAGGTGGCGCGCATCGACACCGGCGTCATGCCCCACGGCTCGCGCCTCAGCCGCGACGGCACGCGGCACTACTCGGTCAACATGATGGGGGGCGACCTCGTCGAGCTCGATGCCCTCGGCTTCGAGATCGCGCGCCGCCTGCCGCTCGGCGAAGGGGTGCAGCCGACCTGGGTGACGACGCCGACCGCGGACGGAATCGCCTACGTGACCGGCAACAACGTCGCCAGGGTGTTCGAGGTGGACCTCCGATCCTGGCGCATTCTGCGCACCTTCGAGACCGGGGCCGGTCCCTATAACCTCGACGTGACCCCGGACGGATCGACCCTGGTCGCCACCTACAAGGGAGGCGACGCGGTGGGCTTCTGGGATCTCGGGAGCGGCGTCGAGCGGGCGCGGGTGTCCACGACCCGCACCATCCCCCACGGCGTGGCCGTCACGCCGGACGGCCGGTACGCGTTCGTCACGCTCGAAGGGGTCGGCAGCGACCCCGGCACGGTCGAGATCTACCACGTGCCGACGGCCGAGCGGGTCGGCGTCGTCGACGTCGGCAAGCAGGCGGGCGGCGTCGCGTTCTGGAAGACGGAAGGGTAGCGCGCGGGTTCTCGCGCGTCGCCTCGCGGGCCGTGCTTCAGCCGGCTCTTGCGGAGGGTCCCAGGCGATCGGCCAGCGCCTGGCCGGCGGCGCGCACGCGGCGTCCCAGATGTCGCGCGCTGCCGCTGACGCTGCGCCCCGAGGCCGTCAGCAGCCCCTGCGAAACGCGCCGCGCGCCGCTGCGCACGATCCCGCCGAGCATCCCGCCGGCCTGCAGGACCGCCGCCCGGCGGAGGCTGCGGCGAGGCTGCGATGTCAGCGCTGCGCAGTACTGCTTCGTGATCATGGCGACTCGCAGCGTCAGGAAGGCGTTCGTGGCGCCGCCGAGCACGGAGGTGACGAAGACGGTGCTGGCGGTCTGCAGCCCGGGCACGCTCCCCGCCACCGATCCGAACACCCCCGTTACGACCGGCTGGATGTGGTCGCTAATGTCCATGTCCTCGAGCTCGCCGGCGATGAAGGCGGTTGCGCCGACGTTCGCATACAGGTGGACGATCTCGCGGGCGCCGGGGCGCTGGTGATAGACGTGCGCGAGGCGCCAGACCATCTTCGCCTGGACGCCGAGCATGACCAGGGCGTCGAGGCTGCCGTGCTGCGAGACGGCGGTGGCGATGAAGACCTCGGAGGCGGCCCGCCGGGCCACGTCGTCGGCCCGGGCGTCGAGGCGTTCGAGGCCCGCTTCGATCTCCTCCCGGGCGCGGAACGGGCCGGGACCGGCCAGCTCGTTGTCCGCCAGGCGCCGGCCGAGCGCTCGCAGGTGGCGTTCGAACGCCCGTCCCTCGTCGAAGGGAGGGGGATCGAGTGGCTTGGGAAGCCGGAGGAACAGAATCAGCGGCACCAGGAAGCAGATGCCGTAGACGACGAGCAGGACGCCGAGGACGGCCGAGCCGAGGGTCGGATGGAGCGCGGTGGCCAGCGAGACGAGCTGTGCGGTCTGGTTCACCACCAGGCCGAGAAACACGACGGTCCCGAGGGCGCTGAGCGCGAACGCGATCCGGGACCACCTTCTCCACATCTCTAAGACCGTGGACGCAGCAGCCTGGCTCACGGTTCCCGCGGGCGGCGAATCGACGCGGCCGCGACGCTGTTACAAGCGTTCGACGGCCAGGGCAACGCCGTTGCCGCCGCCCAGACACAGCGTGGCGACGCCCCGCTTCAGGTTGCGGTTCTTCAGCGCATAGAGCAGGGTGGTCAGGATGCGCGCGCCGCTGGCCCCGATCGCATGGCCGAGGGCTACCGCGCCGCCGTTGACGTTCACCTTCGCCGGATCGGCCCCCAACTCGCGGATGACCGCCAGCGCCTGTGCGGAGAACGCCTCGTTGAGCTCGATCAGGTCGACGTCGTCCAGCGACCAGCCCACCTTGGGGAGCAGCTTCCGCACCGCCTCGACCGGTGTCATGAGCAGCCACTTGGCGGGGCGTCCGCTGAACGCCTGGCCGACGATGCGGGCCATCGGGACTGCGCCGAGCTCGGCCGCGCGCTCCTCGGCCATGACGACGGTGGCCGCGGCGCCGTCGTTGACCCCGGGCGCGTTGCCGGCGGTCACCGTGCCGCCGTCCTTCTTGAACGCCGGGCGCAGCCGGGCGAGCGCTTCGGCGGTCGTGTCGGGGCGTACCGCCTCGTCGTACTCGAGCCGGATCGGATCGCCCCGGCGCTGCGGGATCTCGACCGGCAGGATCTCGTCCTTGAAGAAGCACTCGCGAATCGCTGTCGCGGCCTTCCGGTGGCTGCCCGCCGCGAAGGCGTCCTGGTCCTCGCGGGTGACGCCGTAGCGTTCGACGACCGCCTCGGCGGCCTCGCCCATGGACCAGTTCTCGACCGCGCACCAGAGCCCGTCGTGCATCATCGCATCGAGCACCTGTCCGTTGCCCATGCGCATGCCGCCCCGCGCCTTCGGCAGCATGTAGGGACAGTTGCTCATCGATTCCATGCCGCCGGCGACCGCTACGTCGATGTCGCCCGTGGCGATCCCCTGTGCGGCGAGCATGACCGCCTTCAGGCCGGATCCGCAGACCTTGTTGACGGTCAGGGCGCCGACGTGGTCGGGGAGCCCGGCGCGCAGAGCGGCCTGCCGCGCCGGGGCCTGGCCGAGGCCCGCGGAGACGACGTTGCCCATGATGCACTCGTCGACCGCGTCCGGCTCGATGCCGGCGCGCGAGACCGCTTCACGGACGACGCGCGACCCGAGATCCGTCGCCGGCAGATCCTTGAGCGCTCCGAGAAACTTGCCGGTGGGCAGCCGTACGGCGCTGGCGATGACCGCTGCTCGCATGATGCTCCGCTCCTTCGCTCGTTACCTCGATCCTCTCGACCAGGCCCGTCCCGAGAAGCTCCGCGAGCCGTTCGCGGATCAGGCGGCGCGACCGGTACGTCGCGCGGCGCCACTCGTCGCTCGCCGCGCGGACGAGCAGGGCGCCGTCCGAACGCAGCCGCACCGTCGTCGCGCGGGCCATCGCGGCGCCCACCGCCGCGGTCCATGCGAAGCGGATCTTGGCGTCGGAGAGCGGCTGCCGGCGCAACGCGTTGCCGAGCGCCCGCGCGGCGCAATGGCGGGCCGGAGTCACGCTGCCGAGTGTATCATTCGCGCCGTGCGCCTCCTGTTGGCCTCTCGATCGCCGAGGCGTGCGAGGTTGCTGCGCGAGGCGGGCTACGAGATCGAGGTCATGCCCGCCGATGTCGACGAGAGCCGACTGGACGGGGAATCGCCGCGGCGCTATGTCGCGAGGTTGGCCGCGGCCAAGGCCGCCGCGGTCGGGTCGCGCGCCCTCGGCCGGATCGTGGTCGCGGCCGACACGATCGTGCTCATCGACGGCCTGGTGCTCGGCAAGCCGGCCGATCGGCGCGACGCGGCCTCGATGCTGGGCCGCCTGTCCGGGCGCACCCACGAGGTGCTGACCGGCGTGGTCGTCGCGTGCGACGGGCGGCGCCGAGACGCCGTGGAGATGACGCGCGTCACCTTCGCGACGCTGGAGCCCGCGCGCATCGCCTGGTATGCCGGGACCGGCGAGCCCGACGACAAGGCCGGCGCCTATGCCGTGCAGGGAATAGGATCGCGCTTCGTCGAGCGGATCGAGGGCTCGTACACCAACGTCGTCGGGCTGCCGGTCGCGCTGGTCGACCGGTTCGTCCGGCAGCTCGAAGCCCATCCGCATTCGGAGCGCCGCGCCAATCTCGCGCCGGCGAGACTCCCGACGCAACGCTCAGGGGCTGCGCCGAGGAATGGGGCAGACTCCTAGTCAGGCCCGGTTGGGCGGCAATCGGAGCCGGGGCGACGATTGTCGGGCCAGCCCCGCCGCGGGCTCGGGCGACGGTCCGCAGCGCGTTGACGGGCCGCGGTCCGGGCGATATCCTGTAAAGGCGCTGCACGTGCGGAGGATTGAGGACCCATGCCTGACAAAGCCGTGAAGATCCTGTTGACCACCGGCATTCTGTGCGCCGCGTTCGTCGGCCTGCTGTGGACGAC
>JAGWAH010000046.1 GCA_021296515.1 Acidobacteriota bacterium | reverse complement strand
CCGCTCGGCGACACGCCGGACCTGGTACGGAACCACCCGGCGCTGGCGGATCTGGAGATCCCGCGCACCGGCGAGCCCTGTACCCACCTGATCGGCCCGCTCGTCACCGGGACGCTGGTCGTGATGGGCGAATGCGGCTTCCACCGGACGCCGGCCGGGCGAGGAGCGATGCTCCGGGCCTACGACAAGACGACGGGAGACGAGGTGGGCGCGGTGTTCATGCCGGCCCCGCAGTCGGGGTCGCCGATGACGTATCTGGCCGGCGGCCGGCAGTACATCGTCCTCGCCGTCAGCGGGCGCGGCTACCCGGGCGAGTACCTTGCGTTCCGACTGCCGTCGTGACGCCTGGCCGGCAACGAACTCCGGCGGCGAGATTCAGGCGATGAGACTCTGGAGGTCGCGCATGGTCCCGACACGACACCCCTGGCGCCACAATCTCCTCGCGGCCCTCGTCCCGATCCTGGCCTGCGCGGCGCCTGCGGCGGCGCAGCCGTTCGACGGCGAGCGGGATTCGCAGCCCGAATCCGCCACCCTGGCCATCGTCGGCGGCCTGCTCATCGACGGCCACGAGGGACCGCCCCTGTCCGGGGGAATCGTCCTGGTGAACGGCGACCGCATCGTCGCCGCGGGCAGCCGGGAGGCGCTTGCGGTACCCGCCGGCGCCGAGGTCATCGACGCCACGGGGATGACCGTCATGCCGGGGCTGATCGACGTCCACGTACACCTGGACATCCTCGGGCACTCGGACTACCAGCACTGGCACGGCACACATCGTCCGGACTACGCCGACGTCATGGCGGTCTCCGCCCGCCAGCTCCTGATGAGCGGCGTCACCACGGCGGTCGACCTCGCGGGCAACCCGGACGCCCTCGTCGCCACGCAGCGGCGCATCGAGAGCGGCGCGATTCCGGGCCCCCGCGTGATCGCCAGCATGGGCTGGATCACCAACTGGACCGCCGAGCAGGTCGGGCGCCACCACCGCCGCACCCATACCGTGAACGTCCGCACCGTGGAGGAAGCCCGCGGCGCGGCGCGCACCGCCATCGCACAGGGAGCGGGGATCCTCAAGGTCCACACCGGGCTCTCGGAAGCGCAGTTGCGCGCCATCGCGGCGGAGGCCGGCCGACGCGGGCTGCGGGTCACCGGGCACGTGGGCGACCGCGACGACCTGCTGATGCGGATCCGGTCGGGCCAGGACGGCATCGAGCACCTCTATCTGTCGGCGGGTGACAGTCCCTCCATACACCCCGACGTCATCCAGGGCCTGGTGGACCGGCAGACCTGGGTGGTGCCGACGATGATCCAGACGATGGCGCAGGGCCTGGCCGTCGAGTGGCCGGACCGGCGCGACAATCGGCGGGCGCGGGCGCTGACGCCACCCGACCTGTGGGCGGACGTTCGTCGCTCCCTCGAGAACCCGCGGCGATTCGGCTACTTCGGGGGCGGGCTGCGGGTAAACCGGTTCGAGGCGATGGGCGCGAAGCTCCGCCAATTGCGGGACGCGGGCGTGCGGTTGCTGGTCGGCACCGACGCCGGGACGCCGCTCAACTTCCACACCGACGCTACCTGGCAGGAGATGGACCTGATGGTCGGCTTCGGCTTCCCGCCCATGGAGGTCCTGGTCACCGCCACCCGGCGCAACGCCGAGTACCTCGGCCTGGGCGACGAGATCGGCAGCCTCACCCCCGGCAAGCGGGCCGACATCATCGTCGTCGACGGCAACCCGCTGCTGAGCATGCGAGACCTTCGGAACGTAGCAGCCATCGTCAAGGACGGCCGGGTCTACAAACGGCCGGACGCGGGAGCACGCTGATGCAGAAGCCGGGAATCGGGCTCGCCCTCGTCGTCCTGACGACGCTCGCAATCGGGAGTCTCCCAGCCGGTACCGAAGCGCAGACCGCGTACGAAGCGGTCCTGTTCGCCGAGGACGTCATGGTGCCGATGCGCGACGGCGTCCGCCTCGCCACCGACGTGTATCGGCCCGCACGCGACGGCGTGCCGGTCGCCGAGCGGCTGCCGGTGCTGCTGCAGCGCACCCCCTACGGCAAGAGCGGACGCGGGCTGGTGGAGCGCAGCCTGTACTTCGTCGAGCGCGGCTACGTCGTCGTGCTCCAGGACACCCGCGGGCGCTACGAATCGGAGGGCACGTTCTCGAAGTACCACGACTTCGACGCCCCCGACGGCTACGACACCGTCGAGTGGGCCGCCGCACTCCCCTACACGTCGGGCGACATCGGAATGTTCGGCACCTCCTACGGCGCACACACGCAGGCGGACGCGGCCAAGATGAACCCGCCGCACCTGCGCGCGCTACTGCTCAACCAGGGGGGCATCTCCCGTCCCTGGGCGCACAAGGTCCGCAACCACGGCGCGTTCGAGCTGGGGCAGCAGCTCGGCTGGGCCTTCGACCAGCTCCGGGTCTCGCCCGACCCGGTGGTGCGCGCCGCGTTCGAGGCGGAGGAGGTCGCCGACTGGTTCGCGGCGATGCCGCTGCGGCCGGGCCTCAGTCCGCTGGCCGCGGCCCCCGAGTTCGAGGAGTACGTGCTCACGCAGATGACGCGCGGGGACGACGACGCCCCCGACGCCGACTTCCGGCACTGGGACCGCATCGGCGTGAGCTGGCGCCGCTACTACGGCCGGACGGCGGACGTGCCGATGCTGCACGTCGCCGGCTGGTACGACCCCTACTGCGGCAGCATGTTCGAGAACTTCCGGGGACTGTCGGCGGTCAAGACCGCACCGCAACGGTTGCTGGTCGGCCCCTGGACGCACGGCGGAAACACCCGCTCCTACGCCGGCGACGTGGACTTCGGACCGGCGGCCGCGCTGCCCGACTTCGCGACGGCGCTGCACCTGCAGTGGTTCGACCGCCATCTGAAGGGCCGGCCCACCGGGGCCGATCAGTGGCCGTCCATCCGCCTGTTCGTAATGGGCACGGGGGACGGGCGCAGGGACGAGAACGGCCGGCTGCGCCACGGCGGCTACTGGCGCGACGCCGAAGAGTGGCCGCTGTCCGAGGCGGAACCAACCCGCTACTACTTCCACGCGGACGGCACGCTGCGCACGACCCCGCCGGCAGACGGGGTACCGCCCACCACCTATACCTACGACCCGGCCCACCCGGTGCCGACCATCGGAGGCTCGTTCTCGGGCGTGCTCAAGCGCGGCGCCTACGACCAGCGGGAACGCGAGTTCCGAAGCCTGCGGGGCGGCTCGGAGAACGGCTTCTACGGATCGCGGCCGCCCTACCTACCCCTGAAGACGCGGCCCGACGTGGTGGTCTTCCAGACCGCGCCGCTGGAAGAACCGGTGGAGGTCATCGGCCCCGTCTCGGTCAGGCTGTACGCGTCGTCGACCGCCGTCGACACCGACTTCACCGTGAAGCTGGTGGACGTCTACCCGCCGAGCGAGGACTTCCCCACCGGCTTCGACATGAACGTCACCGACGGCATCCTGCGGGCCCGGTACCGCGATTCACCGAGCCGGCCGGAGCTGATGACGCCGGGGGAGATCCACGAGTTCGAGATCCGGCCCTACCCGACGGCGAACCGCTTCCAGGCGGGCCACCGGATCCGCATCGACATCTCGAGCAGCAACTTCCCGCGCTTCGACGTCAACCCGAACACCGGCGAGCCGCTCGGCCGGAACCGGCGGGCGATCCGCGCGGACAACTCGATCCACCACGAGGCCGCCCACCCCTCGCACGTGATCCTGCCCATCGTCCCGGTGCGGTAGAGGCGGACGGCCCGCGATTTTCGGCGGAAATCGGCGGAGCGACGAACGAGCCCGAAATCGGGCGTGCCGCCGCTCCGCGTCTGGACCCTACTGGCCCTGCTGCGCCTCCAGGAACCGCGCGTTGCGCAGCGCGTGCTCGATCGCGTAGTTCCCCTCGTGACAGGCGAACTCGTAGACGACTCCGGTGCCCGGCGACGGCCGCATGAAGATGCGCGCGGTCCAGGGCGCCGTCCACGTGGCCGGATCGTCCAGGGTGTACTCGTACTGCAGCAGCTCCGGGCCGACGCGCGTGAAGCGCTCGGTCACGTGCACGTCGCGCGTCGAGCCGCTCGCGCCGCGCGAGAGGTTCGCAGTCTCCACCACCAGGGTGTCGCCCTCCCAATGCGCCCGCGAGGATCCCACGGCGCTCGGCGGGCCGAGCCGGCTCGGCGCCGCGCCGCCGATCGGGATCAGCCGGGTCTCGTGGTACATCTCCTTCAGGATGGCCACCTGCGTGGGCGTCTGAAAGATCTGGTACGTGCTGTTGTACCCGCGCCCGCTCAGCAGCACGCCGCCGCCGAGACAACGGATGTTCGGATCGATGCGCACTATTTCGTCGGCCAGGGTCGGCCGCTCGGGCAGAGGCGACGTGCGCTCCGCCCGCTGCCGCGCGGCGCGCTCCTCCGCCTCGGGGGTCCTGGCGGATCGACGATCAGCGACGTGCGGTTCTCGAACCAGCGGCCGCTCATCCAGAACTGGTTGTAGCTGCCGGTCGATCGACGCCGCGGCCGGTTCGCAGCCTGCTCTTCGTCGGCCGGCGCCGCCGCCAGGGCGGCCAGCGCCCGCCGGAACGGCGTCTCGCCGAACACCGCATCGCCCCCCACGACGGAGTACTCGCTGGCGTGCGCGGCCAGGGTCGCCACCTCTTCGTCGGTGAGGAACTCCCTGTCCCCCAGCTCTTCGGGCCGCTGCAGCGGCGTCGCCGAGTCGCTTGCCCAGACCCCCTGCAGATCGGGCCGGCCGTCCGCCAGACGGGGAACCGTCCAGCCCTCCGGGGCCTGCGCCGAGACCGCTGCCGGCGCCGCCGCCAACGCCGCCGCCGCCAACGCCGCCGCCACCATGCACGCCGCCATGCGCTGCCTGCTCATGTCAACCTCCCGTAAGAACCTGGAGCATCCTCGCAGCCGCGGCAGAATCGCGAAGTCCCGCCACGGTAATCCTCGTCGCTGCCCGCTACCGAGACGATAGGACCGGCGGCCGGATCGCGCAAGCGCGCGATCAGCCCCCGATGCCGACGAGGCTCATCATCGCCAGCGTCACGATCGGCACCAGCACGATGGCGAGGACACCCATCAGGAGACCGTACTTGATCATGTGGGTGATGGGGATGCGCCCGGATGCGTAGACGATGGCATTGGGTGGCGTCGACACCGGCAGCACCACCGCCACCGACGCGCCGAGAGCCGCGGCGACGGCCGGCGTGATCGGATCGACGCCGGCCGCCACGGCGATGGAGATCACGATGGGCACCGCGATGTTGGCGGCGGCGGTGTTCGACATGGTGTTGGAGAGCACGACGGTGAACAGCGTCGCCGCGAAGGTGATGGGAACCACGCCGTTGGACGGCACGAGACCGGTGATCCCTTCCCCGACGACCTGCGCGAGCCCCGTGGCCCCGGACAGCGTCCCGAGCGCGAGCCCCCCGCCGAAGAGCAGGATGGTGCCCCAGTCGATCTGCGCGGCCTGCTTCCAGGTGAGCGTCGACCGCTGGGTGCTGCTCACCGGCAGCAGGAAGAGCAGGACGGCGCCGGTCAGCGCCGCCACCGACTCCGGGACGCTGGAGAGCACCGCCACGGCGAACGGGTGCTCGCGCCCGAGAAGCAACGGCAGCAGGCCGGGCCCGATCCAGAGCAGCACGGTCACCCCGAACGCGATGACCGCGTTCCGCTCGCCCGGCTTCCAGGGACCGAGCGCGCGCTGCCGCTCGGCGATGATCGCCTCCGCGCCCGGGATCTCCGTCACGCCGGTCCGTCCGACCCAGTTCAGGTAGACGAAGACGATCCCCATGAAGATCGCCGTGACCGGCACGGCAAGCAGCATCCACTCGACGAACGAGATCCGCACGCCGAGCTGCTCGCCGATGAAGCCGATGGCGATGATGTTGGGCGGCGTGCCGACCGGCGTCGCCATGCCGCCGATGGAGCAGCCGTAGGCGGTCATCAGCATGAGCGCCGTGCCGTAGTGCTTCGGCAGCTTCCCCTCGGACTCCATGAAGACGACCAGCGACACCCCGATCGGCACCAGCATGGCGGTCGTGGCGGTGTTGCTCATCCAGGCCGACAGGAACGCGGCGAGGGCGCCGTAGGCCACGAGAATGCGGGTCGGCCGGGCGCCGATGAAGCGCCACGACAGGACCCCGTAGGCGATGCGCTCGTTCACGCGGTGCACGAACAGCGCCTGCGCCAGGATGAAGCTGCCGATGAAGAGGAAGATCAGCGGATTGGCGAACGGCGCGAGGACGTCCCGTACCGGCGCCACGCGCAGGATGACCGCGAGAACCGGCCCGAGCAGAGCCGTGACGGCCAGCGGCAACGCCTCGGTGGTCCAGAAGACGATGACCAGCGCCATGACCGCGGCCAGCCGGTGGCCCTCCGGGGTCAGGCTGCCGAACGGAACGAGGAGCACCAGCAGGAACAGCGCCGGCCCGAGCAGCAGGCCGACCCGGCGGCGCTGCTCGTCGAACCGGGCCTGTGCGTCCTGGACCGCCTGAACGTCGGAACCGGGCGTATCCGTCATCTGGCCGCCTAACGTAACACGAAAGGTCGGCCGTTGTCCGGGCCTCCTCGACGAGCGGATCGTCGCATTCCGTGAGACTGCCGCGGGAATCGATCTACAATCGGGACAACGCAGAGAGAGGTCATACGATGCACCCTGAACTGATGCTCGCGCTGATTGGTCCCGTCGGCCCGATGGAACTGATCATCATTCTCGTCATCGTGATCCTCATCTTCGGCGCCAACCGGCTGTCCGGTCTCGGCAAGGGACTGGGCCAGGCGATCCGGGGATTCAAGGACGAGATGAAAGTCGACGAGAAGTCGGAAAGCTCCGAGTCCAACCGGTAGTCTGCGCCGCAGGAGCCGCAGGAATGGCGCCGACGCAGACGGCGCCGGGCTGGCGCCGGCCGACCGCATTCCCAACCGGGAGAACCGGCGGACGACGCGCGCGGCGTCGCCCGCCGTTCGAGTTGATCCGACGCGCGCTTCCTACTTCCGGGTCACGCCCAGCTCGGTGAGGTGGGCGACCAGTTCCTGTCCCGCCCGCGACATGCTCACCCGCTTGTCGATCCTGAGAATCTTCCCGTCGGGACCGATGATGAACGTCCACCGGTTCGGCATCGACCACGCCGCGTTCATAACGCCGTACGCGTCGGCGACGCCCCGGCCGGGATCGCTCAGGATCGGAAAGTTCGCGTCGAGCGATTCGGCGAACCGCCGGTTGGTCTCGGCGTCGTCGACGCTGATCATGAAGTACTGAATGTCGAACTGGTTCAGTTGGTCGCTGGAATCACGCAGCGACTCGCACTCGGCCGTTCAACCACCGGTGAAGGCCTTGAGAAACCACGCCAGCACCACCGTCCGGCCCTCGTACTGGGCCAGGGTGTGGGTGTTCCCGTCGCTGCCCGGCAATTCGAACGGCGGCGCCACGTCGAGCGCACCGCCGGCGCCGAACGCGGCGACGGCCAGGGCGGCCGCCAGAACGCACAGTCGTCTCATGCTTCCTGCACTCCTTCGCTGGCGCAGGCGCGGGGCATTCCGCACCTGCATGCGCCTCTCGGGTTCTCGCTGTCCACAGGATATTGCAGCCGCGGCCGATTCGGCCAGCGGTCCGGCTCGCCGCTTGCGACAGGCCACGGCGGACGACGCGCGGGCGAGAAGGATCCCATGAACTCCCCCGCGCAACCGGACCCGCAGCCGGCCGGCCGGCTGTGGAGTCGCTGGCGCCGCCTGCCACGGTTGGCCGCAACGGGCGTTACGGTCGGCCACGGTCGCCATCCAGATCGGCAGATTCTCCACCGATCCGCCGGCGGTGGACGCCCCGGCGCTGCATCGCGGCGCGACGTTGCAGGTCCCCGCTCCCCCGTCCGCCGGCCCGCGACCGGGGCAGCCCGCCATGGGCGGCCCGGGCTGGCGCGTGGTCAGCACCAACTCGATCTCGGGCGTGCTGATGGTGATCCTCGAGACGGAGCGGCTCGACGACATGACCGCCATCGCCCGCGAGGTGGTGACCCCGGCGGCGGCGCAACTCCTGGAGGCGCTCGTCTACTTCCATCTCCCCGGAGCGTCGCGGGCGAGCGGCCGGGTGCAGTGGACGCCCGACCACGGATACATCCCACTGACCTTCGCCGAGTAGCGTCGGCCGGGGCCGGGTCAACGGACCAGGCGCGTCTCCGGGAACTGCGAGTACCAACCGAACCAGAACGCGCGCTGGGCCGCCACCCGCGGCGCTTGCCGCGCCGGATCCGACGTATCGATCAGCGCATCCTCGGTCACCTGCCAGCGGCCGCCCTCCGCGTCGACGACGACGAGGTCTCCGGCGAGCCGCTCGAAGGTCGTCGAGCCGGCGTCGTACACGCGGTTCGCTCCCTCGCGGCTCGTCACGATGAGGAGCCGGCGCCCGGCGTGCTCTTCCAGGTGGAGTCGGTGGTCCTCGAGGAAATCCGCCGAGACGGCCAGGGGCCGGCGGGCGCCCCTGACGTCCTCGAGAAGCATGACCAGCACCTCGTCCTTGTTGTCGAGCCGATCGTCGCGCTCCGGGACGTCGAACATCAGGTCGTCGGTCCTGAAGTAGGCGCGGTAGGCGACCCCCTCGCGGTAGTCCCGCTGGTGACCGGTGTCGAGCGAGAGAACCGTCGTATCGGGATGCATGCGGCGCCATTCGCCCCAGGTGGTGGTGACGACCGACCGGTGCGTCAGCCGCCTGCCGGACCCGACCAGCGTGCCGAGCACCGGCACGCCCTCGAAGGTGTTCCAGAGGCTCCGGGTGCCGTGATCGAACATCAGCTTGTTGGATCGATACAGCAGGCCGCTCGTTCCGAACCGGATGTGCTCGCCTTCGATCACGCTCTCGTAGGGAATGACGGTGCCGCACAGCGTGCAGTAGACGATGGTCAACTCGACGCCGCCCAGCCGATCTAGCGCCATCTCGTGCCAGGCCAGGATCCGCTTCGGATAGGCGCGCGTCTCGCCGCCCGCCGCGACGCCGAACACGACGTGGTCGTCGTCGAGGTAGTCCGCCTCGCCGGCCGCCAGGTGCGCGGGGTACTCCAGCGGCGGAATGCCGTTGACGTCCACGCCGCCCCAGTCGATCTCGTCCAGCCGGATGGTCGAGAACACCCGGCGCGGAAAGAAGTCGGCGAAACGGGGATCGATCTGGGCGTACCACTGCCCCTTAAAGAAGCCGTAGTCCGGATGCGGATCGTACGGCTGGTCCCAGATCCACTGATGCGCCCGCCGGATGTCCCCGCGGAAGCGCTGCCCGGTCTGCCGCTCGAGAAAGCGCATCAGGCGCCGCCACACCCGGGTGCTCGGGTGTTCCGGCCGTATCCATTCCAGTCGCCCGCCGGCGTCGGGATTCGTCGGATCAGCGCCGAGGCCCGGGGCCCGGACCGCCGGCCGCTGGGGGGGCCGCATGAACCGCACGAGGTCCCAGATGATCCCGGCGTAGCCGTGCCGCCAGCGTGCCGCGATCTGCTCCAGCGCGGCATCGGCAACGTCGCCGTCATCGTGGATCGCCTGAAAGAAGAGGCGAATATCCGGATGTCCACCGGCGATCGCCGGCTGTGCCCACGCTGGCGAGCCTGCCGCGACGAACAGCACGACACCGGCGGCGGCAGCGACGATGGATCGCTTCATGTTGCACCTCTTTGGGTCGTTGCGGCGCATCCGGACGCGCGACGGCCGCCCGCGCCGCGCCGCCGTCCCGATGGTGTACTCTCGCCTGCGTCGTCCCATGTCCAGGGTTCCGGTACCGCTGTACACGGCCGAGCAGATCCGCAACCGTGTGGCCGAGCTCGCGATCAGCCTCGACGGCCGTTTTCCGGCCGGCGCCACGCCGCATTTCGTCGCCGTGCTCAGCGGCAGCTTCATGTTCCTGGCCGACCTTGTGCGGGCGATGCCGCGGCCGGTCACCATCGATTTCGTCAGGATGCAGAGCTACGGCTCCGGCAGCACCACGTCGGGAACGCCGCGGCTGCTTCACGGCCCGAGCTCGGATCTGCGTGACCGGCACATCGTCATCGTGGAGGACATCGTGGACACCGGTCTGACCCTGCAGACCCTGCGGCAGAACCTCATCGCGGCGCGGCCGAGGAGCCTCGACACCGTGACCCTGCTCGACAAGCCGGCGCGCCGGCGGACCGACGTTCCCGTGGACCTGGTCGGCTTTCGTATCCCGAACCGGTTCGTGGTCGGATACGGCCTCGATCACAACGAGGAGCACCGTCATCTACCCTATCTGGCGGTCATTGGGGCATGATAGCCCGAAGCGAGAAGCTCGATGTCCAGCTCCCAGACACCGCACGCGCCCCCGAATCGGCCGCCGGCCGACCACTGGCCGACCGCCATCACCCGGGTCGAGCCGGACAAGATCCTGGTGCGCGGGTACCGCCTCGACGAGTTGATGGGCCGATTGTCGTTCGGGGACGCCATCTACCTGCTGATCACCGGTGAAATCGCCTCGCCGACGGTGAGCCGCGTGATGGACGCCCTGCTGGTGGCGTCGCTGGATCACGGAGCGACTCCGCCCTCGACGTTGGCCGCGCGGCACGTCGCGGGCACCGGCGCCCCGCTGCGTGCCGCCGCCGCGGCCGGCATGCTGGCTCTCGGCTCGCCCCTCGGCGGCGGGGGGAGCATAGAAGGCTGCATGCGGTTTCTCGACGACGGGCTCGCATTGGTGGGCGACTGGGTCTCGTACGACGACGCCGCGCGCCGGCTGCTGGATCAACGCAGCGGCAGCGGGCAGATTCCGCCCGGCTTCGGACATCGCCGGCACCGCCGCGACCCGCGCGCGGCGCGTCTGATGCAGCTCGCCTTCGAGCTGGAGCTCGAGGGCGGGCACACCCAGCTCGCCCGCGCCGTCGAGCAGGAACTGGGAGAGCGGCAGGCGGCGACCGGCCGGCCGAGGCTGTCGCTGAACGCCGACGGAGCCATCGCCGCCGTGGCCGGCGACCTCGGCCTCGACGCCCAGACCGCCACGATGCTCTTCACGATTTCGCGGGTTCCCGGTCTGGTGACGCACGCCATCGAAGAGCAGCGTCGCCAGGACGCGATGCGCCCCATCGATCCGTCGAAGCACTTCTACGACGGGCCGGGGGAGCGGCGCCTGCCGGATTCGCCGCTGTGACGCGATCGGGAAGGGATCCGTCGAAAGCCACTGCCGCGAGAAAGCCAAGCAGTGGTGGGCGCTAGTGGATTCGAACCACTGACCCCCGCCGTGTGAAGGCGATGCTCTACCACTGAGCCAAGCGCCCGATCCGGATCGAATCTGCAGTGTACCGGAACCGGTGGACCATCGCCAAGGCGCTGCTTCGGCGCGCCTCGACGATGGGTGTCGAAGACGCGATCAGCGCGCCTCCGCGATCAGCGCCCGCAGCATCCGGGCATACTGCGCGTCGGCGTCGGCGTCACCATCGTACCGGGCCGCTCCCGAACCGGTATCGACCATGTCGGCCGAATCGTCTCCGCCGAAGAGGCCGTCCGCCCCCGTGTCGGTGATCAGCACCTTCGTCTCCGGGATCGATGCCGCATTGAGATCGATGTAGGCCTCGCGATACTGCCCGTCGGCGATTTTCTGCTCCACGTACAGCACCACCTCCAGGCGCGCCGACACGACGAGCAGCGTGCCGGGAAACGCCAGCGCGGCTACGAACCGATCCTCATCCGCCGTGTCCCGCGCCGCGATGGCGTCCATCCCGGAGGCGTTCAGCAACTCGGCCAGCTCGGCAGCCAGCGGCGCGGACTCCGATTCCTGCGCCTGCGCCTGCCCCGCAAGGGCCACCGCCGCCAGAACGACGACGACCGCCACCCGTCTGAGGATCTCCAAACTCGACATGGTGAATCTCCCTTCGACGGCGCCAGAGCCGGCGCCGGCCCGTGCACACGTTCTACCACCGGCGACGGTTGGCGTCAACGACCGATTTCCGGTTGTCCAGCCGGCGCGCTCCCATCCTCATCACACTACGGCGAGACGCCAATCTCCAGCCGGCGGAGATCCCGCACCTGGTCCCGCAGGACGGCCGCCCGCTCGAACTCGAGATTCGCCGCGGCGGCGCGCATCTCCTTCTGCAACGCGGCGATGCGCTCGTCAACCTCGGCCTGGGTACGGTAGGTCGGGCCGGGCGGCTCCGCGGCGGGAACCGCCACGTAGTCGCGCTCGTACACACTCGACAGCACGCTGTCGATGTCCTTGCTGACCGACGCCGGGGTGATCCCGTGCTCGCGGTTGTACGCCTCCTGCCGCTCGCGCCGCCGGGCCATCTCGGTCAGGGCGACCCGCATCGAGTCGGTGACCGTATCGGCGTACATGACGACCCGCCCGTTGAGGTTGCGCGCCGCGCGCCCCGATGTCTGGATGAGGGATCCGGCCGACCGCAGGAAGCCCTCCTTGTCCGCGTCGAGGATCGCGACCAGCGATACCTCCGGCAGATCCAGTCCCTCCCGCAGCAGGTTGATCCCGACCAGCACGTCGAAGGCGCCCCGCCGGAGGTCGCGCAGGATCTCGACGCGCTCCAGGGTGTCGATGTCCGAGTGCAGGTAGCGGACCCGCACCCCGAGCTCCTGGTAGAACTGCGTCAGGTCCTCCGCCATCCGCTTGGTGAGGGTGGTCACGAGCACGCGCTCCCGGCGCTCCGCGCGCAGCCGGATCTCGTGCAGCAGGTCGTCGACCTGGCCCTTCACCGGGCGGACGTCGACCACCGGATCGATCAGACCGGTCGGGCGGATGATCTGCTCCACCACGACCCCGGCGCTGCGCTCCAGCTCGTACGGTCCGGGCGTCGCGGAGACGAAGACCACCTGGGCGACGCGCCCCTTCCACTCGTCGAACGTCAGCGGCCGATTGTCGATGGCCGACGGCAGCCGGAAGCCGTACTCGACCAGCACGTCCTTGCGCGCCCGGTCGCCGTGGTACATCCCGCGCACCTGCGGCACCGTCTGGTGGCTCTCGTCGATGATCGTCAGCGCGTCCTCCGGGAAATAGTCGAGCAGGGTGGGAGGCGGCTCCCCCGCGGCGCGGCCGGACAGGTGCCGGGAGTAGTTCTCGATCCCGTGGCAGTAGCCGATCTCCTTCATCATCTCCAGGTCGAACATGGTGCGCTGGTGCAGGCGCTGCGCTTCGAGCAGCTTGCCGAGCTGCTCCAACTGCGTGCGGCGCTCGGCCAGCTCCGCCTTGATCGAGTCGACCGCCTGCACCGTGTGCTCGCGCGGCATCACGAAGTGCGACTTCGGATACACCGCTATGCGATCGTGCCGCTGGTGCGCGCGCCCGGTCAGCGGGTCGAAGCTCAGCAGCTCGTCCACCTCGTCGCCGAACATCTCGATCCGCACGGCCTGCTCGTCGTAGGACGGATAGACCTCAATGATGTCGCCGCGGACCCGGAACACGCCGCGCGCGAAATCGTGATCGTTCCGCTCGTACTGAATCTCGACGAGCTTGCGGAGGATGGCGTCGCGGTCGATCCGCTGCCCCCGCTCGAGCGCGAGCAGCATCCCGTAGTACGCCTCCGGGGATCCGAGCCCGTAGATGCACGAGACGCTGGCGACGATCAGCACGTCCCGCCGCTCGAACAGCGCACGGGTGGCCGACAGCCGGAGGCGGTCGATCTCGTCGTTGATCGTCGCCTCCTTCTCGATGTACGAGTCCGTGGCCGGCATGTAGGCCTCGGGCTGGTAGTAGTCGTAGTAGCTGACGAAGTACTCCACCGCGTTGTCGGGAAAGAAGCGCTTGAACTCCTGGTAGAGCTGCGCGGCCAGGGTCTTGTTGTGGGCCATGACCAGCGTCGGGCGGTTCACCGCCGCCACGACCTGGGCCATCGTGAACGTCTTGCCCGAGCCGGTCACGCCGAGGAGGACCTGATGCCGGTCGCCGCGGTTCAGGCCCTCGATCAGCTCGCCGATCGCACGCTCCTGATCACCGCGCGGCTCGAAGTCGGAAACGAGGGTGAACCGGTCGTACGTGGACGGCATGGGCGGCCGGCTAACGCGAGTCGGAGGAGGCTTCGTCCTCGTTCCAGAGCGCGTAGTACCCCTCCCGGACCCGCACCTTCGCGCGCCGCAGATCGGCGCGCTCCGGACGCAGCCGGACCTCGACCTCGCGCCAGCTCCCGTCCCGGCGCGTGTTGGTCGAGATGAAACCGAGCGAGTACCGCGCGTCCAGCTCCTCGACGATCGTCTCGTAGATCTCCTCGATCGCGTTCAGCGAGTGAGGGAAATACGCGGTGCCCCCGGTGAGCTCCGTCAACCGGCCCAGCCGCATCCGCTGCCGCTGGCGCGCCCTGGAACGCAGGTTGCGCTGGAAGCCGATGGCGTAGACCGTGACGTCGGACGCCCGCAGCAGATCACGCGCGTCCCCCATCGAGAGGCGGCTGCGGGTGTCCTCGCCATCCGTGTAGAGCACCAGCACCTTGCGGCCGTCCTGCTCGAACGCGCCGTCCAGGTAGACGCCCAGGGCGTCGTACAGCGCCGTGTAGCCTGCGGGCCGACGCCCCCGCACACGCTCGATCAGCCGCCCGAAGTCCTGCTGCCCGTAGCGGCCCACCCGCACCTCGGTGTCGAAGTCGACCAGCGTGATATCGGCGGCATAGGTCAACGTGTTGAGGAAGCGGATCGCAGCGGTCTTCTGGAACCGGTCGTTCCGCTCCATGCTGCTGCTCATATCGAGCAGCATTCCGAGGTGCAGGGGAATCGTCTCCACGTCGCTGGCCAGCCCGAGCGAGAAGTAGCGCACCTGCTGGGGGCGGCCGTCCTCGAGCACCTCGAAATCGTCGCGCGTCAGGTCGGTCACCAGGTTGCCTTCCCTGTCGACCACGGTGACGCCGAGGTGCACCAGATCGATCCGGCTCGTGAACAACGGCTGTTGTCCCTGCACCGAGGCAGGCGCGAGGAGCAGAACCGCCAGGACGATTCCTTGCCACTTCATGGTCGCGATGATAGCGCACCGCAACGCACCCGGACGGTCGTTCCGGCCAATTCCGGGACTTCCCGTACAGGCAGCCGGAGCGGACCGGCGTATAATCCGAGTCTGCCATGAGGTGCGTGGCGGTCTGCCAGGATGCCCTGGTCGTCAGGACGCTGCACCAGGCGCTCGTGCCGTCTCTCGACATCGAGTTCCTGGTAGAGGATCGCGCCTTGTCCCGCCGCCTCCACGACGCCGGGATTCCCGCCCGGGCCGGCGATCCGCGGCGCATCGACACCTACCTCCGAATGGACGTGACGCCTGCCACCTGCGTCATCGTCGAGGACGGCGGGCGCCGCAGCGTGAGGCGGATTCTGGAAGCGCTGGCCGACGCCGGCGCGGTGCTGACCTACGTGCTCGACGTCGGCGAGCGCCGCTCGAAGCGATCCGACGAGTGCCTCGCCGCCTTTCCCGAAGTCAGCGCGTTGAGCCTCGGCGATCTGCTCAAGGGCTCGCTGCTCGGCGCGCTCGGCCGCGCGCTCACCCGTTCGCGGGTCCAGCAGTACCAGCGCTACTTCGCCGACGCCGACCGGGTCCTCATTCTCCTGCACCACGATCCCGACCCCGACGCGCTGGCGAGCGGCCTCGCGCTGCGCGCGCTGCTCCACCGCACCAAGACCACCGCCATCATCGGCGCGTTCCACGGGGTGACCCGCCCCGAGAACCTGCGCATGGCGAACCTGCTCGACATCCAGGTGCAGGCCCTGACCGCCGAGTCGCTCGGCGAGTTCGACCGCATCGCCACCGTCGACGTCCAGCCGCACTATTTCGGGGGCCTGCTCGGACGCGTGGACCTGGTAATCGACCACCATCCGGAACGCACCGGCTACACGACGATCTTCAAGGACATCCGCCCCGACTACGGCTCGACGGCCACGATCCTCACGGAGCATCTGCGAGCCACGGACGTGAACATCTCCGAACGCATCGCCACGGCGATGCTCTACGCCATCAAGTCCGACACGCTGTTCCTGTCGCGGCAGACGAACCGCAGCGACCTGGAGGCGTTCACCTATCTCTATCCCCTCGCCGACCCGGCGCTGGTCCGCAAGATGGAGGGCTCCGAGATCACGCTGGAGAGGCTGCGGCACGTGACGCGGGGCGTGCAGTCGGGTCAGATGCGCGATCAGGTGTTCGCTGCGCACATCGGGGAGGCGCCGCGGGACGACCTCGTGCCGTACGTCGCGGACTTCCTCCTGCAGCTCGAGGACGTCAAGTGGTCCGTCGTGTCCGGCATCGTCGGCGACCGGCTCGTCGTGTCGGTCCGGAATCTGGGCTACTCGCGCAACGCCGGCGAGTTCGTGAAGCGGTGGTTCACCGACATCGGCAACGCGGGAGGACATCGCGCCATGGCCAAGGCGGTGGTACCGCTCGACGCGTTCCGGACGAAGTTCCAACCGGTCGAGGACAGCGAGATCGCGGGCCGGCTCGCCGACCTCGCCACCCGCTTCCTGCGCGAGCCGCAGAGCGGCGAACGGCGCACCGCGGGCAGAGGCCCCGCGAAACTGCGTTCGCCCGGCGGCTGAGGACGCCGCGCCGAACGCCTCTCCCGTCAGTCCTGACCCGCCAGACGGGCCGAGAAGGAGACCGGAGCGTCCGCCCGCTCGACCGGCGGCGCCTCGATGAGCTCGCCGCTGGCCCCCAGCACGGCGTCGACGAACTGCCGGGAGCCGTCCTGGTAGCCGCGATCGACCAGCTCGGCCAGGGTCTGCGTCCGGTCGGACCGCTCGTCGTAGCACCCGGCCACGTCGAAAGGGCCGACCGGGTTGTGCGCCGGCCTGACCTCGAACAGGGACTGGAACAGCCCGCGCCGGGCGTCGATCGCCTCCTGAAGAGAAACGGTCTCGACTCCGAGCAGGTATTCCCCCGCCTTGCCGCGGATGTCCCGGCGCGCCGCGCCGAGCGCATGCGGCCCGCTGGCGGACGGTACGGCCGAGACCAGTATGACCTGCTGGACGCCGGCCCGCGCCACCTCTTCCAGCAGACGCGCCGTGCTGCCGGGCCGATCACAGAACCGGTGCGTCTCCCCCTGCCAGGCGCTGTCGTGCTCGAACGTCACGTGGTGCGGGTCGGTGGCGACCGGCAGGCACAGCGCGGCGGCGAAAGCGTCCATCGCGTGCCGCTGCGCGCCGCGCGACAAGTCCACCGTCTCGAGCGGCCGCGCCGCGGCGTCCGCACCGGGTTGCCCCTGCAGGAACTCGCCGCGGTACGGCTCGGCGAGCAGAGCGAAGGCGACGTCGCGCCGCGCGTCGACGTCGTGGACCAGCATCAGCAGCTCGCGAAACCCGGGCTGCCCCAGGTTCTCCTCGAGCAGCTCGGCGTAACGCCGGCCCAGCTCGTCGGCGTTGGGGCGCTGCACCCGCGACCCGTGCATGATCTGCCACAGACCGCCACTGAACCACGCCACGGCCTGCGCCCGGTCGATCGGCGCCCCCAGCAGCCGCCACCACAGCCCGCCCCGAGCCGGCCGCCGGCCGCGAGGCCGCAGGGCGCGCTCGATAACGTCGAGGGCCAGCAACGCCAGCAGCGAGGCGACCGCGATCACCACGAGCCGGGGCAGGTAGACCGGCAGCACCGACGGCGCGAAGACCGCGCGGAGCCAGCCGCCATAGGCCGTCGATAGAGCGCCGCCGGCCTCGACGCCGATCAGCACCAGGAAGTACCCGAGGGGAAACACGACGGCCGCCAGCGCCAGCGCCGCGACCGGCAGCAGCGTCGTCGCGAACGCGGCGGCAAGCATCCACGCCGCGCCGCGCAGCGTGGGCCGCCAGCGGTAGGTGCGGCGCACGCCGGGGCTGCGCCACAGCCCGCTCTGCGCCCACAGGCGCGATCCGCCGTCCACCGCCGCGAACATCGCCCCCACCGCGCCGATGCCGCGCCCGGCGACGAGATCGATCTTGACGCCGGCTTCGACCAGAGCGCGCAGCACGCCGGCGTGATACGCCCCGGCGGCGCCGGTGCCGGCAAGGACGAGCGCCGTCCGCAATTGCGGAACGTACCGGCGAACCGTGTCGATGGAAGCCACGGACAGGCAGGCGGTCAGGATTGGTGGATCGTCGTCAGCTCGATGATCTCGAACTCGCGGACGCCGCTCGGCGTCTTGACATGAATCTCGTCGCCTTCTTCCCGGCCGACGATCGCCCGGCCGATCGGGGACGCCGTCGACACCCACCCCTTCGCAGGATCGGCGTCCTCGGGCATCACGAGCTCATAGGTGACGGTCGCGCCGTCCGCCGCCCGCAGGAGCACGGTCGACCCGAGCGCCGCCCGATCGTGCGGCAACCGATCGAAATTCACCAGCGCGATCTCCGCGACCCGCGTCCGCAGCATGCCGATGCGGGCCTCGACGAGTCGCTGCCGCTCCTTCGCCGCCTGGTACTCGGCGTTCTCGCGCAGGTCGCCCAGCTCCCGGGCCCGCTGGATCTCCCTCGGAAGCTCGCGAGTGAGCTCGCGCTCCAGCGTCTGAATCTCGCCCTCGATCCGCTTCAGCAGTCGTGCCTTCATGAGCAAATTGCGGCCATGTAGACTAGCACATCTGCTATGCTCGGCCCGGCGCCGCGCGGCGCCGCGGACTCCGTGGAAACCGTCACCAGCCGCCGGAACCCGCTCGTCGCGCGTTTCCGGTCCGCACTCCGCACGAATCGCCGCTCGCGAACGCATCTGCTGCTCGACGGGCGGCGTCTGATCGCCGACGCCCGGTGCGCCGGGCTCCGTCTGGAATCCGTGCTCGTGGCCGCATCTGCACTCCGGCGCGGCGCGCCGGCCCTCGAGGCGCTGGTGGCGGATTGCAAGGCGAATGGTATCGATATCGCGGCGGGCTCGGACCCCGTGCTGGCGGCCGCCAGCCCCCTCCGCTCCCCCTCCACCGCCGTCGCGCTGGCGCGCCATCGCGCCCCGGCGGTCGAAGAAGTACTTGCCCGCGCCGCGCACGGCTGCCTCATCGCACCGGCCGGCGTGCAGGACCCGGGCAATCTCGGGGCCATCGTCCGGGCGGCCGACGCGGCCGGCGCCGGCGGCGTCGTCGTCACGGGGGCGGCGGCCGACCCCTTCGGCTGGAAGGCACTCCGCGGGGCCATGGGCAGCACCTTCCGGCTGCCGGTAGCGGACGCGGGCGAGAGCAGCGACCTGCCCGAACAGGCCCGGCGGGCCGGCTGCACAGTGCTCGCGGCGGCCCCGCGGAACGGCCGGTCGATGTACGATCTCGACCTGACGCGACCGGCGCTTATTCTGATCGGCGGCGAGGGTTCCGGTATCGAGAGCCCGTTCCACCGCTCCGCGGACGCCGTCGTCTCGATTCCGATGGCCGGCGGCGTCGAGTCGCTCAACGCCGCGGTGGCGGCCGCCGTCCTCGCGTACGAAGCCCGCCGGCAACGAATGGCGGTATGAAGTCAGGCCACCTGTTCGAGTCCGCCGCGCCGGACCGTGGCGCCGTCGAGGCGCCGCTCGCGGAGCGGATGCGCCCGCGGACCTTCGACGAGCTCGTGGGCCAGCAGGAGTTGCTGGCGCCGGGTCAGCCGCTGCGCGCCGCGATCGAGCGCGACGCCCTGCAATCGATCATCCTCTGGGGTCCGCCGGGCACCGGCAAGACGACCATCGCGCGCCTGATCGCCACGGTCACCCGCGCCCATTTCATCGCCTTCAGCGCCGTCCTTTCCGGCATCAAGGACATCAAGGCAGTGATGGCCGAAGCCCAGGCGGCGCGCCGCGAGCTCGCACGGCGCACGATCCTGTTCGTGGACGAGATCCACCGCTTCAACAAGGCGCAGCAGGATGCCTTTCTCCCCCGCGTCGAAGCGGGCGATATCGCGCTGATCGGCGCCACCACCGAGAACCCGTCGTTCGAGGTCAATGCGGCGCTGCTGTCGCGCTCCAGGGTCTTCGTGCTGCAGCCGCTGGCGACGGACGAGACCGCGGCCATCCTGAGTCGGGCGCTCGCAGATCCGGAACGCGGCCTCGGCTCGACAGGGGTCGCGGCGGACGACGATGCCCTCGCGGCCATCGCCCGCCATGCCAGCGGGGACGCGCGGGTGGCGCTCAACCTGNCTGGCCGGGTCCGGACGCATCGACCGGGAGCTGTTGGCGCGGGCCATCCAGAAGCGCGCGCTGCTCTACGACAAGTCGGGCGACGAGCACTTCAACCTCATCTCGGCGCTGCACAAGTCGCTGCGCAACAGCGACCCCGATGCCGGCGTCTACTGGCTCGCGCGCATGATCGAAGCGGGCGAGGAGCCGCTGTACATCGCGCGGCGCCTCGTGCGCTTCGCCTCCGAGGACGTCGGCAACGCCGACCCGAACGCCCTGACCGTAGCGGTCGCGACCAAGGAGGCGGTGCATTTCATCGGCATGCCGGAAGGCAACACGGCGCTGGCCCAGGCCGTCACCTACCTCGCCACCGCGCCCAAGAGCAACGCCGTCTACGCCGCGTACAATCAAGCTGCGGCCGACGCGCACGAGCAGGTGGCGGAACCGGTCCCCCTCCACTTGCGCAACGCACCGACCCGGCTGATGAAGGACCAGGGCTACGGTCAGGGGTACGCCTACGCCCACGACGATCCGGACGGCGTCACGGGGATGGACTGCCTGCCCCCGGCGCTCGCCGGGCGCCGGTACTACCGGCCGGCCGCGCGGGGATACGAGAAGGAAGTGGGCCGCCGGCTCGATGCGTGGCGGGCGCTGAAGCGCGCGAAGGGGCAACCCGCCCCCGCGCGGACGAAGGAGCCGTAGCCGTGCCGGGGATGCTCTACTACGTGGGCCGCGGGCTGCAGCTCCTCGGGATGTGGCTGCTGCTCGTCTCCATCGTCACCGCCGGACCGCTCGGGCCGAGCCCGCGCCTCTTCGGCGCCGGCGTCGGCTCCTTCATCGCCGGCTGGTTCATCGTCAAGCGCACCGTGGGATAGCGACCGAACGGCCACGGCTCCAGCCCGCGGTTCACCGTGGCGCGGCGCATTCGGCTCCGCTCCTCGACTCTCTCAGTCGCGCAGCGCGAACGTCGAGAGCGAGCTGCCCGCGATGACGGCCACGTACTGCCGGCCTTCCACCTCGTAGGTCATCGGGCCGTTGACGATCTGGCCGCCCAGGCTCACCCGCCACAGCAGATCGCCGGTCCGCGCGTCCAGCGCCTGGAAGTAGCCGGAGCGAGCGCCGGTGAACAGCAGGTCCGAGGCGGTCGTCAGGATGCCGCTGCTCGTGACGTCTGTCATCTCGAACTTCCACCGCGTCTCGCCGGTCAGCGCATCGAGGGCCACCACCGCGCCGCTCCCGGCGGCGGCGGTCCAGGTGTTGACGGGCCCGCGCGTCAGCCCCGGCACGGTCGGGGCGTCGGGCACCGGCTCGAACGTCGTCGGCCGCCCGCCGATGAACGCGCGTCCCGGCTCGTACTCCTGCGGCTGCGCGTCGAAGACCGATGCGTACGACTCCCAGGCCGGGACGTACAGCATCTCGGTGCGCGGGCTGTAGGACGGCGAGTACCAGTTCGTCCCCCCCTGGACGCCGGGATAGGTGGGCGCCCCCGGCGGCTGCGGCGTCTCGATCGGCCGCCCGTTGTCGTCGAGACCCTCCGCCCAGTTCACGGTCACGAACGGCTGTCCAGTGAGAAACCGGCCCGTCTCCCGATCCAGCACGTAGTAGAAGCCGTTGCGGTTGGCCCAGACCGTTGCGCTCGATGTCGGCCAGCACCGGAATCTGCACCGCGTCGTAGTCGTACGGGTCGTTGGGCGTGAACTGGAAGTGCCAGCGGAGCTCTCCGGTGTCGGCGTCGAGCGCCACGACCGAATCCGAGTAGAGGTTGTCGCCGGGGCGCTGGTGGCGATTGAAGTCGGGTCCCGGGTTGCCCAGGCCCCAGTACATCAGGTTCAGCTCCGGATCGTACGACCCGGTCAGCCACGCCGCGGCCCCGCCGTGCATCCATGCCTCCGGGTCGCAGTACGTCTCCGGATCCGGGGGACATTCCTCCCACGTCTCGTGCCCCGGCTCACCCGGCCCCGGGATGGTGTGAAAGCGCCACACCTCCTCCCCGGTGGCCGCGTCCAGCGCCGTGATGAAGCCGCGGATGCCGCGGTCGCCGCCGGCCGAGCCGATGATCACCTTGTCCTCGACGACCAGCGGCGCCAGGGTGAAGGAGTAGGCCAGGTGGCGGTCCGCCAGCTCGACGTCCCAGAGCTCGGCCCCGGTCGCCGCATCGAGCGCCACCACGTGCGCATCGAGAGTAGCCATGAACACCCGGTTGCCCAGTATCGCGACGCCGCGGTTGTTCGAGCCGCAGCAGGCCCGGTGGTCGGGTGGCGTCGCGTAGCTGTAGACCCAGAAGACGCGTCCCGTCCGGGCGTCGAGGGCCACCACGTCGTTGGGCCGCTGCGTCAGGTACATCACGCCGTCCACGACCAGCGGGGTGGACTGCCACGGACCGAGCACCGGGGTCTGGTACACCCACTGGAGCTGCAGGTCCCGCACGTTGGCGGCCGTCACCTGGTCCAGTTCGCTGTAGCGCTGGCTGAAGTAGGTGCCCGAGTAGGTCAGCCAGTCGGCCGGGGCCTCCGCCGCCGCGCGCAGCCGCTCGAACGACACCTCCTGCGCCGCCGCGCCGCCCGCGGCCACACCCACGAGGACAGCCGCTGCCGCGACATGCCGCGCCGTCTCCATGCGTCGCATCATCTGTCTCAGCCTTTCAGGGACACGAGATACGCCAGCAGATCCGCCAGCTCCGCCGCATCGAGCCGCCCGCCGTAGGCGGGCATCGGCGACTGCTCGATCACCCGCAGCTCGCGCAGGTCGGCCTTGTCGAACGACCGCAGGCGCGCGTCGTCGTCGAGGATCTGGACCGTGTAGGTGTCCTCGTTCAGACGGCGGCCGCTGACGCGGGTGCCGTCCGCCGTCACCAGCTCCACCGGGCGATCGATGGGCCGCATCGTCCCGGTCGGATCGAGCAGCGACCGCCGCAGGGCGCTCAACGGGCGGACGGCGCCGATCCGCGTCAGGTCCGGCCCGGTCCGCAGGCCGCGGCCCTGCAGGCGGTGGCAGCTCAGGCAGTCGCCCGCGCCCTCGAAGATCGCCCGCCCGCGGGCGGCATCGCCCAGGGTGGCGGCGTCGATCTCGTAGGTCATGTTGCGCAGATACGCCACGATGCCGGTCATCTCGGCCGTGTCGAGATCGAAAGCCAGCATGCCGGTCCCGGGGATGCCGCTGCGAATGAGCTGCACCAGCTCGCGGTCGAGCGCCGCGCGCCGCAGCCGGCCGCCGCGCAGATCCGCCCCGGCCACGCCGTCGCCGTCCTCGCCGTGACAGGCGGCGCACTGCTCCAGGTAGACGCTGCGGCCGTACTCGATGTCGGCCGGCTCGTACTCGGTGTGATCCTGGGCTTGCGCCGGCCCGATCCCGGCGATCAGACAGAGGCCCGCGCTCGCGACCAGCCACCGCCCGCGAATCAATCGTTGCATGGGGATTTCCTCTCGCGCATTGTAGATCCGGACCGGGACGGAAACCGGCTCTCGACTCGTGACGAGGAACCTCGCGCGGGCGAACACGCCGCGGGCTCACGGATCGGTGGTCGCGGTGGACGCCGGGGGGCGCAAGCGGGTCTCGACCCGCATGCGCTCGTCCGTGGCCGCGGCGAAGAACGGCTCCCACTGCCCGCGGATCGTATCGAGCCTGGCAACGTGATTGGAATTGGCCTCGCGCCCGTTCCCCACGACGTACACGAACGCCTGCCGGTGGACGCGCGGCGCTTCGTCGGCGCTCGGCACGCGGGCGCCTTCGACCTCGATGACGTCCGCTATCAACACCTCGCGCTTCGTGCCGTTGAACGTCACCCCCACCTGCGGCGATCCGGTGCCGCGGGCGGGCGGCATGGCGTTGGTCGGCGCCTCGACGTAGAAGAACGCCGGCACCTCGTGGTCGTGGCGCAAACCCATCGCGTACTGGTCGAGCGCGCTGTAGCCCTCGACCGCCGCCACCGTCCGGAACGACCCGCCGCCGAGGTCCTCGATGTCGTTGCCTTCCATCACCGACGCATCGCTGTCGAAGAAGAAGCTCCAGTGGGCCCGCTGCCGGCCGAGGAGCGCCTCGGAGCGCTCCCGGTCGTGATTGCTGAACTCCATGAAGGCGAGCCAGCGATGGCCGGTCTCGTGGGCCAGCAGGCTGAGCGTGGTGTTCTCGCGGCTCACCTTCTTCTCCGCATCGTCGGAGTACTTGCCGAGCCAGCCCATGACGACGATGCTGGTCAGCGATTCGCTGCCGAAGTCGGCCGGAATGTCGTAGATCGCCTGCCCGATGCCCTCGATCCGGTTGCCGATGGTGATCTCGTAGGCGAACGCATCGAACAGAACGGGCCAGTCCGTCCAGATGACGATCTGATCGTAGGCGTCCGGGTGGGACAGCAGAAACTTCCGTGCCACCGCTACCGTGTCGAGCTCGCCGCGCACGGCGAAACGTTCACCCATCGCCGCAGCGCCGCCCCCGGCCCCCGCGGTATCGCTCAGGTCGACCGACTCGAACGCGGCGGTGCGCCCCGGGGACAGGCCGACGATCGCGTCTCCGAGCCCGACATCCGGGTCGAACGTCATCTCGATCACACCGGTCGACAGCAGGCTGACCTGCACCGTGGTCGTGCTCTGCGATTCGAACCCGGGCACGTCGCACCAGGTCACGGTGACGGCGTCGGCGCCGGCCTGGGCATACACCGCGCCGCCGGCCGAGGGATCGAGGTCGGAGAGAAACAGCGCGACGCGCGGCGGCCCCGTCAACAGGCGGGAGACGCCGCGGGCCGTGCTGGCGCTGTCGCCCTCCTCGAACGTGAGGTTGCCGTCGGAGTTGACGAACGCGCCGTCGTGGGTGGCCGCGTAGAAGGGAAACTCGAACTGCAGCGCCAGGGGTACGCTGTCGTCGTCGCCCAGAGTCAGGGACTCGCCCGGCGGCGAGCGCCAGGCGGCGGCCCCGCGGTGCGTCACGTCGTAGCCGCCGTCGTCGTTCGCGGCGAACCGGAGCGTGACGTCCCGCAGGTCGTAGATGTTCGAGGCGCGGAACAGATCGCCCTCGTCCTGCAGCACCGCGATCTCACCTTCGTCCTCGTTCGACTCGGTCGCGGACATCGGCCGCAGAAGTCCCCGCTCCACGGCGGTCCGGTGGTTCCAGAGGCTGTCGAGCACGCCCCAACGCGCGCCGTCGTCGATGAATCCGGACCGCTTGTCGCCCCCGAGGAGGGGCGGAGCCGCCGGCACGGCGTTCCGGAAGGCCGGGTCGGCAGGCGCCGCCGGGCAGGGATTCTGCGCGGCGACCCCACCAGGCGAGCAGACGGCCACCCCCGCCGCAAGGAGCGCAATCCGCAATCCGGCCGGCATCGACACCGCGCGTCCCATGGCCGCTCCTGCGCGACTAGAAGCCGAGCCGGAAGCCCACGCGCAGCAGGCTCGGGTTCATGATCTCCAGCGTCTTGCCGGGACCGGTCGGGCCCTCGGCCGTGCCCACGTCGTACTGGCGCTTGAGGGCCGTGCTCGCGTTCAGGATGTTGAACCAGTCCAGGTCCACGTTCATCGTGACGTCGTCGACCCGGAACTCCTTGCCGATGCGCAGGTCGAAGCTCCTGATGGCCGGCAGCCGATGAGCGCCCACGTCGGGCGCGAGCAGCACGTCCTTGAACGCCGCCGCGTCCCGCGGATGGGCCTGGATCTCCTGGAAGTAGGGTTGCCCGAAACCCTGCCGGACCAACAGGTTCGCGGCGACGTTGATGCCGAACGGCGCCTCGTAGAGCCCGTTGGCGACGAACTGGAACCGCGGGCTCACGAAGTAGAAGTCCGTCTTCCCGCTCCCCGACTCGCTGGTGATGACCAGGCCGCCGTCCCGCTTCGGGCTCGTGGGCGTCGGGGTCGGATCGACGATGGCCGCCGCCCGGTCCGTGAAGTACTCGCGATGGTCGTTGTAGGAGTAGCCGATGCGCGCCATCCAGCGGTTGCTCAGCCGCTTCGTGAAACCGGTCTCCCAACCCCAGTAGCCCTGGTGATAGCCCCCGCGATTGCGCTCTTCCCGGCCTCCACCGGGAGGCAGGGCCACGCCCGGCAGCGGCGCGTAGACGTCCTGGCTGACCGACCCGCCGCCGCCGGCCGACGGCAGCGTCGCGGTGATCGTGTCGACCACGCCATAGTCGCTGGACGTGAGTCCGATCAGCGGCTCCCACGTCAGGTTGGTGAACCGCCGGTAGGTCACCGACGCGGTCAGGGCGGAGTTCGAAATCGGCAGCTCCCGATCGACGCCGAAGATGAGCTCGTGCGTCCGCGGAGACGAGAGGTCGGAAGCCACCCGGTTGACGCTTTCGGTCGACGTCGGGTTGGCCGGATCGAAGCCGTCGGCGAAGACGATCCCATTGTCGAGAAGCAGCTCGTCGCGTTGCGTCACGCCGTCGCCGTTGAAATCGATCGCCAGATAGTAGACGGCCGAATAGTCGACCGGTCCCGCGAGGATGCTGGAAGCCCCCGCCTCCAACTGCGAGGCGAACTGCCCGTAGCTCGCCCGGACGAGCGTGTCCGACTCGTCACCGAGCGCGTAGCTGATCCCGATGCGCGGCGCCACGATGTCGAAGACGTGCGTGTTGCTCCGCGGCGAAGACGTCAGAGCGGGCAGCACGTCCGGCACCAGCGGGTTCGCCGGGCGGCTCGATTCCAGCAGCGACGCCGCCGACCGGTCGAAGCGCACGCCGACGTCCACGGTCAGGCGGTCCATCGATATCCGGTCGCTGGCATAGAAGCTCAGATACCGGCCCTCCGCGTTCACGGAGGAGTCGCCGTAGATGATGGGCAGCATCAGGCCGTTGTCGGGATAGCTGTCCAGATGCAGGGAGAGCGTCCCCGATCCGGGCCAGACCAGATCCGTCTGGACGCCGTTCCTCCGCCAGTTGAAGCCGAACCTCAGCTCGTGATCGCCGCGGAACCAGTTGGCGTCGGCATCGACCACCGACTGCGGCCGCCACGACCGGAAGTCGAGGTAGGAATTGTGGTAGACGCGGTTCAGGTCGCGGTAGACGTCCTTGTCGAGCCCGCCGCGGGGCGTCAGGAAGAAGCCCCAGTTGTACTGCGTCGCCTTGGCGCTGACCACCAGATCGCTCCCGGCCCAGGTGGCCGTCCCCGTGAACAGGCCCGCACCGCTGCCCCCCTGGTTCCAGGTGGTCTCGTCGGGCCGCGTCGGCCCGGCGTTGCGCCCGAGCTTGATCTTCGCCCCGTTGAAGTGATTGAACCCAAGGCGCAGGCCGTCGGTGACCTGCCCCTGCACCTTCAGCGCCCGGTTGGTCAGGGTGGTGCGGTCCGCGGTGTCGATGAGCGTCCGCAGCCGGATGTCGGTCTCCCCCAGCGAGCCCCAGGCCCACAGCCGGTCCCTGACGAGCGGGCCGCCAACCTCGAAGCCGTAGTCGGCGTACTGCTCCATCCGGTTGCCCTTCTTCGTCTCGCCGCCGATCGACTCCGCCAGCTCGTCCGACAGGTTGTTGCGCTGCAGCCCTTCGTTGGCGAAGTAGCTCCGCAGGCTCCCGTGGTACTGGTTCGTGCCGCTCTTGAGCACCACGTCCACGGCGGCGCCCGGGGTCTGGTTCCTCACGTCCGCCCCGCCCGTGTTGATGCGCACCTCCTGGAACTGGTCGAAGTCCCAGTAGGTCGGCGACGAGAGCGACGCCATGTCGGTGATCACCACGCCGTCGAGCGTCCAGGTGTTCTCGTTGTCGCTCGCGCCCTTGGCCATGTAGATGGACTGCTGGCCCGATTCCGCCCCGCCGACGTTGACGCGGTCGACGACGACGCCGGGAATCGTCTGCAGCACCACCCACGGGTCGCGCGCGGACGGGATCTCCTGCAGCTCATCCACCGTCACGTGCGTGTCGGTGCTCTGGCGGCGCGGGTCGATGATCGGCGCCGTGCCGGAGACCATCACCGTCTCCTCCACACCGCCGACCTCGAGCGTCGCGACCAGCGGGGTTGCCGACGCCGCCCGCACCTGCACGGCCGTGTCCACGAACGTGCGGAAGCCCTGCAGGGTGACGCTCACCACGTAGGTACCCACCGGGAGCCGCAACAGGTGCGCCTCGCCCTGCACGTCGGTGAAGACGTCGGATCGATCCTGCGGTCCCGTGATGGACACGGCTGCGCCCGGCAGCACGGCGCCGGTTTCGTCCTCTACGGTCAGATCCATACGGCCGAGGTCGACCTGCGCCGCGGCGGGTGAGCCGAGGAGGACGAGCGCCAACCCGAAGGCCCCGCCCGCAAGCGGAAGGTAGGTTCGCCGCTTCATGTCGCCGCCCCCATCACGTGCGCGGGAGCGGCTGATGACCGGCGCCTGGGTCCGGCAACTCGCCGCGATCCCCATACACGTGCCTGCGGATGGTAGCAGCAGAATCGTTCGCAAGCGAAACTTCCAGACGATACCGTGACATCACGATAGTCCGGCATCGGGGCCGGACAAGTCGACGTCCGACGGCCGGTCTGCCCGTCAACCCCCGCTTTCGAGCAGTCCAGTCAGACGCTGGATGTCCTCGGCGTAGAACGCCGCCGGCGCGATCCCCACGAACCGCTCCAGGTAGGACCGTGCCGCGCCGAGGTCACCCGCATCGACCAACTCGGTGCCCAATCGCAGCAGGGCATCCGGAACCAGCGCGCTGTCGGGGTCCAGCCCGATCACGCGCTCGAAGGTCTCCAGCGCCCGCTCGTGATCCCCGCGCCGCGCATAGGCGATGCCCAGCGCGTTCAGCGCGTCGAGGTCCGGCGGTCCCACACCCGCCGCCAGCGCTTCCAGCAGCGGCACCGCCTCGTCGGCCGCACCGCTCTCGGCCAGGTACATCCCGAGCTGGCCGGCTACGGCCGGACTCGCGATGCCGGCATCCCGGGCCCGTCTCAGCGCCCCGACGGCCTCTTCCACCTCGCCCAGCGACCAGTGGAGGTACGCCAGGTGCCGGTAGGCCGGCTCCAGGTCGGGCCGCTCGGCGATCACCTTGCGGTAGACCTCGATCGCCTCGCGCGGCCGGCCCCGTTGTGACAGGTCCGTGCCGCGGTCAATCGCGTCGTCGAGGTGCGCGAGCCGCTTCGGGTCGTCGTCCGCGGTGTAGGCGTCCCTGGCGGGCGCGGTTCCGTCCCCGTAGCCCAGGGACCGGAGGCGCTCGATCACCTCCGCGGTCTCCGCAACGCGCCGCTCGAGCGGGTCCGAAGCGGGCAGGTCCGCCAGCAGGGTCGCCAGCTCCCGCGCCCGCCCCGCGCCGCCCGTGACCAGGTTGATCGTCTCGGCGGGATCGGCCTGCAGGTCGTAGAGCTCCGGCAGGGGCAGATCGATGTACTTGTCGCGTCCCGCCAGCACGCCGCGCAACGGCGCCCAGCCCCGGTTCAGCGAGGCGGGCAGCGCCTCGAAGTACGACAGCGGCTCGGTGTCGGCGGGCGCCGGGTCGAGGAGCGAGCGGCCGGGCAACGCGGGCGACGCCGGCAAGGAGAGCGCATCGAGCACCGAAGGAACGATGTCGACATGCCGGACCGGTTCGGCCGAGACCGCCCCCTCGTCCGGAACGGCCAATTCGCGTCCGATCTGCGCGACGACCAATGGAACGCGCAGCGTCGCCTCGTAGGCAAACAGGCCATGGGTCCGCTCGCCGTGCTCCCCGAGGGCCTCGCCGTGGTCGGCAGTGACGACGACGAGGGTCGGGCGCGCTTCCGAGGCGCCGGCGACGTCGAGCAGCGGACCGAGCGCGTGGTCGGTGTAGGCGACCTCGCCGTGATACGGGTTCGCCGCGTAACGTGCGTCGAACGGCGGCGGCGGGCTGTAGGCGGCATGCGGATCGAACAGGTGGACCCAGGCGAACCACTGTCCTGACTGAGACTCGATCCAGGTGCGGGCAGCCTCTACCACCGCCTCTGCCGGCCGTTCCGCGATGGTGAGGTCGGAAGGCCCCTCCGCGTGCCCGAACCGGTCGTCGTACACGTCGAAGCCGTTGTCGAGCCCGAACCGGCTGTCAAGTGGAAAGGCGCCGACGAACGCGCCGGTGGCGAATCCCTCGGCGCGGAGCATGGCGGCCAGCGTCAGGCTCTCTTCCGGCAATCTGTATCCCGCGTTGTCGTGGATCCCGTGCTCGAAGGGATAGAGCCCGGTGAGGATGCTGGCGTGCGACGGCAGCGTCACCACGGCGTGGGCGTGGGCGAACTCGAAGCGGACGCCGGCGGCGGCCAGGCGATCGAGATTGGGGGTCGCGGCCGGACCGCCGTAGCTGCCCAGCGCATCGGCGCGCAGCGTGTCGATGGTGACCAGCAGCAGGTTCTGTTCGGCGGTGCGTTCGACGAGCGGAGGCGCGCCGCGCGACCAGACCCACGCCAGCGCCGCCCCGGCGCCGGCGAGCAGCAGCAGGGCAGCCAGCCTGCTGCGGGACGCCGCGGCGCGGGGTCGGGCCGCCGGCGCGGGCGACGGGGGACGAGACGCCTTCGACGGGGTGCTTGCGCGTGGCGCCTCCGACGGCGCGGGCGACGGGGCGCTGCGCGGCGACGGCTTGTCGCCGCGCTTCGACGAGCGCTGCGAACGCGCCTTTCGGCGCCGCGGCTTGTTGCGGGACTTGCGGCTCATCGACTCCGCCCTCCGAAGCGGCGGGCCGCCTCCGCGCGCACTGCCGCCGCGCGGTCGGCGTGGGCGTCGCCGGCGGCGTTGACGAAGGCGAAGCCCGCGCCCGGCCCCACGTAGGCCAGGGCCGGCGTCGGGAGAAGGAGAATCGCGACGACCGCCGGAAGGAAGGGTGCGCCGGCCATCAGGTAGCGGACTCTTCACCCGCTCGCTGCCGGTAGAGCCGCGGATCGACCGACTCGGCCATCCGGTCGAGGTCCAGGCGGTCGCCGAGAAACCGGTTCACCTGCTCCGCCACGGTCCGGGGATTCTCGATCACGGACCGATGGTCGACGTACAGCACCTCGCACTCGGCCCGGGCCGCCAGCTCCCGTTCCACCTTGCTCAGGTGGGCCGCGAACGCGCCGGCCAGCCGACCGTCCTCGGCAGTGTCGCTGCCCGGTTCGCCGCGGCGCTCCAGCGTCCTGCGCTGCGATGCGAGCACTTCCGCCAGATCCCTGCGGACGAACACGATCCGGTAGCGCTCGTCGGCGGGCAGGTGCTTTAACAGGTACGAGATGACCTTGACGCACTTGCCGCGGGCGTCGCGGAGCCAGGCCGTATCCATGCCGGTCTGGAGCTGCCTGACCCGCTCCAGCTCGAAGTAGCCAAGCGGGTTGTCGTCGTCCGGTGCGCGGACGCCATCCACCAGCGTCTCCAGCCCGCCGGCGGCCAGCATGCCCATCAGCATCGACGTTCCGGATCGCGGAAGTCCGGAGACGACAACGACCGGCTGCTCGGCACCGGTCCGCCGCCCTCCGAACAACCGGCGCAGAATCCCTGTCACTACGGCCTGCGCTACGGCGCGAACAGATCGAGGGGAATCGACCGGCCCATCTCGTAGTAGCCGAGCACGTTCGGATGGATGCCGTCGCAGTCGAGGGCCGGCTCCAGCAGGTCCGCGTCGTCCGCCCGCCGCATCACCGCGTCGAAGTCGAGCACGCCGTCGAACGGCGCCTCGTCGCGCATCCAGTCGTTCACGCGGTTGCGGACGACGGTCTTCGCAGGCGTCCAACCGCTGTTCTCCGGGGTCGGAGCGCGGTTGTGACGCGGAATGATGGTCGCGCCGAGGATGGCGATGCCCCGCGCCTGCACCTCCCGGATGATCCGGTCCATGCCCGCGATTACTCCCCCCGAGGAGGCGTCGCGTCGAATGTCGTTGGTGCCCATGAACAGAACGACGTGCGTCACGCCGTGGTGCGAGAAGACGTCGCGTTCGAGGCGCTCGATCCCCGGCGTGCTCACCGGCGGCGGCCGTAGGCCGGCCCGCGTCACGGTGTTGCCGCCGATGCCTTCGTTGACGACAGCTTTGTGCACGCCGGGCTCGCCGGCGGCCAAAGCCAGCCGGATGGCCAGCCAGTCCTCCCAGCGATCGTATCCGTCGACGTTCGCGCACGACCCGTCGGTGATGGAGTCCCCGAAGGCCACGATCACGCCGGTGGAGATGCGGCTCCGGACGTCGATGGCCTTGAGCCACCACATCGAGGTCGTGGTCGCGGCGAAGGAACCGCCGGTCTCGTCGGCCGTGACGTCACCCGCGCCGTCCGCGCTCAGGTAGGAGGTCGTCAGGGCGCTCCGATGCCGGCTCGGCCGCACACCCGCGCCCGGCACGTGCAGGCTCACGGCCAGGTCCTGTCCGGCACGCACGGCCAACGGTACCGGGTCGCTCGTCACCCGTCCGCCGGGCGAAATCGTGACCGACGCCCTCCCGCCGAAGTGCACGGGCCGGTTCGAGCCCGGCGCCAGCCGCGCGCCGCGCATCGGCTGCCCGACGGCGGCCGCGCCGATCTCGAGCGGCTCGTCGCCGTACGTGTTGTCGAGGCGGATGCGCACGGCCTCGCCCGCGGCGGTAACGCGGGCGATCATGCGCACGGTGGCGTTCGATATGCCGTCAGGACCGAGATCCTGCTGCG
>JAGWAH010000045.1 GCA_021296515.1 Acidobacteriota bacterium | reverse complement strand
TTTTCTGCGGCATGAGAACTCTCTCGGTTCGAGACGAGTTCCCCGACAGTCCTAATGTTTATTGATGCCGCCGCACTAGTGTGATCGGACGATGACCTCAGACTGAACAGCGCGCCGCAGGGATACGGCGGTGACCGCTCCGCTCATGCAGTGTCCGCTTCTGCAGAAGACCGGCGCCGCGACCGCCTCCTCGCGGAGGACGACTCCCGCCGTGATCGACTCCGGCCGTACCGTTCGGATGCTCACGCCGCACGCTCCTCGCCGTAGGCTTCGGCCGGCGTACGTCCTCCAAGTGCGGACGTACGTGGCTGTAAAACGTCATCCACGCCGCAATCACCCGCTCGGCCGCGAACCCGTCGGCCAGCTCGTGAAGATACACAGCCTCGTACTTCAGCGACCGCCACAGCCGCTCGATGAAGACGTTGTCCAGGCACCGTCCGCTCTCACGCCCGGAATCATATCCCGCCCGCCGGGCCACGCCGCCGGAACGCCCCGCGTCTACTGGACCGAATCGGGCTCGGCGGAAGCGGCAACGGACATCCGAACGCCATCGGCGCCGCGCTGCGCGCCGCCGCCGACCCCAACCTGTCGGTCAGGCTGACCCAGGTGTTCGGCTCCGGCGCCAAGGTCGATGACCATCGGCCGGTGATTAGAAGTCCGCCTGGGGATGGCTCTGGCGGGACAGTTCGTCGGGCACCCGCATCGAAGAGGTGTTCCTTCACCCCTTCGAGGCCGGCATGTGTAGTCCCGGATGATCTTCCGCAACGCGCCGTCGGTGATCCGCACCGGCTTGGCGCCAGCGTCAGCACGTCCACAGGCGCGCACGCGCCCCAGACCCCCGACGCCGGTTGAATCCAACAGGCACGTCCAGTCGGCATGCGCAGTCTCCCTGTGCAGCCGCCGCACCGCCTCGGCGGTCTCCAGCCGTCCCATCCGGACCGGACCGCGACCGGCTCCTCACGCACCGGCGCGCCGCTGCGACAGCGACCGGGAAACGGACGACCGATCTCGACTCGACCACGAAAAGTCATCGAAACCGCTGGCGACACGGACACCGACAGTGTGCACCCTCGGGGCCCGAACCGGTCACGCACGGCTCGGGCCGCCGACGACACATTCGCCGTCGACGATGAGCTAGGGCGTGTTACTCCGCCGCGCCGGTGACGCTGTAGCCAGGATGCCTAGTGCGGGTCACTCGTGCCCGGATGCCGCCACCACGATCTCACCGACCTGGACGCCGAGCGTGCGTCCGTCTCCGTTCCGCCTCTCGTCCGGCGGCCACGGGCGGTCGACAGTCAGATCGAGCCGATGAATTCCCTTCCAGCCGCCGGACGCCGGCAGATCCATGGGCAGGTGGACCCAATCGTCGTGGAACAGCGGAACCCGCGCCATGGGCTGTTTGCCGACGGCTACGTCAACCGTTACCGGCCGTTCGAGGCTTGCGTGCAGCGCGCGCAAGGGAACGCTCACGGCACGTTCCCTGCCTGTAACGAAAAAGCTGGCGCGAGGGCCGATCCAACGATAGCGCCGTCCGTCGGCCGGATCGAGCTCCCAGTCGAACGCTCCGAAGCGTGCATCCTGACGCAGCGCTGCGTCGCGCACCACTGCGTCGACCCGGAAGGGCACCGTCGCCAGCAGGCACAGGCCAATCGCTCCTGCAACAGAGCAGCGCCGCATGCGAGTCGATGAGGCCGAGCCCGGCCGGCGATGTGCGAGCGCCACGGCGAAGCCGCCCACGATCCAGAACGGATAGGCCGTTTCCGGCACCAATAGCGGATGTCCGGACAGACAGGTCACAAGGTACGCAGCCGCGCCGGCGCTCGCGCCGATCAGCAGAGGTCGCGCAGAATCTGCGCGAGTCCGGAGCGCCTCCCGTACGCGACGACCGGCGGCGACCAGCAGCCAGACGAAGCCTGCGAGACCGACGGCGCCGAGCTCCGCGCCAATCTGCAGGAAGTTGTTGTGAGCGTTCTCCCGCCACAGGCGCTTGATGAACGGTCCCATGAACCGGTCCGACAGGCTGTAGTAGCGTCCGGCTCCTACCCCGAACACCGGTTCGGTGGACCACATGCGCAGACTGGTGGCGACGAACTCCACGCGGATGCGAGCGCTCGCGAGCGCTCCGTCGCCTACGTCTCGACCCGGGTAGGTCGACGCGATCACAATCGGCAGCGCGAGGCTCGCCAGCACGACGCCGGCCAGAAGCGTCCGACGATACTGGCGTGTCTGTCGTCTTCGAATCCACGTTGCGGTTCCCCCCAGCACCACCAGCAGCGCCGCGGCGACGGCGGCTCGTGACCCGGCGAGCCAGAAGGCCGCGGCGACCCCAGCCACGATCGTCAGCGCGCAGCCGCGGAGGACCGCACCCCTGGCGCGGACCGTGAATCCAATGCCCGTCAGCGTCATCATCAGGAAGTACGAGCCGGTGGCGTTGACGTCGCCCACGTGACCAGCCAGTCTGTGAGCCCCGCCGAGGTAGGAAACCAGGTTGACCGTCGGCGGATCGGCAGCGGCGGCCATGACGGAGAAGTTGATGATCGCCGCACCCGCGGCTCCTGCCAGCGAGGCGATCGCGAGCCTGCACGGAAGGTCCGGATGCCTCCTGCTGAACTCCAGAATCAGCAGGACCAGTCCGACGCCCTCGACCAGACGCGCCGCGGCGGCGAGCCCCGCCGGCTGCGCGGCGGTCCCGTAGAGATATGTCGTGGCAAGGGGTCCGAAGAAGTCGGCAACCGCCGACAACGACATGGGACCGCCTGCCTGGGACACGCACCACTCGACGACCGCCGAGGACGTCGCGGTCGCCGCCAGGAGAAATGCAGCGGGCCATACTCCCGCCGGGAACGCGGAGTCGTCGGCGGCGCTACGTCGCGAACGGATCGCAAGGCCGGCGAGTGCGCCGGTCAACACCGCGAGCACGACGGCCTCGGTCATTCGCAACCCGTGCAGACCCGTTGCCTGCGCCATCCACCCTGAAACCGGAATCAAGGCGGAGAGGAGAATCAGACCGGCGCCGGGACGCCAGACGGAAAGTGCAACGAGCAACGCCAAAGCGAACGGCAGCACGATGGGAACGTGTGCGAGGTTGCCGGCCGACGACAAGGGAACCAAAAGAACAACGGCGGCGCCGAGCGTCAGCAGTCGCCCGCCGTCGAGGCTCATCCCCAACGGACGACTCGCCATTCGTTCGTTCATTTCCTGCTGCGGGCCGCGATCTCACGGGTGGTCGGATCGAGACGGTTCGCCGAGGTCCGGTACGCCCGAAACTCTATCATGAGCGCCCTGAAGAGACCTTCGGCGAGGCCGGCGCGCAACGTGCCGCCGAGCGTCAGGCGCGTACGACGTCCTGGAGCAGCTCGAAGGTGCGTTGCACGAGCCGTTCGGTACCGAAACGCTCCACGACCCGCAGGCGGTCGCCGGCGGCCAGGCGGCGGCGAGCATCGGCCGGGAGATCGACAAGATCCTCACAGGTGGCGGCCAGCCGTGCCGGGTCCCCGGGCGGTACGGTGCGTTACCTGTTCGCCCGTCGAACCTGAAGCAGCATCATGATCCAAACTGGAGATGTCGTCTCTGCAAGACGAATCCACGGTTCTCCATGAATCGGCTCACGTCGCTCGGACGGGCGCACTCGTACGGGTAGCCCCCCCAACCAGTCGATCCAATCGCGGAACAACGACATGCCACGGTGCTCTCTGGGATTAGTCCGTGTATCGACGAATGGGGTTCCTGGCGTGGCACAAGTCCTCGACAAGAGCCCGGATGGCGAAATAGGGGATGAACACCGCCAGGACGACCAGCTTGCCGATCCAGTTCGAGCAGTAGCTCCGCTTGATGCGGCACCAGAGGATGGAGCGAATCCCTCTGTCAGGGTAGATCGACACGTACAGCACTCCCGTCAGGCTGACGATATCGGCCGAACGTTCCACAGCAACCCACAGGTCGCCCGTATGGTGGAGGCTGCCCCAGGCGTACACGATGTCGAACCGGCCAAATGACGCCATGAACGAGTCGTCGAGAACGGAGCCTTCTTCGATCGTCCACTGTCGGTCACCGTCGAGGTGCCGATGCCTCAGCGCTCTCGCACAGCGGACAGACTCCGGGTCACAGTCGAAGGAGTGCACGCTGGCGCCGAGCCGGCTTGCCTTTCTCGTTCATGCCGTCGGAGGTCTTATCGATGCGGCGCCGCATCCGACAATGGGCGGCTCGTGGTTCCGCGCGGCGGCTTCGGATCGCCGATCAGCAGCCGCACTGTATCATGCGGCCTGTGTGCGGCCTCGTCGGATGGCTCGCTCCGCCCGGAAGTGATCCGAACACGCTTGATGCGGCGGCAGAACGCATGGCCGCGACCCTGTCGCACCGGGGCCCCGACGACGCGGGGCGCTGGACCGACGCGCAGGCCGGGATCGCCCTCGGGTTCCGTCGGCTGTCGATCCTTGATCTGTCCGCTGCCGGTCACCAGCCGATGGTTTCGTCCAGCGGCCGCTACGTCTGCGTCTTCAACGGCGAGATCTACAACCATCGCGACCTGCGCAGCGATCTCGAATTCCGGGGCGTGCGATTTCGCGGCACCTCGGACACGGAAGTCCTCGTCGAGGCCGCGGATGCCTACGGGGCGGAGACTGTCATGGGCCGGCTGTGGGGGATGTTCGCGCTGGCCATCTGGGACCGGGTCGAGCGCAGCCTCCTGGTCGCCCGGGATCGGCTCGGCAAGAAGCCGCTGCACGTGGCTCGCATCGGGGACTCGGGGTGGCTCTTCGCGTCGGAGCTCAAGGCGTTCCACGCCATGGACTGCTTCCGGCGTGACCTCGATCCGGCGGCTGTCGCCACCTACCTGCGGTTCGGGTACGTGCCCGCCCCGAGCACGATCTTCCGGGACGCCTGGAAGCTGGAGCCCGGCACGTTCAGCGTCTTCCGGTTCGGACGGGCGACCCGTAGCGAGCCCTACTGGAGTGCGCGCGCCGTCGCGCGGAGGCGGCGCCTGCGAAGCTCCGAACCGGCGGAAGAAGCGGCTTCCGTACTTGACAGGTTGCTCCGGGACGCGGTCTCGCGGCGCATGGTCGCCGACGTGCCGCTCGGCGCGCTTCTCTCGGGAGGAATCGACTCGTCGACCGTCACCGCGCTTATGCAAGCGCAGAGCGCGCGACCGGTGAAGACCTTCAGCATCGGTTTCCGCGAACGGGAGTACGACGAGGCCGGGTCGGCCGCCGCCGTTGCCAGGCATCTGGGGACCGATCACGCGGAGCTCTACGTGTCGGCGGACGAGGCGCGCGACGTACTGCCGGACCTGGCGGAGATATACGACGAGCCGTTTGCGGACGCTTCGTCGATACCGACGTTCCTGGTCTCGCGTCTGGCCAAGCGGTTCGTCACGGTCGCCCTGTCCGGGGACGGAGGCGACGAGGTCTTCGCGGGGTACCGGCGCTACCGGACGATCAGCAACGTGTCGGCGGTCATCTCCGCCGTGCCGCGACCCCTGCGGCGTCCCGCAGGTGCGTTCCTGACCGCGGTTCCCCTCGACTGCTGGAATCGCGCTTGGCGCCTCGTCGATCCGGCGGTCCCGGCGCGTTGGCGGCAGCGCCGATTCGGCGAGCGGGTCCACCACGCGGGCGTTCTGTTTTCGGCAGGGCAGGTGACGGACGATCTCTACTGGCGCATGGTCTCGCTGTGGCCGGATCCCGACGCACTCGGCCCCGGCCTCGGACCGGGCCGCGTCGCCTGGGAGTCGTCGGGTCTCGACCTGGACGTTCCCGACTTCCGCGAGCGGATGACGCTGTACGACTTGGTGACCTACCTCCCCGACGACATTCTGGTGAAGGTCGACCGCGCCGGCATGGCGGCCAGCATCGAGGTTCGGTCGCCCCTGCTGGATCATCGCGTCGTCGAATGGGCGTGGAACCTGCCATTTGCCATGAAGCAGCGCCGGGGCGCGAGCAAGTGGCTCCTGCGGCAGGTGCTGTACCGCTACGTTCCGCCGCACCTGGTGGACCGGCCGAAAGCGGGTTTCTCGGTGCCGTTGGACCGTTGGCTGCGCGGACCGCTGCGGGACTGGGCGGAACATCTGCTCCGGTCCGACCGGATCGAGGAGGCGGGTCTGCGGCCGGTTCCGGTGCGGGACGCATGGCGCCGCCACCTCTCCGGCAGGGCCGAGGAGCACCGGTTGTGGGTGATCCTGATGCTGCTTGCGTGGAAGGAACGATGGAGTTGAGCACAGCGCCCGGGCCACGGAAGGCACCGCTGGATCGCCTCCTGGATCGAATGGTCAGCGTGGCGTTCTGGACGCTGAGCGTCGTCTGCCTGCTGGGCCTGAACGACTTCGCGCACATGTTGACAGGCGTCGAACGCGTGTTCTCTCCGCTGCTGCTGGTCTGTTGTGTCGTAGCCCTCGCGGAGCTGCTGCGCGTTCGGTTGACGGTGGCGCTGGGCACGTCCGGCGTGCTCATCCTGTCGGCGCTCGTGTCCTATGCAGGCATCGGAATCGTCGTTTCCATCGTCACCGGCAGCGATGTCCGGTCCGACGCCGTCTTCCATCTGGCGCGCCACGTGAATTCCGTTCTCCTGATCGTGGCCACGGCCCTCGGCGGACGCGTCGTCTGGGCGCGGATCGGGGGGGAAGGCCTGCTGCGGGGGCTTCTCGTGGTGATGGCTGCCAGTTGCGTGCTCATGCTGGCCCACCCGTGGCTGATGGAAGCATATGTGTTGCTACCGCAGGACGGCGCCGTGCGCTTCTCGGGTTCCTTCTCGAATCCGAACAACGCGGGGCTAGTCGCGTGCCTCACCGTCGCCCTGGCGCTTGCGTTTGTCTGCGCGGGGCGCTTTCGACCGTTTGCGGACGGCGTCCTGCTGGCCGCGGGGGCGGCGCTCGTCCTCACGTTGTCGAGGACCGCACTCGTCGTCCTGCCGGCCCTTCTGGCGCACAGCCTGCTGGCGAGTCGGGGGATCGAACGTCGGCGTCTCGCGGGCGTTCTGGCGCTCGCCGGCGTCGTCGTGGCGGGGAGCTTCACGAGTCTGACCGGCGCACTCCAGAACAGCCAACTCGCGCGATTGGAATCCCTGGTGCAGATCGTCGACAGCCGGTCCATCGACGACGTCTCGCTGGCAGGTCGGCTGACCCTGTGGCGCGCGGCGGCGGACATGGCATTGGAGGCCCCGCTCTTCGGGCACGGCCTCGGGCGGCTTCATCAGCTCGATACCGGCCTGTACGACGAGGACGGGAATCCGCAGGGGGCGCACAACCAGTACCTGGTGCTCGTGGGCGAGAGCGGCTTCATTCCGCTGGTGCTCTTCATGGCGTTTCTCTGGACGATGGCGCGGCTCGGCCCTCGCCGGCAGGCGCTCCTCGGCGCCGTGAGCGGCTGGGCCCTGGTGCTGGGGGTGTTCAGCGTGACGGCTCATGGGATACTGACCAATCGACCGTGCAACTTCCTGATCGGGGTCGCTTGCGTGGCTTTGGCCACAGAGGTCAGGGAGAAGCGCCGGCCGTCGCTTCAGCGTTCACCTCCTACACCCCTCCACCGGTGTCTTCGCCGGGTGTAGCGGCCCGACGGCACAGGTCCTCTATCGCGGCGGCGGCGCGGTCGCCGCGGTACCGTTCTCCGGTCTCCAGGGCACCCCTTCGCAGCCGCTCAAAGAGCTGGTCATCGGAGCAGAGGCGAGCGACGGCGTCCACGAGCGAGTCGACCGAACCGGCCGCGACGTGGAGGCCGTCCTTGCCGTCGGTCATCAGTTCCCGAAGCCCCGGCAGTCGAGTGGCAACAGCCGGCAGGCCCATCTGAAAGGCTTCGATCACCACGCCGGGATACCCTTCGTCGTGGTAGTACGTCGGAAGCACGAGCGCGTCGTGGTCTTCCATCACCGCCGGGACGTGCTTCGGAGCCACGGGTCCGCCAAAGGTCACGTTCGACAGGCGACTGATGGCCCGAACGTCGAAGCCCGGCATTTCGGGGCCGAAGACCGACAGCCGTACCCGAGCAGGGAATCGCGGCGCCGCTTCCAACAGCTCCGGCAGGCCCTTCTCGGGCAACAGCCGGGAGAGAAAGAGCAGCCGGCGGCATGCTCTCCGATACGGCTGCCGGCGGGGCGGCATGTCCCGCGTATTGGGCAGCCACGCCGTCGTGCACGCCGCGCCGAGCGCCGTCGCAAGCCGTCTAGTCTGGCAGAACAGGACGTCTGCCCGGAGGAACGTACGGGCCGCGATGAATCGCCAGATCCCGGCGGCGGACGCCAGTCGGGCGTCGAAGCTCCCACCGAAGAAGCGAATGCTCAGGGGCAGGCGGTGCAGCGTGCAGACGAGCCAGACGACCCCCCCGCCGAGGATGGCCGCGCGCGACGAGACGTACCAGACAACCACATCCGCCGTAGGCGCGTGACGCCACAGCAGCACCAAGGTGTTGACGAAGGTGGCAGCGTCCAGGCGAGCCCTTCCGGCCCTGTTCCGGCGAGCCCGTAGACGCGCCGTGCTGATGACGGTCAATTCGATCCTTGCACGGCGCTCGAGATTCCCGATGAGCCCCTCGAATTGCACCATGTCCCCGCCGATGACGTTGTTCTCGATGATGCGGGGACCGATGAGCAGGAGGTGCGGCTTCCGGTTGCGCGGCCCATGCGACTCTTGGGATCCGGGGGATGCGGCAGTACTCGACAAAGAACCATGCGGCATGGCCGTCTCCATCGCTGCTCCGCCACCGAGAGTGCGCGTCGCGCGAGTGGCAGGCAGCATAGTAGGATCCTCTCGTAGCAAGAGTGTGCCCTGATCCCATGTGCGGCATCGTCGGATGGCTCGGCCCGGCGGGAGGCGACGCCGCTACCCTCCACGCGGCCGTGGACAACATGGCGTCCGCGCTTGTGCACCGCGGTCCGGACGACGACGGGCGCTGGCTCGACGTACAGGCCGGAATCGCGCTGGGGTTCCGCAGGCTGTCCATTCTCGACCTGACGCAGGCGGGGCACCAGCCGATGTTGTCGGCGGACGGACGCTACGTCTGCGTCTTCAACGGAGAAATCTACAACCATCGCGAGCTGCGCACCGAACTGGAGCGGCGGGGCGCCAGGTTCCGCGGCGCCTCGGACACGGAGGTCATCGTCGAAGCGGCGGCTGCCTTCGGCGGAGCGACCGCGGTCAGGCGGCTCTGGGGGATGTTCGCGTTGGGAATCTGGGACCGCCTGGATGGCAGCCTCCTTCTCGCCCGCGATCGGTTGGGGAAAAAGCCGCTGCATGTGACCAGACTCAACGAGGCAGGTTGGCTCTTCGCTTCGGAACTGAAGGCATTTCGCCAGGTCGACTGCTTCAGGCCCGAGATCGATCCGACCGCCGTCGCCGCGTACCTTCGATTCGGGTACGTGCCGGCGCCGCTGACCATCTTCCGCAATACGTGGAAGCTCGAACCAGGCACATTCAGCGTGTTCCGTTTCGACCGGCCGGTCCGCACCGAGCGGTACTGGAGTCCCTGCGACCTTGCGCGCGCGACCCGCTCCGAACCGGTGGACGTGCTGGTCTCCGAGCTCGACAGCCTGCTCCGGGACGCGGTCTCGCGCCGGATGATCGCCGATGTGCCGGTGGGGTCCTTCCTGTCGGGAGGAATCGACTCGGCAGCCGTCACCGCGCTCATGCAGAGGCAGAGCGTACGTCCGGTGAGAACCTTCAGCATCGGTTTCCACAATCACGAGTACGACGAGGCCGCGGCGGCTGCGGCCGTCGCGCGGCATCTGGGCACGGAGCACGTCGATTTCCACCTGTCCGCCGACGACGCGCGCGCGATGATCCCGGACTTGGCGGAGATCTACGACGAGCCGTTCGCGGACAGCTCGCAGATCCCGACCCTGTTGATTTCCCGCTTGGCGCGGCGGTCCGTCACCGTAGCTCTCTCGGGAGACGGAGGGGATGAGGTCTTCGCGGGATACAGGCGTCACGAGCTGGCACGGACCCTGTGGGCGGCTGCCCGGCGCGCGCCGCGAGCGGTGCGGCAATCGGTTGGCGCCTTGCTGACCAGCGTGCCCGTCAGTTGGTGGGATTCCGCCTTTGCGGTCGCCAAGCCGCTGGTCCCCGCTCGCCTTCGGCATCGCAGCTTCGGAGAGGGAGTCCACAAGGCGGGCGCGGTCTGCTCGCTCGCCGAATCGGCGGACGAGCTGTATTGGAACCTTGTATCGATATGGCGGGATCCCGGATTGCTCTTCTCCGGCGGCGGAGACGGGCGCGTCCGTTGGGAGTCGGCTTGTCTCGACGCCGAGATCCCGGAATTCGGCGACCGCATGACGCTGTACGATCTGGTCACCTACCTTCCCGATGGCATCCTCGTGAAGATCGATCGCGCCAGCATGGCGGCGAGCCTCGAGATGCGCTCGCCCCTACTGGATCACCGTATCGTCGAGTGGGCGTCGAGCTTGCCCTTCGGACTGAAGATCCGTGGGGGAGCAACGAAGTGGATCCTGCGCCAAGTACTCTATCGGTACGTCCCGCCACCACTTGTCGACAGGCCGAAGACCGGATTCTCGGTACCGCTGGAGCACTGGCTTCGCGGGCCGCTGCGCGATTGGGCGGAACATCTGCTTCGTCCCGACCGGATCGAAGCCGCCGGTCTCCGGCCGCCGCCTGTCCGCAGAGCGTGGCGAAGGCACCTGGCCGGGATGCCCGAGCAACACCGGATCTGGGCTGTCCTCATGCTGATGCAGTGGCGGCAACGCTGGGCCTGACCTCACTACCCGATGAACCCGATGAGCAACTGGTGCGCCTGCTTCGGCAGACTCTGCGGTAGAGCGCGCGCGCATGACGTGGTCGGGATGGGGACCGCCATCCGCATCGAGCCGGCCTGATGCGCATCCTGTTCTTCTCCCACTACTTCCCGCCGGAGAGCAACGCGCCCGCCGCGCGCACGTACGAACACTGCACGCGTTGGGCCGCGGCCGGCCACGACGTCACCGTCGTTACCTGTGCGCCGAACCACCCGCGGGGCGAGGTCTACCCGGGTTACCGGAACCGGCTGCGCCAGGTAGAGGAGACGAAGGGCGTTCGCGTGGTCCGGGTCTGCACGTACCTTGCAGCCAACAAGGGCTTGTGGAGACGTACCGCGAGCTGGTTGTCGTACCTCGTGTCGGCGACGCTGTGTGGAATGCTGGAACACCGTCCGGACATCGTGCTCGCGACTTCGCCGCAGCCCTTCTGCGCCTGGGTCGGCGTGCTGGTCAGCGTCTGGCACCGCCGCCCGCTGCTGCTCGAGATCCGGGACCTGTGGCCGGAGTCGGTCGCAGCGGTCGGCGCGCTGCGGTCACGGCTGGCGTTGGAGCTGATCGCAATGATGGAACGGGGCGCCTGCGGAGCGGCGGCGCGCATCGTCACGGTGGGCGAGGGCTATCGGCGAGGCCTGGCCCGCCGGGGCGTCGACCCCGAGGAAGTCGACATCGTCATGAACGGGGTCGATCGCGAGCTGTTCCGTCCGCGGGTCGCGGACTCGGCGGTAGCGTCCCGGTTCGGGGTGGCCGGCCGCTTCGTCGTCACCTACTGCGGGGGCGTTGGTCCCGTGCACAGCCTCGATGTGGTCGTTCGGGCCGGGGCGAAGCTGATGGATCGAGGTCGGCGCGACATCGTCTTTCTGATCGTCGGCGACGGTGCACGCCTCGATGCGTTGCGTCAGGCGGCGGCGGAAGCGGCGCTCGACAACGTGGTCTTCACCGGCAGGCTGGAACGGAGCCGCATACCGGCCGTGCTGGCCTGTTCGGACGCCTGTCTCGTCCACATGCGGGCGTCGAAGACCTTTGCCTCCATCATGCCTTCGAAGATCTTCGAAGCCGCTGCGATGGGGTTGCCGATCATTCTCGGGGTCCGCGGGTTCGCCAAGCGCTTCGTGGAGGACGCGCGCTGTGGCGTGTGCATCGCTCCCGAGGACGCGGACGGGCTGACTGCCGCGGTTCTGCGGCTGGCCGATGAACCGGCGCTCGGCCGCCGCCTGGGACGGGCGGGTCGCTCGCACGTCGCGCGGTTCGATCGGGATCGGCTGGCGGCGCGCTATCTGGACATCATCACGCGGACCGTGTGCGGCGAGCGCCGGCGGAATGTGGCATGGCCTTCGGAACGGTAGGAGGTAGCACCGCGGCTCTGCAGGGGCACGGGCCGGCCGGCTTGCCGGCTAGCGGGCTAGCCTTGCCTAGCCCGGCCGGCAGAGTGCCCGCATCGACGAGGAGGAGCGCTACACCAGCCTCAATGTGTCAGACTGACAGAACGGGCGCTGGTAGATGCTGCGGCAGGATCTGCGCCGAAGAGCGTCTTCCCGGGTCGTCCGGATCGTCAGGGACGTCAGGACGGTCCTGTTGGATCCGCTATTGGCGGACGCGGGCCATGGCCGTCGATGCGATACTGTCTACTTCGAGAGGCTCGCGGCAATGAAGCCCGATGCGCGGGACGCGGCGCGCGTCGCCTACCGGCTGCTTCGGAGGACCGGCCTCGCCGGGGCGCTGTCGAGCGGTGGACAGCGCGACGCGGGGCTGTTGCAGGGAACGCGGCACGTCGCAGGCGTCGAAACGCTGCGGCTCGTGGGTCGGTGCCTGGCTGCTTCGGCCACCGTGGAGCACCGCGCCGTCGCAATCGCACTCGCGGCCGCGCTCGATGCGGGAAACCACGCCGCAGCTCTCGAGATGGTGGCGACTGCCGGTCTCAGACCGGACCTCCGCGCGGAGAAGATCGTATCGCGCCGCTATGGCTTCCTGTGGATCTGCAATCCCAAGGTCGCCTCCCGAAGCATCATGTCGGCGCTCCGCTCGGCGGACCCCGACGCCGAGCTGTTTCGCGAGCAGACTCTATCCGAGGTCGCCGCCGCCCGTCCGGAGGCGCGGCATTACGTCAGTTTCGCCTTCGTCCGCCATCCCTGCGCGCGGACGTTCTCCTGCTATGCGGACAAGCACACGCTGGCGCGGTCGCAGACGGCCGCTCAGCGGTACTTCATCGAGCGATTCCACGGGGTCCGGCGCGCCATGAGCTTCGTCGAGTTCTCCCGGTGGCTGAACACCGCCTGTGGGTCCGACGCCTTCGCCGACCGCCACTGGCTCTCCCAGCAGCCGTTTGCCGGACTTCATCGGCTTCTACGAGCGTTTGGATGCGGACTGGGAAGCCGTGTGTCGCCACGTGGGTCTGCCACACCGGCGGTTGCCGCGGCTGAATCGCAGTCCGGCCGGCCTGCCAGCCGCGAGCCAGCTGAACGAGGAGGCGACCCGGTTGCTGAGGCGACGGTACGCGGATGACTTCAGGGTGCTGGGCTATCAATGATGCCCGGACCTGCTTCTGGACGCCGACATGCTGGTCGAGGCGGACTGGTTGGCCGCGCACGCCGGCTGGCACGACGCCGTGTCCGACGCCGTGACGGCCGGGTTCCGCGCGTTCGTGAACACCGGCGGGATCGACGCGGCCGCGATTCGGAACCGCCCCGGCTCGCTACGGGAGTTGCTAAGCGGCCTCCGGATGGACCCGCCATGGATCGAGTCCCAGCTTCCTTGCTGAGCGGCCGCGCGGAGGGTCGCGCCCGTCCGGCTCGCAGCGTGGCTCCCCGCCGAGTTGAGGCTCGTTCGCGGTCCCCGGCAGGCATGGCGGTTCTCGAAGTGGCTGAGCAGGGCTGTCGTCTGGCGCGCAGGACGGGCGGTCGGATCCCTCGGGCGCCGTATCCGCGTATCGTATCGGGCGCGATATCGCCCCGGCCGCAGTGCCGCCGGCCACGATCCTGGGCATCTCGGCCTTCTACCACGACTCGGCGGCGGCGCTGGTGGTCGACGGAGACATCGTGGCCGCGGCCCAGGAAGAGCGGTTCACGCGCCGGAAGCACGACCACGCGTTCCCCGTCCATGCGATTCGCTATTGTCTCGAGGAGGCGGGCATCGCTCCGGACGCGCTCGACTACGTCGGCTTCTACGACAAGCCGTTCCTGAAGCTCGAGCGGCTGCTCGAGACGTACCTCTCCTTCGCGCCGCGCGGGTTCCGGTCGTTCCTGCGGTTCGTGCCGTTGTGGGCGAAGCAGAAGCTGCACCTGCCCCACGAGATCGCGCGCGGGTTGCCAGGCTACCGGCGCCAGATCGTCTTCACCGAGCACCACGAGTCTCACGCGGCCAGCGCATTCTTTCCGTCACCGTTCGACGAGGCAGCCATTTTGACGCTGGACGGGGTCGGCGAATGGGCGACCACCGCCTATGGCGTCGGCCGCGGCAACCGCATCGAGCTGACCCACGAGATCCGTTTCCCGCACTCGCTCGGGTTGCTGTACTCTGCCTTTACCTACTTCACCGGCTTCAAGGTCAACTCCGGCGAGTACAAGCTGATGGGGCTGGCCCCGTACGGCGAGCCGAAGTACATCGACCGCATCCGCGACCACCTGATCGATCTGAAGCCGGACGGGTCGTTCCGCCTCGACATGTCGTACTTCGAGTACTGTCAGGGCCTGCGCATGACGTCGCGCAGGTTCGACGCGCTCTTCGGCGGGCCGCCGCGGCGGCCGGAGGCGCCGGTCACCGAGCGGGAGATGGACATCGCCGCGTCGATTCAGGCGGTGACCGAGGAGGCGATGCTGCGGGCGGCGCGCCACGTGCACGCCGAGACGGGGATGCGCAACCTGTGTCTGGCCGGCGGCGTCGCGCTGAACTGCGTCGGCAACGGACGCGTGCTGCGCGAGGGGCCGTTCGACCAAGTCTGGATTCAGCCGGCGGCAGGGGACGCGGGCGGCGCCCTGGGTGTGGCGCTGTTCATCTGGCATCAGCTTCTCGACCACCCGCGGGCGGCGAGGACGCCGGATGCCCAGCAGGGCTCGCTGCTCGGCCCGCGCGCGACGGACGACGACATCCGGGCCTTCCTGAAGAGCGCCGGGGCGGTGTACGAGGAGTACGCGGACGATGCGTCCCTGTGCGACGCAGTAGCCGACCTGCTGGCGCGCGAGCAGGTGGTGGGGTGGTTTCAGGGACGCATGGAGTTCGGCCCGCGCGCGCTCGGCTCGCGCAGCATCCTCGGCGACGCCCGCAGCCGCGACATGCAGTCGCTGATGAACCGCAAGATCAAGTTCCGCGAGTCGTTTCGCCCGTTCGGGCCGTCGGTGCTGCGCGAGCGCGTCGCCGACTTCTTCGAGATGCGGCCGCGGGAGGACAGCCCGTACATGCTGCTGGTGGCCCCAGTGCGCGAGTCGCGCCGGACGCGGCTCGACGAGGGTGGGAACGGCCTGCGCGGACTGGACAAGCTGAGGGCGGCGCGGTCCGACGTTCCGGCGGTCACCCACGTCGACTACTCGGCGCGGGTCCAGACCGTGGACACCGAACGGCACGGGCGCTACGCGGCGCTGCTGCGCGCCTTCGAGGCGAAGACCGGCTGCCCGGTCCTGATCAACACGAGCTTCAACGTGCGGGGCGAGCCGATCGTGTGCGCGCCCGAGCATGGCTATCGCTGCTTCCTGGCGACGAACATGGACGCGCTGGTCCTGGAGCGCTTCCTGCTTCGGAAGCAGGCGCAGCCGAACGCGGCGGCGGTCGACGCCGGCGCCTA
>JAGWAH010000044.1:12862-13246 GCA_021296515.1 Acidobacteriota bacterium | reverse complement strand
GGCTGAACGCCTCGGCCATCCGCACGTCCGTGTTGCTGACGATGGTCAGGTAGTCGCGGAACGGCTCGAGCGACTTCAGGGCGTTGTCGGGCAGCAGCTCGAAGTCGGACCCCACGGAGGCCGGCGCGAAGAGGTGGCGCGTCGCCCCCCACTCGTTGCAGCCGGGCAGGCCGTGGACCTCCTCGACGCAGACCAGGCGCGTGACATCCGCCGTGGCCGCCGTGACGGTGCGGCCGAACCGGCCCGCCGGGGTCATCGCGTCGAGGAACGGCAGCGCCACGGTGGCCCCAATTCCACGCAGAAACGTCCGGCGAGGCAGGTGCTTTCCGGTGATGAACGACATGGTCTCTCCTCTGTCCCGTCGCGCGTCAGTCGCATCCCGTC
>JAGWAH010000044.1:0-12720 GCA_021296515.1 Acidobacteriota bacterium | reverse complement strand
TTCTCGGTGAAGGTGCGCACCAGCGGAATCGGCCGCGCCAGCAGCGCGTCGACCAGCTCGCTCGGCGAGGTGACCGGGGTCCCGTCGTAGTAGTCGCCGCGGGTGTCGAGCGGAACCCCGTTTTCGCGCAGGCGCCACTTCGCGGTGACGTCGAAGTTGTCGAGGGCCAGCCCGATGGGGTCGATCAGCCGGTGGCACGAGCTGCAGCTCGGGTTCGACCGGTGCGCCTCCATCCGCTCGCGGGTCGTCAGGCGCCGGCCGTCCCGGACCTCCTCGGTATCTTCCAGCGCCGGGATGTCGGGCGGCGGCGGCGGCGGCGGCGTTCCCAACAGCACCTCCATCACCCATTTGCCCCGCAACACCGGCGAGGTGCGGTTGGCGAGCGAGGTGAGCACGAGCATGCTGCCGTGGCCCAGGATCCCGCGGCGCGTGTCGTCGGGATACGCGACCCGCCGGAACTGGCGCCCGGCCACGCCGGGAATCCCGTAGTGGCGCGCGAGCCGCTCGTCGACGAAAGTGTAGTCGGCCCGGTAGAGGTCGAGCAGGCTCCCGTTCTCCCGCACCAGGTCGGCGAAGAACAGCTCGGTCTCGCGCCGCATCGCCCGCGCGAGGTTCTCGTCGTAGTTCGGGAAGAAGTTCGGGTCCGGCCGGACCTTGTCCATGTCCTGCAGCCGGAACCACTGTCCGGCGAAGCGGCGGCCGAGCGCCGCGGCGCGCGGATCGGCAAGCATGCGCAGCGCCTGACGATCCAGCTCGTCCGGCGTCAGGAGCCCCACGTCGGCCAGCGCCTGCAGCTCGTCGTCCGGCGGGGTCCCCCACAGGAAGAACGACAGGCGCGAGGCGAGATCGACGTCGGTCAGGCGGTAGCCCCGTTCCGGCGCGTCCACCGGCTCGCGCTCGAGGCGCAGCACGAAGTGCGGACTGGCCAGCAGCGCCTCCAGCGCGGTCAGCACGCCCGCCTCGAAGCCGCCGTTCGCGGCCCCGTCGTCGAAGAATCGCAGCAGGTCGTCCACCTCGCGGTCGGTCAGGGTGCGGCGGTAGGCCTCCCGGCCCAGCCGCGTGAAGATGCGCCGGGCACAGGGACGCGCCTCGTCGGGTGCGGTCGGGCGGCAGGTGAAAATGCGCCGCCGGCTCGGCGTGTCGGACAGGCCGGTCGCGTTGTAGGGCCCGCTGACGATGACGTCGCGGACATGCGGCAACGTCGTGACGCCCGCCCCGCCCGAGCCGCCCCCGGCGTAGGACCACTCGTGCGGCCGGATCAGGTCCTCGTACGGCCCGTCGTGCCGCCGGATGAACGCCGCCGCCACCCGGTGCGTCCCGGCCCGGACGAATATCGGCGGGGTCGCGGTGCTGACGCCGCCCCGGCCGTCGGCGTCGACCTGCCGGTCGGTGTTGTAGTGCAGCAGGGCCACCCGCTCGCCGTCGATCGAGACGTCGACATCCTCGACGCGCGTGTTGGCCCCGGAAGTGAACGTCAACCCGAAGATGTACTCGGCATCGGCCGGGAAGACGTGGTCGACGACGAGACCGCCGCGCGTTCCGTAGGGCGCCCCGTCAACGTGGTCCCACGGGTGCTGCGACACGTACTCCGAGTTGGTGTAGGTGTGATCGACGGCCCGGCCGCTGCGCTCGCCGACCGCGAGCCGGCTGATGGCGCTCGCCGCGTTCAGGTACGCCTCGAGCAGCGTGGCGGACAGCGTCTGCGCGTCGGCGATGTTGTCGAAGTTGGCGCTCACCGGATCCAGCGGCAGCCAGTCGCCGGCGTCGACCTCCAGGTCCAGCAGATCGCGGATGGCCTGCGCGTACTCCGCGCGGTTGAGGCGCTGGAAGGGCCGGCTGCCCGGATCCGGAGCCAGCGCGGCGGCGTCGTCGAGGCGCCGCTCCAGGGTCTCGGCCAAGTTGAGAAGCGCGGCGCCGTCCGGGCGGCGCGGACCGGGCGGGGGCATCATGCCGGCCCGCAGCTTGCGGACCATCCGCTCGGCGACGTCGGCGTGCTCGGCCGCGTCCCTGACGTCGAAGCGCTCCAGAGACAGGTTGCCGCGCAGGGTCCGGTCGTTGTGGCACGTCCTGCAGGTGCGCTGGACGACGCGGTTCGCCGCGGCATCCGCCCGCGCCGTCTGCGTCGGACGCACCTCCGCGGACGGTGCGCGCTCCGCGGCCGCAGTCGCCGCCGCGAATACGGCCGCAACGAGCAGGACACGGAATCCACCGGCGACGCCAACTCGTAATCTCATGCGTACATGCTCGAAGCCTTGTGCGGGGCGACGTATCAGTGTGCCCCGTCTGCGCCCAGGATTCAAGGATCGATGACGGAACCGGGCTCCCGGCCACGCCAGGCCCCGGCATGCCGGCGGCGGCGCGTTGCGCTTCAACCTTCCGTTGACTGCGGCCGGCGCAGCCTGGTCGTGCGTGGCGGAACCTGTGACCGCGTGTGGCATGATCGGCGGGTTCGGCGGCGCAGCCCGCGCCGACCGAGGACTGCACAGATGGCCGCCACCTACCCCCGCATTCCCTACGGTGAAGCGGACATCAGGCGCATCCGGCTGAAGGGCTGGCTGTACGTGGACAAGACCCGGTTTCTCCACCGGCTGGAGGAGGAGAGCTACGCCTTCCTGATCCGTCCCCGGCGCTTCGGCAAGAGCCTCTGGGTGTCGGTGCTGGAGAACTACTACGACCGCACCCGGGCCGACGAGTGGCACGCCGTCTTCGACGGAACCGACATCGGCCGGGAACCCACGGAAGACCGCTCGCGCTACGTCATCCTGCGCTTCAACTTCTCCGCCTTCGACGACACGCTGGAAACGCTGCGGGAACGCTTCGAGGCCTACTGCGAGATGGCGATCCGGCGCGCGCTGGAACGCAACGCGGACCTGTTCCCCGACGCGGCGATCCGCCGCATCCTCGCACCGCCGGCCGCCGACGGCCGGCTCGGCGAGCTGTTCGCCTACGCCGGCGACCACGGCATCCCGCTGTACGGTCTGATCGACGAGTACGACAACTTCGCCAACACGGTGCTCGCGCACCACGGCCGGGAGGCGTACGAGTCGTTCACGCACGGCGGCGGCTTCTACCGCAACTTCTTCGCCACGCTGAAGGCGGGGGCCGGGGAGAGCGGCGGAGCGCTGGAGCGGCTGTTCATAACGGGGGTTTCGCCCATCACCATGGACGACGTGACCAGCGGCTTCAACATCGGCAAGAACGTCAGCCTGCGTTCGGAGTTCAGCGAACTGCTCGGCTTCACCGAGGACGAGGTGCGGGGTCTGCTGGAGCTGTACCGGGATCGCGGCGCATTCGACCAGGACGTGGACGCGACCCTGGCGGTGATCCGCGAGTGGTACAACGGCTACCGGTTCGCCAGGGGCGCTCGGGGCGACCTCTACAACACCGACATGGTGCTCTACTACCTGTCGGAATCGGTGCCGAACGGGTCGATGCCGGACAACCTGATCGACGTCAACGTGCGCATCGACTACGGCAAGCTGCGGCATCTGCTGGTGGTGAACCGCGAGGCCGGCGTCCGTTTCAACGGCAACTTCGAGTTGCTGCGCAACATCGCCGGCGAAGGAGGCGCCGACGCCGACGTCAATCTCAGTTTCCCGCTCGAGGAGCTCGTCGAGCCGGAGAACTTCCTGTCGCTGCTCTACTACTTCGGACTGCTGAGCATCCGCGGCGAATCCCACGGCAGAACCCGGCTCGGCATCCCCAACCAGACCGTGCGGCGGCTGCTGTACGGCTACCTGCGCGACGGGTATCGCGACGTAGGGGTCTTCTCGGTCAGCCACTACAGGTTCTCGAACCTGGTGGTCGACATGGCCTACCGCGGCTCCTGGCGGCCGGCGCTGGAGTTCCTGGGCGAGGCCATCGCGGCGCAGACCGGCATCCGCGACTACCTGGAAGGCGAGAAAGTGGTGCAGGCCTTCCTGGCGGCCCACTTCAGCCTGATCGGCCACTTCCTGATCCATTCGGAGCGCGAGCTGAACAAGGGCTATGCGGACCTGCACCTGGAGCCGTTTCTGGCCCGCTACCCGGACATCCCCTACGGCTACGTGATCGAGATCAAGTACCTGAAGCGCGGCGAGGCTGCCGACGAGGCGGTCGTGGCGACGCGGCTGCACGAAGCCCGGACGCAACTGCAAGGCTATCTGGCCGATCCGGCTCTGCGCCGCCAGCATCCGGCGGTGCGCCACATCGGAGTAGCGCTCGTGTTCCACGGCTGGGAGCTGGCAGGCTGCGCGGCAGTGGGCGGCGACGATACGGGCGGATAGTCGAGCGGATCAGAACACCGCGAGCGGGTTCACCGCCGACCCGGCGCCGTTGGGCACCCCGTGCGCGACACTCAGCGCGACGACCGGTACCGCCATCCACCTCATGATTCCCTCCGAATCGATCAGAACCGCTGCAGCTCGACGAAGTTCGCATCCTCGACTTCCAGATCCGAATGCACGCGGGCAATCACCACCGCGTCGCCGGCCTTGACGATCCCGCGGCGCACCAGCTCCGGCTTGAGCTCTCCCTGCACGAGCCGACCGGCAGGGGCCACCAGCGGCGCCACGCTCCGATGCAGCGCCAGTTGCCGGGCCACGGCGTCGTCATCCGTGACCGCGTGTATCGGAATCGACGGTCGCAGGGCGGCGAGCTGCCGCGCCGTCGCGCCGCTCCCGGTGGCCGCCACGATGGACGTGGCGCCCGCCGCGGCGGCCAGCGTCACCGCCGCATCGCACAGCGCGCGGTCGTGCCGGTCGCCGCTGGCGCCCGGGATCACCCGGTCCGGCTGCATCGATTCCGCGTCGCGCAGCACGGCGTCGAGCGTCTGCACCACGAGCACGGGGTACTCGCCGGCCGCCGTCTCCCCGGCGAGCATGATGGCGTCCACCCCGTCGTCCACGGCGTTGGCCGCGTCGCTCACCTCCGCCCGCGTGGGCCGCGGGGCATGCCGCATGGTCTCGAAGACCTGAGTCGCCACGATGACGGGCACCCCGGCGTCCCGCGCCCGGCGGGTCAGGCTCTTCTGGACGCGCGGCACGCGCTCGAGCGGGATCTCCAGGCCGAGATCGCCGCGCGCCACCATCACCGCGTCGGAGACGGTGAGGATGTCATCGAACCGCTCGATGGCCTGGGGCCTTTCGATCTTCGCCACCAAGCCGACTGAATCCCCACCGTGCGCCCAGGTCATCGCGCGCGCCTTCCGCAGATCGTCCGCGCTCTGGACGAAGCTGACCCCGAGGAAGTCGACGCCCATCGCCACGCCCGCCTCGATCTCCTCCATGTCGGCGTCGGTGACGGCCGAAAGCGGCAGCTCGACGCCCGGCGCGTTGATGCCCTTGCGGGAAGTGAGCAGTCCGCCATGCTCCACCTCGGTCACGATCTCCGTCCCGTTGCTGGATACCGCTCGCAGGAGAATCTGCCCGTCGTCGATCAGCAGGGTCTCGCCGCCCTGCACCGCGGCCGCGAGCGGTTCGCAGGTGGTGGACACACGTTCGGCGTCACCCGGGAAATCGCCGACCGCGATCCGCAGGCGCGCGCCCGCTTCGAGCTGCACGCCGTCCGGATCGGCCAGTTGCCCGATGCGAATCTTCGGACCGGCCAGATCCTGCAGCACCCCGACGATGCGGCCCGCCGGCGCCGCCCGGCTGCGGACCAGGTCCACCATGCGCCGCCGGTCGTCGCGCGTGCCGTGGGAGGAGTTGATGCGGAACACGTCGACCCCGGCCGCCAGGAGGGCATCCACCGTGGCTTCGGATGCCGAAGCAGGTCCGAGGGTGGCGACGATCTTCGTGTGGCGCACGGTCGTGATTCCTTTCGAGGCCGGCTACATCATGACACGCGCACTGCTCGACCCCGCGCCGCCCGCGATACACTTTCGATTGCCCGCACACTGGAGGCGGACCGACCATGCAACACCCCACCCCCATCGACCCGCGCGACCACGCCGTCTACAGACCCGACAAGATGGGAAAGGCAACCCTCTTCCGATCCGACCGCGTGATGGTGGGCCTCAACGCCTTCGAGCCCGGCCAGGAGCACAAACTCCACGCGCACGCCGGGATGGACAAGGTCTACCACGTCCTCGAAGGCGAAGGACTGTTCCTGCTCGAGGACAGGGAAGCGCCGATGCGGGCCGGCGCCCTGCTCGTCGCCCCGGAGGGCGCGCCGCACGGGATCCGCAACACCGGCGCCGGACGGCTGCTGGTGCTCGCGGTGCTGGCGCCGGCGCCGGGGTAACCCGACGAGCCGCCGCGGGCACGCAGCGGCAACGGAAGAGAGCGTCGAGAGAGGCACGATCGAGCCTCTGCCGTGCGCCCCTCCTCTCGTCCGCACACCGGCCCCGGCACGACCGGCCGCGGAAGCCGCCGGTTACTGGAGTCGCAGGCCCTCCTTGGCAATCGCGGCGAACAGGGGATGTTCCTCACGGCAATGCCGATCGAACGCCGCCGCGCTGACGACGATGGGCTCGACGGGCAGCGTCGTCCGCCGCAGCACCTCGCCGACCCGGTCGAAGACTCGTCCGGGAAGCTCCCCGACGACTAGCAGGTCGATGTCGCTCCCTTCGTGCTCCGCCTGTCGCGCGAACGAACCGAAGACGTAGACCGCGTCGATCGCGAAGTCTCGGCGCAGGCCGGCCGCCAGTCGCTTCAGCTCGACAAGGATGCGCGCGCGCGCTCCAGGATCAAGCGAGCAGACTGCAGACATCGCTCCGCATCCTTCTCGTCGTAGTAGGCCGACGGCGTCGTCTCGCTGTCGAGTCAATTGGGGTACCGGGTCGGAATGTAGTGCTGATCTAGCAGCCGGGCCTGCTCGTCGAGGTCGGCGAACCCCACGCCGGTCGCCGCGCTCTCCCGGACGAGCCGGCGCAGGCTGTGCGTGACGATGCTCGTCCGTCCCTGCGCCTAGAGCACGGCCCTCAGCGCCTTCTCGCCTGCCTGCTGCGCCTGGAAGCAGGCCCACTCGTTGTGGCCGGTGGCCGCGCTGTCCTCCGCCGCGGCGAGATCGGCGCAGGCCTGATCGAACCACACGCGGGCGAGCACGTCGCGTCCGGCCATTGCTTACGATGACACGAGGCGCGTTCCCCAACCAACCATCCCACGCGCGCTCCATCGACATCCTGCAGAAAGCTGCCAGCTTCTATTGACATTCTGAAGAAGTTGCGGCAGAATCCTCCAGAAGCACAAAAGGAGCTTCCATGCCGCCCGACCGAACCGACGTGCTCCAGGGCACCCTCGACCTGCTGGTGCTGCGCGCCCTCGCCATCGAGCCGATGCACGGCTGGGGCTTGGCGCAACGGATCGAACAGATGTCCGGCGACGTGTTCGCGATCCAGCAGGGCACGCTGTACCCGTCGCTGCAGCGGATGAAGCGCAAGGGTTGGGTCGACTCGGCCTGGCGCGTGACCGAGAACAACCGCCGCGCGCGGTACTACGCGCTCACCGGACTCGGTCGCCGGCAGCTCGATGCCGAACGCGCGCAGTGGGAGCGCACCGCCGGCGCCGTCAACGGCGTGCTGAACTGGGCCGAGTGAGAGGCATGCTCACCGAATTGCTGCGACGGCTCCGGAGCCTCGCGCGCGGCGGACGCGAGGACGCCGAGATGGAACAGGAGCTCCATTTCCACCTGGAGATGGAGACGGAGAAGAACCGCGCCGCCGGCATGGACGCACGCGAGGCTCGCCGTCAGGCGCACTTGCGGCTCGGCGGGGTGGCCCCGGTTCAAGAGGCGGTGCGGGACGCACGCGGCGTGCGGCCCGTGTCGGACGCGATCCGGGATGTCCGCCTGACGGTGCGGTCGCTGCGGCGCAGTCCCCTGTTCACGGCGGTGACGATTGCGACCCTGAGCCTCGGTATCGGCGCCACCACGGCGGTCTACTCGTTCGTCGACGGCATCCTGCTGTCGCCGCTTGCCTACCGGCAGCCGGATCGGTTGATGACCGTGCAGCTCGTCATCCCCGAGCTGGAGCAGTTTCCAGTGTGGAACGTGAACGTCCGCTCGGTCGATGCCTGGCGCCGGGCCTGCGAGACGACCTGCCGCGAGCTCACGGCGCTGCAACCCACCAGCGTGCTGGCTACCGGCGGGACGCCGGAACCGCTGGACGGGGCGCGCGTCCTGCCGGGCATCTTCGACCTGCTACGGGTGGAACCGCTGCTCGGGCGGTTTTTTCGGGACGGCAACGCAACCGCCGGGAGCGCCGGCGTCGCCGTGCTGACGCACGGGCTGTGGCAGCGCCGCTACGGCGGCGACCCGTCGGTTCTGGGACGCGTCATCACCCTCGATGACCGCCCGGTGGAGATCGTCGGCGTGCTGCCGGCCTCGTTCCGACTCCCGCGGTTCGAGAATCTGGCCGCCACCGACGGCTGGACCGGACGCGCGGACATCTTCGAGCCCCTTGCCTGGACCGATTTCCAGGTCCGCTCGCCCGGCGCCTTCGACTATCTGGCTCTGCTGCGCCTCCCACCGGACGTCACCGCGGACCGGGCGACCGTCGAGCTGAACGGCATCCTGGACGACGCGTTCGCCTCTACGCCGCTCCACCCGCGGGCGCACGTGCTGCCCCTGGCGGAGCAGGTGGTCGGCGCTGCGCGCCGCCCGCTCTGGCTCCTGCTCGCGGCCGTCGCCGCGATGCTTCTGGCGGCGTGTGCGAACGTGTCGAACCTGCTCGCCGCGCGCTGGCTCGAGCGCAGCCGCGATTTGGCGCTTCGGGGAGCGCTGGGTGCGCCGCCGCGCGACGGGATGTTGCGCGCGCTGCGCGAGAGTCTTCTGCTCGCCGTGGCTGGCGGCCTCGGCGGCGTGCTGATCGCGCATGCGACGCTGCATGTCCTGCTCGCGGCGGCGCCGGTCGACCTGCCGCGGCTCGACGAGGTGGCCGTCGACGGCGCGGTGCTGGCCACGTCGTTCGGGGTAACGCTCGCCTGCGGCCTGCTGTGCGCGCTGGCGCCGGCGTGGCGCGCGAGCCGCGTCGCTCCCATGGAGATGCTGACCGTGCGCGAAGCCGCCGCGGGGCGGCGCGGGGCGGCGCCGGCGTGGCTCGTCGGCCTGCAGGCGGCACTCGGGGTCGGGCTGCTCGTCGTTACCGGACTGCTGCTGGCCAGCTTCGTACGCGTGATGCAGACAGACCGGGGATTCGACGTCGAACGCCTTCTTGCAGCCGACATCCAGCTCTCGCATCCGCGGTACCCGGATCCCGGCGACCTCACGCGTGTCTACGCCGACGTTCTGCGCGGACTCGAGGACACGCCGGGAGTGCTCGCCGCCGGGCTCGTTCAGCGCCTGCCGCTCGAAGGGCGCTCGTTCATCGACAGCCTCGCGAGGGCCGACGACGTGCGCCCCATCGTGGAATGGACGCTGGCGAATTTTCGCTTCGTGAGTCCGGACTATCCGCGGGCCATGGGCATCGCCCTGACTCGCGGCAGGATGTTCACGGAAGACGACCGTCGGCGACGGCCCATCGTGATCAGCGCCGAGGTCGCCCGAACACTGTGGCCGGGCGAAGATCCCATAGGGCGGCTCGTGCGCCGCGGCGGACAGGATCCGCGCGAGGTGGTCGGCGTGGTCGCGGATGCGCGCGTCGTCGATCTCGAGACCGCTGCCGGCTTCGTCGCCTACGTCCCGTACTGGGAGCTCCCGCGGCGGCAGGCCATTGTCGTCGTGCGCACCGAGTCGGACCCGGGAGCGATGCTCGCGGCGGTCACCGAGACGGTTCGCACCGTCGCTCCCGGGCTGCCGGTCCACAACATCCGCACGATGGACGGGGTGCTCTCGCGGGCCGTCGCCGGACGCCGCTTCCAGCTCTCGTTGACCGGCGCTTTCGCCCTCGCGGCGCTGCTGCTCGTCGGACTCGGCGTCTACGGCGTGGTTGCGGCCGCGGTCGAGCGGCGCCGGACGGAGATCGCCGTCCGGCTCGCGCTCGGCGCCACTACCCGGCGCGTCTTCGGCATGGCCCTCGGACAGGGGATGCGGCCGGTGATCATCGGCGCGGTCTTCGGCCTGGCCGCCGGCGTCTCTGGGGGGCGCGCGGCGGCGGCGCTGCTCTACGAAGTGGCGCCGCACGACGGGATCGTGCTCGGCACTGCCACGCTCGTCGTCCTCGCCGTGGCGTTGGCGGCCTGCCTGATACCGGCCACCCGCGCCGTCCGGACCCCCGCCACCATGCTGCTCAGATCCGAGTAGGAGGACTCGACCGGGCCACCGGGCCGGCAGGCGCGCCGCGCGGCGGCGGAACCTACTGCCTGCCGATCGCCGTCCGGCCCTGCCGCAGCACGTACTTCTGGATCTTGCCGGTCGCGGTCTTCGGCAACTGGTCGACGAAGCTGAACCGGCGCGGCGCCTTGAAGTGGGCCATGTTGTCGCGCGCGTAGTCGGTGAGTTCCCCGGCGGTGGCCGACGCCCCGTCGTTCAGCACCACGAAGGCGTGCGGAGTCTCGCCCCAGCGCTCGTCGGGGACGCCGACCACGGCGATCTCGCAGACGGCCGGGTGGCGCATCATCACGCCCTCGACCTCCACCGAGGAGACGTTCTCGCCGCCGCTGATGATGACGTCCTTGAAGCGGTCGCGGATCTCGACGTAGCCGTCCGGGTGGACGACCGCGGCGTCGCCGCTGTGGAACCAGCCGCCGCGCATCGCCTGGGCCGTCGCCTCCGGATCGTTGTAGTACCCCGCGGTGACGACGTTGCCGCGCACGACGATCTCGCCCAGGGTCTGCGCGTCCCGCGGAACCTCGTCGCCGTCGTCGTCGACGACGCGCAGCTCGCCCGACGTGATCAGCTCGACCCCCTGCCGCGCCTTGACGGTGGCCCGCTCGTCCGCCGACAGGTCGCGGTGCTCGGGACGAGGCTCGCAGACGGTGATGAACGGCGCGGTCTCGGTCAATCCGTAGACGTGGATCAGCTCCCACCCGAACTCGCCCTCGAGCCGCTGAATGGTCGCGGCCGCCGGGGGCGCCCCGGCCGTCATCACGTCGACGCCGCGCCGGACCTCGCCCCGGGCGTCGGCGGGCGCGTTGGCCAGCATGATCAGCACGGTCGGCGCGGCGCACATGTGCGTGACCGACTCTTCACGCATCAACCGGAACGCCAGCGCCGGATCCACCGCGCGCAGGCAGACGTGCGCCCCGCCCACCGCCGTCACGACCCAGGTGAACGTCCAGCCGTTGGCGTGGAACATCGGCAGCGTCCAGAGGTATCGCGTCCCGCAGCCCATGGGCCAGTGCACGAGCGTGCCGACGACGTTCGCCCAGGCGTTGCGGTGGGTGATCATCACGCCCTTGGGGCGCGACGTCGTGCCGCTGGTGTAGTTGATCGTCAGCAGGTCGCTCTCGTCCACCTCGGCCGCCTCGAACACCGGCTCCTCGGCCCCGAGCAGCGCCTCGTAGTCGAGCCACCCTTCGCGCGCGCCCTCCAGGGCCACGACGTGCTCGACGCCCGGGCAGTCCGCGCGGACGCCGTCGACCGCCTCCAGGTAGTCCGCGTGCGCGCACACCACCTTCGCGCCGCTGTGGCCGATGATGTAGGCGATCTCGTCGGGGGTCAGCCGGAAGTTGATGGGGACCAGCACGGCGCCGATCTGCGGCACCGCGTAGAACGACTCGAGCTGCGCGTGGGTGTTCGGCGCGACATAGGCGACCCGGTCGCCCTTGCGGACGCCCAGCCTCTGCAGGGCGGCCGACCAGCGGTCACAACGCGCGAAGAACTCGCCGTAGGTGAGCCGAAGCGACCCGTCGATCACCGCCTCCCGATCGGCGTACAGGCTGCGGGCGCGGCGCTGAAACTCCAGCGGGGTGAGCGGCGTTTCCACGGTGGCCCCGGATGATACCATGCAGGATTGAGCGCCCTGCCGCGTGTCGGGCAGAGGGGCACGCCACCCTGCGGAGTGCAGTGAAGCGCGCTTGCGGACCCCGAACCGGCCCGCCGGGCGCAGATTGCGGAGACTTGCCATGACGTTCGTTTCAGCGCTCGAGCCGAAGCCGGTCTGGAGCCACTTCGACACCATCCTGACCATTCCGCGGGCCTCCAAGGACGAGGAGCGGATGCGGCGGCACGTCATCGCGGCAGCAAGGGCTGCCGGCTGCGACCATGCGGTCGACGCCGCGGGCAACGTCGTGGTGCGCAAGCCGGCCAGCGCCGGCCGCGAAGGTGCGCCGGTCACCATCCTGCAGTCGCACCTCGACATGGTGCAGGAGAAGAACGCCGACGTCGCCTTCGACTTCAGGACCGACGCCATCGTCCCGCGGCGGGAAGGGGCGCATCTCTACGCCACCGGCACAACGCTCGGCTCCGACAACGGGATCGGCGTCGCCGCGATGCTCGCGGTGATGGATTCGACCGACCTGGCCCACGGCCCCCTGGAGCTGCTGTTCACGATCGACGAGGAGACGGGGCTCACCGGCGCCGCGCAGCTCGACGCGAGCCTGCTGGCCGGACGCCGCCTGATCAACCTCGATTCCGAAGAGGAGGGCATCTTGTACGTCGGCTGCGCGGGCGGCGGCGACATGCGCCTCTCGCTCGGCGTGACGGCGGCCGGCACCGGCAGCGGCGACCGGGCGGTGACGGTGGCTCTGCGGGGGCTCAAGGGCGGCCACTCCGGCTGCGACATCCACCTGCAGCGCGGCAACGCGGTCTGCCTGCTGGCGCGCGCCCTCTGGGCGGCCCACGCCGGCGCGCCGTTCCGCCTCGCCCGCCTCGAAGGAGGCAGCGCCCACAACGCCATCCCGCGCGAAGCGTTCGCGACCATCG
>JAGWAH010000043.1:13644-14416 GCA_021296515.1 Acidobacteriota bacterium | reverse complement strand
GCGAACCCGCGCTATACTGCGAAACATGTCGTTGCAGCTCCCCCTGAAGACCTCGTTTCTGGTCGCGGCGGTGCTCGCGGCCGGCACCCTCGCTCCCGCCTCGGCCCAGCCGCCGCCGGTGTTCCGGTCGGGCGTCACTCTGGTCACCACCGACGTCATCGTCCGCGACGCCGACGGCCAGTTCCTGCCCGACCTGACCCTCGACGACTTCACGATCTACGAGGACGGCCAGCCCCAGCGCATCGCCTCGCTGGTCCTCGTGCACGGCGGGCGGGTGTTCAACCAGTTGCTGCCCCCGCCGCCGGTGCCGGAAGGGATCATCCTGCCCGGACGGACCGCCCCGGCAGCGAGCGCGACGCCGGGACGGATCTTCGTCATCTTCATCGACGACCTGCACATCCGGCCGCCGGACACGCCGTTGATCCACCGGGTGATGGAGCTGCTGCCCGAGACGCTGATCCACGAGGGCGACGAGTTCGGCATCATCTCGAGCGGCAAGTCGGCGATCCGCGTGCAGATGACGGCCGACCGGAACCGGTTGCGCGCCATCGACCGGGCGGTGGGCGAGGCGTTCGATCCGCGCCAGCTCATCGAACGCGCGACGCAGCTCTCATCGCTCGGCGAGTCGCGCTGGCGCGCCCACGTCGCGTTCAAAACGGCGCGAGAGACCGTGCGGGGGCTCGAACAGATCCGGCACCGGCGCAAGGTCTTCCTGTACGTGAGCGCCGGCTACAACTTCAATCCGTTCGACGACAGCCGCGTCAACGCGCGC
>JAGWAH010000043.1:13154-13626 GCA_021296515.1 Acidobacteriota bacterium | reverse complement strand
TCGATCTGCCGGAGTTCGACGAGCCGGCCCTCGATCAGTTCGCGACGGTCGACGCGTTCGGCGAGGTGTTCAGCGACTCGGAGCTGCACAACGAGCTGCTGCTGCTGATCGACGAGGCGAACCGCGCCAACGTCTCGTTCTACACCATCGACGTCCGCGGGCTGACCACCATCCCCGATCTCGATTTCGATCTGCGGACCACCGAGTGGAACGAGCACATCCGCAAGCAGCACTCGTCGCTGCGGACGCTGGCGGAGCTGACCGGCGGGATCGCGGTGGTGAACCGCAACACGTTTCGCGAGGCGTTCACCGAGATCGACGCCGAGACGAGCGACTACTACGTGCTCGGCTTCTACTCGTCCAACCCGGACGAGACGCGGCGGACGCGGCGCCTGCAGGTGGAAGTGGCCCGCGAGGACGCGGAGGTCCGGTCCCGGACCCACTACATGCTGCCGTTGCCCGATGCGCCCCC
>JAGWAH010000043.1:0-13091 GCA_021296515.1 Acidobacteriota bacterium | reverse complement strand
TCAGTACCGGAAGAGGTACGAGATCTTCGTGAAGATCGCGCGGTTGGTCCGGCGGTAGCGGGGCGTCAGGTAGCGCATCGGGTCCAGCGGATCCAGCCGGTCCTGCTGCTGGTAGTGGCCGTCGTAGCCCAGGTAGAATACCGTCCCGGAGTTGACCCGGTAGGTCAGCAGCAGGTTGCCGTCCAGCGTCCTGTCGAATGAGTTGTACTCCAGGATGTTCCGGAACAGCAGCCGCTCGGTGAACTGGAACGTCGTCAGCGCCCGCAGTACCCGGATGTCGAACACCAGCGTCGCCGTGCGCGGAAGCCGGCTCAACTCCACGTTCAACTGCGACTGCAGCCGCGAGACCGGGCGGAAGATCGCGGTCAGGCTGCCGAGACGGCCGCGGCCGAGAAACGGCATCCCGCTGTAGCGGATCGACTCGCCCCACGACAGGCTGCCGACCAGCGCGATCCGCCGGCTGGCGTTGACGTCGAAGTCGACGCCGTGGTTCCACTTCCAGAAGTCGACGCCGCCGTACCGTTCGAGCGCCCGCTCCGCGCTCAACCCCAGCCGCACGTTGCGCGCGAAGGTGAAGTCGAGGCCGCCGCCGACGGTCTCGTCCATCAGCACGTCGTCGTACGAGTAGTTCCGCCCGTACCGTACGCGCGGGCCCCAATTGACCAGCCAGTGCTCCGGCCACCAGCGGTAGGCCAGGTTGGTGAACATGCGCTTGTCGTCGACCCGTCGAACGAAGCCGGTGTCGATGCGGAAGTCGGGACTCGTGCCGCCGTAGAAGGCGGAGAAGTTCACGTTCCGCCCCACGTGGTTGAAGAAGGTCCCCATCGTCTCGCCCACGCGCTCGACTCCCTGCTCGTCGCGGTGCCAGGACCGGGAAAGGAAGACGTTCCAGCGGTTGGTGGCGCCCAGGCGCATGTTGGAATCGAACGCGGCCATCCGGCTGTAGCCGTCCATGAAGTCGCGGTTGGTCATCGTCGCCCCGACGAACGACTCCGGGTACAGGTCGAAGCGCGCGCGGCCGATGGCGACGTTGGCGGTCCGGCCGAACGCCGGATCCGACGGATCGTCGCGCTTCCCGGGCGCCTCGTCGTCCGCGAACAGCAGGCCGACCGAGCTGCGGCCCACCTTGCCGCTCACCTTGCCGCCGTAGCGGGGATCGATGATGGTCCGGGTGTGGATCGGGGTGATCGGCGCGAAGACGTTGAAGATCTCCTGCCCTTCCAGGAAGAACGGCCGCAGCTCGGGGTAGAAGAGCGGGAACCGCTGGTTCACGTCGATCTGGGGCAGGTCCGATTCGATCTGGGAGAAGTCGGGGTTGATCGTGAAGTCGGCGGTCAGGTCGGACGAGATGCCGTACTTCAGGTTGAGTCCGGCCTCGGCCACGTCGTCGTCGACGAACGCCCCGCCCGCGTCCAGCGCACCGAGGCGGAAGGCCGTAACCGTCGGCAGGATCTCCAGGTTGCGGCTGGTCGACAGATCGGTGAGCCCCTCGAGCACCCCCATCTGCGCGAGAAACTGGGCTATGTTCCTGGAGACCGGGGACCAGACGACCGTCTCGTCCTTGCCCTTGATCGAGCGCGAGACCTGGAATCCCCAGCGGTGCGACTCGCCCTCGTCGACCGGTGGGTACCGCAGGCTCTTGAACGGAATCGCCAGCTCCGCCGTCCAGCCGTCGTCCGACGGCGCGCCGGCCGAGACGAAGAGCGCGTCCCAGGAGATGTCCCCTTCCGGAATGCCGCTGGGGGGTGTCTCCGACGAGCCTCTGCCCTGCGAGCCGAGGGCCCGCCGCTGGGTCCGGTTGCGCAGGCCGGTCGAGTTGACGATGGCGTCCCCCTGCACGCCGAAACCGTTCACCGTGAACTGGTACGCGCGCTGGCGGTCGCGGAACGGGTCGAAGAAGAGGGAGACGGTGTCGTCCTCGGCGATCTGATCCCGGTCGGCCCGGTTGGCCCGCATCAGGCCGGTATCCGCGTACCGCGCGCGGACGCCGACGTAGAGGTTCTCGCCGTCGTAGGCGATGTACACCTCGGTCGACTCGGTCGACTCGGCCCCCTCGACCGGCGCCGTCTGCACGAACGCGGAGAGGCGCGCAGCCTGCCGCCACGCGTCGTCGGCCAGCAGTCCGTCGATGGCCGGGGGCTCGGCGATCCGGACTGCGGTCGCGACCGGTTGCGCGGCGGCGTCCGGGGCGTCGCCCGCCAGGAGCAGCGCCGCCGCACAGGCCGCAAGACTGGCGGGCCGCAGCCGGAGCAGTCGGCGCCCGAACCGGGCAGCCCCCACCGGCCGGCGCGCGCCCATCCCGTTCATTTCGTCACCGGCATGGCCTTCCCGGGAGTCCGGTCATCGTTCAATCGGGCTCGTCTCGACGATCCCGGCGCCTTCCTCGATGGTGATTCGCCGATTGGCCTCGACGGGCCCGACCTCGTCGACGCGTCCGCCGGGCCAGACCACCCGCACCGCGTCCACCCGCGGCGCGGCGCCCAAACCGAACGTCACGGGCAGCTCGCTCTGCGATGCGTAGCTCGATCCGGTCCGCACCCGCCGCCATCGGGTCTGCCCGCCAGCCGTCGCCTCGACGCGCGCTCCTATGCCGTCGCGGTTCGCGGCAGTCCCGACGAGCCGCACCCGCAGCAGTCCGCCGGCCGCAGTGTCGTTGCGCAACAGCCGCGGAGCGCCGCCGTTGGCGGTGATCACGACGTCGAGGTCCCCGTCGCCGTCCGCGTCGGCGTACGCCGCTCCGCGTCCGACCAGCGGTGTCTCCAGCCCCCCGCCGGCGGCGCTCGCCTCCTCGAACCGCCCGCCGCCCAGGTTGCGGAAAAGCTGCGGGCGCTGGGCATGGCTCACCTGCGACTGGACCCGCCCGACATCGTCCGCCACGTGGCCGTTGGCGGCGAAGATGTCGAGGCGGCCATCCAGATCCGCGTCGAAGAAGAAGCAGCCGAACGTCAGCGTCAGCAGCGTCGCCCGGCCGAGCGGCGAGCGCGGCGCCTCGTCGATGAAGAGCCCGTTGCCCTCGTTGTGGTACAGGGCCAGCATCTCGTTCGAGAAGTTGCCGATGACCAGTCCGGGCAGCCCCGAGTCGGCGTAGTCCGCCGCGTCGGCCCCCATGCCGGCCCGCGCCACCCCGGTCTCGCTGAACGCCACGGCGGCCGTGACCGCGATGTCCTCGAACGTGCCGTCGCCCCGGTTGCGGAACAACTGGTTCGGCTGCGTGTCGTTGGCCACGAACAGGTCCATCCAGCCGTCGGCGTCGGAATCGAGCATCACCACGCCGAGCCCCTTGGCCGACGGCGCCTCCACGCCGGCGGCCGCCGTCACGTCCTCGAACGTCCCGTCGCCGCGGTTGCGGTACAGCGTGGCGCTCTGCCCCGGGTACGACTCCGGCGTGCAGTACGACTTGGTCTCGCCGTCGAGCGTGCAGAACAGGTCGGTCTCCGCCGTCCATTCGACGTAGTTGGCGACGAAGAGATCGAGATGCCCGTCGCCGTCGTAGTCGAACCAGAGGGCGCTGGTCGAGAACCCGGGATCGCCGACCCCGGCCTCCCCGGTAACGTCCGCGAACGTGCCGTCCCCTCTTCCCCTGTAGAGACGATTGGGACCGAGCGCGGCCAGGTACAGGTCGGCGTGCCCGTCGTTGTCGTAGTCGGCCGCGGCCCCGCCGATGCCGTAGATCGGGGTATCGAGTCCGGATCCGCGGGTGACGTCGGTGAAGGACCAGTTGCCGTCGTTGCGGTACAGCGCCGGCGGCGTGCCCTCGCCCCGTCCCGGCCAGTCGGTCGAGTTGACCAGCAGCAGATCCTGCCGGCCGTCTCCGTTCGCGTCCAGCCAGATCGGCCCGGCGCCGAGGGTCTCGGGGAGGTACTTCTCGCCGAACGCACCGGTGTTGTGGGTGAACCGGATGCCCGCATCGGCGGTGACGTCGGTGAAGACGATGGGGACTACCCGCGCGGCGGCCACGGTCTCCGCCCGCGGCGTGTCGGGCCCGGATGCGGTGTCGGGAGACTCTTCCCCGGCCGGCCCGCCGCAGCCGGCCGCGGCGGCCAGCACGATGGCGCCGGCGCCGAAAGCGGCGCGGAACACCGGGCGCGGCGGCAGCGTGCGAATCATCGTGCCGGGTTCGCTCGCTTCCATCAGTGCGCCGGCCGGGCCGGCGCGCCGTGCTCGTGAATCGCCTGCCGCTCGTTGTTGTCCTCCGGCGAGGCGCGCCGGAAGGGACCGGTGATGGCCTGGGCCGACTCGTCCGCCTTGAAGCGCTCGTACAGCGCCCGCTCGCGGGCGGCCTCCTCGGGACGCCCCGCTCCCTGATGGCTCAGCATCAGGTTGTAGTGCGCCTGCAGATCCTCCGGATCGATGCGCAGCACGGATTCGAAGGTGGCCACCGCCTCGTCGAAGCGCCGCTCCAGGAAGTGGATGCGGCCGATCTGGTTCAACACCACCCGGTCGCGCGGGTACTGCGCCCGCGCCGCCTCGAACTCGGCCAGCGCCTCGTCGTAGCGTCCGAGCGCCCGCAGCGCGGTGCCCAGGAAGTAATGGGCGCGCGCCAGTCCCGGCGCCAGCTCCAGCGCCTGCTTCAGCAGCGGGATCGCGGTCTCCACGTCCCCTTCCTGCAGGCGCGCGCGGGCCACGTTGACGGGCCCGTCGGCATAGTCCGGCTCGATCTCCATCACCGTTCGGAACGCCGCCTCGGCACCCCGCAGGTCGCCCTGCAGCAGCAGGCCGATGCCGTAGTCGTTCCAGCGCTCGCGCAGGGAGGGCGCCGAGCGCCGGGGGACCTCCGGCAGCGGCGCGTCCGTGTCGATCACCACGAGCGACGCCTCCGCCTCGGCCATCACCGTCGTCGGGATGTCCGGGATCGCCTTGATGCCTCCGGAGACGTCGCCGGTGTCGCCGGTGAAGCTCCACTCCGCGTCGTCGTAGTCGGGGGTCGCGGGCGCCGCCTTCGCATCGCGCACCCCGGCGAACGCCCACTGCGTGTTCCACCACGCGAACTTGCGGTAGTTGACCTTCGCGCGCAGGAAAATGCGGTCGCCGGCATCCTCCGGCACCCGCAGACGGTAGTGGACGGTGTCGGCGGCCCCGGGCGGAATCAAACGGACATAGGCGACGGAACGGGTCATCCAGGCGTTGCGCTTGTTGATCGGGTTGCCGTGCGCGTCGAGCTGCAGGCTGCGGTAGAAGTGGGCGCCGGGATCCACCGGACCGCTGCCCCCGTCGGCCGCCGCGCCGCTGTGCAGCAGCACGCGCCCGGTGTCGTCGACGGCCTCGAACTCCACCCACACGTCGAAGGCGTCGACGGTGCCCCCGGGAAAGAAGTGCCCCACCTTGCGCGTCCGGACCACCACCTCCACGCGCACCGACTCGCCGCGCCGCACGGAGACCGGGGCCAGGTCGAGGGGCGCGATCACCTCGGCGGGCGTCGTCACCACACCCCCGGCGCCGAAACGGGCCGACTCCTCGCCCACCGCGAACGTGCTCGCCAGCCGCGGCTCGGCGCTCCGCTCGTTCGCCGCCCCCGGCGACGCGGTCTCCTCGGCACGCGTGATTCCGAACACGTCGACCGAGATCTGCCCGTCCCGCAGGAAGTCCTGCACGATCCGCAACTGTTCGTCGTCACCGTTGACGAACGGCAGCGCCGTGTTCGCCCCCGGGAAGCGGTGCGAACGCACGTAGCCGTCGTCGGCGGCCGGATCGTCCGACCGCACGAGCGGCATGTGGCAGTCGTTGCAGGTGAGCGGCCGCTCCGGGTAGTAGAACGAGCGGGCGCCCTGCCCCGACACCCCGGACGCCTGCCAGTTGTCGTACTCGTTGAAGCCGCGGATCCAGCGGTAGCCGTTGACCGGCACATCCAGATGGACCTTGTGGCACGCGGAGCAGAACTCGGCGCTGTCCTCGCGGTGGAACGGCTTCAGGAACGTGCGCCGGTGGGGCTCCGGAGCGAGCTCGGTGACCAGATCGTGCGCCCAGCGCAGCAACGGCGCCTCGCTCGCGGCCAGGTCGTGCAGGGGCGGGTACTCGACGATGAAGTCCCCCTGCCCCATCGTGCCGCCGACGTGCACGATCGAGTGGCAGGAGGTGCAGCCCAGCCCCGCCTGCGCTTCGGGCGTGTCGATCTGCTCCCGGATCGGCCGGTCGAAGCGCCCGTTGAAGAAGACGGCGTGATCGTGGCAGCCGGCGCACCATTTCGACGGCCGGGTGCCCACCACGTCCTGCATGTACTCGATGGAGCGCCGGTACCACTGGTTGTTGAAGGACGAGAAATGGTGCGCCGACGAGTTCCACTGCTCGTAGATGTCCCGGTGGCACCGCCCGCACGTCGCGCTGGTGAGGAAGAAGTCGGCGGGAATTACGTCGCCGGTGTTCGTGCGCGCGGACGAGGGAAAGAATGGGCTGTCCGGGCCCGCCCCTTCGCCCTCCATGGTCGCGGGCGGCCGCAGGGGGTTGACGATGCGGTGGGCCTGCCGCCAGTCGGCATCCCACGCGGCGCGGGCCACGGGCGTCAGCACGGCGCCCAGGGCGAGCGCGACGAGAGCGCTCCGAACCGGCGCGCGTCGCGGATGAAGATACGGCGCCGCCCGCCAGAGATGCGCTCCCAGAAGCATGGCGCCGGCCGCGGAAACCCAGACGTGCAGATCGAGCAGCCATTCGTACGGCCGCGTGGCGCCCAGGACGAGCACGCCGCACCCCAGCAGCAGCCCGGCGCCGAGCGAACCGAGGCCCGCGAGGGCCAGCCGACCCAACGGCCGCGAGCAGCATGTCAACCACAGTCCGGCCGCGACCCCGAGCCCGAGTCCCAGCAGCGGGTGCGCCACGACCTGGATCACGTACCCGAGGGAGGCGCTCGGCGCGGCGACCAGCCACATGGCGTTCAGCAGCAACACCGCGAAACCGATGAAGAGCAGGGTCGACACGCGGTCCGGCGCGGCCGGCAACGAACGGCCGGTCTCCTCGACACGGGATCTTCGAGTCGGTCCGGTCATGCTTCCCAACTGGTACGGATCAGGCGGCCTCCAGCGCCCGGCGCGGCAGGCGATACCACGCGACGCGGCCGGATTCGACCAGCTCGGCAATCCGATCGTCGACCCGCAGGCTCGCCACGGCCGCGCGGCAGCCGGACCCGGTGAAGCGGGCGACCAGCTCCGCATTGCGCATCGCCCGGGTCGTGTCCCGGCCATTCGCCGTGTAGGACACTTCCAGGGCCACGTACACCGTCGTGCCCCGATCGTCCTCCGCCTCGAACACCAGATCCGCCTGCAGATAGCTCTCTATCGCGCCGTCACCCATGTCGGCGCCCGCCTCCCGGGCGAGATCGAACAACTGCTCGCCGTCGAGCACCCGGCGGCGCCGCAACCCCATGGAGCGCGCTATCAACCCGAGGTTGCGTTCGGCCGCGTTCCGTGCGTGGGCTCCCTTGAGCACGCCCAGATCGTCGCGTATCGACTTGAACTGCCGGTTCGTCGCCGCGACGAAATCATGCATCTCCGCCTTGAACGCCTTCGTCTCCGCTACGAAGGTTGTCATCTCCGCCAGGAACGCCGTCATCTCTTCCCGGAACGCCTTCGTCTCCGCTACGAACGCCGTCGTCTCCGCTACGAACGCCGTCATCTCTTCCCGGAACGCCTTCGTCTCCGCTACGAACGCCGTCATCTCTTCCCGGAACGCCTTCATCTCCGCTACGAACGCCGTCATCTCCTCACGAAACGCCTTCGTCTCCGCAACGGACGTTTCCATCTCCTCGCGGAACGCCTTCGACTCCGCAACGAACGCCCGCGTCTCGGCAACGAACGCCGAGAATTCCGACGGCAGATCGAGCAGCTCTCGCGACAGCAGGCGCGCGCGCACCGCCTCTCGCCAGTCCGGATGGTCGTCAAGCACGCGAACGAGATCTTCGATGGTGTCGATGCGAATCATGACTTCAGCCGATGCACGTTCCGGGCCAACGACGGGCGCGGGAGCCGGGCGTGGTCCAGAAAGGGATCGTACCAGCAACTCGACAACGCGTCGACCGTGCCGCTGCCGCAAACCGGGGTCACCGATCCCGGACTGCTAGAATCGGAGCAGAGGTCTCTTGTCATGGCAGCCAGCACCGTCGTCACCCAACTTCCGGTCCATCGAGTGGCAAACCTCATTCCCGACGAGGAGCAGCGCGTCCTCAACATGACGGTCGACGCGGCGCGCCGGCGGGTGCTCGCGGACGATCCGGAAGCCGTACTGGGCATCCACGGCTCGTTCGCCCTTGTCGCGCGGGAGGGCGAGCGCGTGCGGCTGGCCCGCAGCCTCGGCCGCCCGTTGCGGTACTTCCTGGCCAAGGAAACGGCCGGCCCTCTCCTCGTGGTGGCCGACCGCATCGACCGCATCCACCGCTTCCTCGAAGGCGAGGGCTACGCAAGCCAGTTCCACCCGACCTATACACGCATGGTCCCGGCGCACCACGTAACGGAGATTGCACTGGTGGGCTGCCCCGACCCGAACCCGCGCTACACGCGGTTCTTCGCGCCGCCGATGGCCGACCTGCCGCCGGACCTGAACCTCATCGGCCGCCGGTACGTCGAGGCCGCGCTGGCGGAGATCCACGCGTGGCTCGACGCAGCACCGGCGAACGAGCCGCTCGGCGTGCTGTTCTCGGGCGGTCTGGACAGCGGCGCACTGCTGCTGTGCCTGCACGATGCGCTCCTGCAGCGGCAGGAATCGCCGGCGCGGCTCAAGGCGTTCACCCTGGCCGTGGAGGGCGGCGGCGAGGACGCGGCGCAGGCCCGCCGCTTCGTGCGCGAGACCGGCCTCGAGTTCCTGCTGGAAGAGATCGACGGGCCGGCAGACAGACTGGATCCGAGAGACGCGGTGGCGGCCATCGAGGACTACAAGCCGCGGGACGTCGAATGCGCCACCGTCGCCTTGGCGCTGCTGGCCGGGATCCGCCAGCGCTATCCGGCCTGGAGCTGGCTCTTCGACGGAGACGGCGGCGACGAGAACCTGAAGGACTACCCGATCGAGGAGAACACCGAGCTCACCATCCGCAGCGTCGTCTCCAACCGCATGCTGTACCAGGAGGGCTGGGGCGTGGACGCCATCAAGCACTCGCTGACCTACAGCGGAGGCCTCAGCCGCGGCTGCGTCCGCGGTTACGCGCCCGCCCGGCGGTACGGCTTCCACCTGGTCAGCCCCTACACCGCGCCGAACGTAATCGCCGTGGGCGAGGGCATTCCGTTCGACGAGATCAGCGGGGGTTCGCACGAGCGCCTGTACGCCCTGAAGGGCGAGGTACTGAGCCGCGGCATCCGGCAGGTGCTGGGCCGGGAGCTGCCGGTCTTCGCAAAACGCCGCTTCCAGCACGGCGCGATGGGAGACGAGGCGTTCGATGCTCTGTTCTCCGGCGACACCGAGCGTTACCGCGGCTATTTCCTCGCGCGGTATGCGCCGCGTGCCTGATCCGGCGCCGCACCCGGACGACGGGCGCACGACGGGAACCGAGCGCGATGCGGCCTCCGTGCTTCCCGCGGACAGCAGTACGACCGCCTGGATACGCTCGCGGCGGGCTTCGAAGATCGAACCCGACCCCGCCCGGCCCATAGCCCATTTCCGGGAAGCGGAACGCAGGCTCGACGGCTCCCGCCCGGTCGTGCTGCACGTGCTGCTCGCAGGCGCCGAGTGCCCCTTCACCTGCATCTACTGCGACCTCTGGCGTCGGACCCTCGACGGACCGACGCCGCCAGGCGCCATTGCGCGGCAATTGGAGATCGCGCTCCGCGAGACGGGGACGCTGCCGGCGACGTGCGGCGTCAAGCTCTACAACGCGAGCAACTTCTTCGACCCGCGCGCCGTGCCGCCGGGCGACGATGCGTCCATCGCGGACCTTCTGCAGCCCTTCGACCGCGTGATCGTCGAGTGCCACCCGCGGCTGGTCGGGCGGCGCTGCCTGGAGTTCGCGGATCGCATCCCCGGCCGGCTCGAGGTGGCGATGGGCCTGGAGACCGCCGATGCGGCGGCGCTGGCGCGGCTCAACAAGGGGATGACGCTCGAGGACTTCGATTCCGCGGCGGCCCGCCTCACAAGCGCCGGCATCGGCCTGCGGGCGTTCGTGCTGCTGCCGGCGCCCTTCGTACCGGTGGCGCGGGCAGTCGAATCAGCCCTGGACGCAGTACGCCACGCGGTCGACCGGGGGGCCCGGCACGTCACCCTGATCCCGAGCCGCGACGGCAACGGCGCCATGGACGAACTCCGCGAGCAGGGGCTGTGGACGCCGCCGGCGCTGGACCTGATCGAGGAAGCGATGGAGAGCTGCGCCCGTGTCTCGGGCGCCGTGGTCACGGTGGACCTCTGGGACATCGACCGCTGCCGGACGTGCCGGCGCTGCCGGCCCGCACGAATCGCCCGGCTGCGGCGCTTCAACCTCACGGGCAGTCCGGGTCCACCCGTCCGCTGCCGGGCATGCGCGTCGTCATCGTAGGCTCCGGGTTCGCCGGCTCGATCCTGGCGCGCGTCGCCCGGGTGGCCGGGCACGACGTCACCCTGGTGGAACGGGGCTCGCACCCGCGGTTCGCGCTCGGCGAATCGTCGACGCCGCTGGCCGCCATCGCGCTGGAGCGGCTGGCCGCCCGCTACGGGCTGGACGACCTGCACGCCCTCGCCGCCTGCGGCCGGTGGTCGGCGCGCGTGCCCGAGCTGCGGCGGGGACTCAAGCGCGGCTTCACCTTCTACCGGCACGCGCGCGGACGTCGTTTCGACAACGACCAGTCCAACCGCAACCGCCTGCTCGTGGCGGCCAGCCCGAACGACGCCGTGGCGGACGCGCACTGGCTGCGGGAAGACGTCGATGCCTTCCTGGTCCAGCGCGCGGAGGCCGCGGGAGTACGGTACCTGGACCGCACCGTCCTCGACGGGCTGGAGCGCCGTGCCGGCCGGTTCCATCCGAGCGGAGCGCGGCGGGGCGCCGCCGTGCGTCTGGAAGCCGATCTGATCGTCGACGCCTCGGGGCCCGGCGGCTTCCTGGCCCGGCAGCTCGGGCTGGAGACAGCCCTGCCGCGCGGAGCACTCCGCACGGGCCTGGTCTACGGTCACTTCCGGGGCGTGCAGCCGCTGCGCCGCGTCGCCGGCGCCGGCGCGGCGTTCCCGGCGGGTCCCTACCCCGACGAGCTGGCCGCCGTCCATCATCTCCTCGACGAGGGTTGGATGTACGAGCTGACGTTCGACCACGGCGTGGTCAGCACGGGCTTCGTCATCGAAGGCGCGGAGACCTGGCGGTCGATCGCGGAACGCCCTCCCGCCCACGCGTTCCACGCACTCACGCGGCGCTATCCCTCGCTCGCCGCGCAGTACGAAGCGGCTTCCCCGGTGCGCCCCGTGGCCGCGATGGCGCGCCTGCAGCGCAGATCGTCGCGCGCGGCGGGCGAAGGCTGGGCGCTGCTGCCGCACGTCCTCCAGTTCTGGAGCCCGCTCTTCTCCACCGGCATCGCGTGGAGCCTGCTCGGCGTCGAGCGCCTCGGCCTGCTCCTCGAAGGCGGCGCGGGGCCCGCGGCGGCCGGAGGCGACCGGCTGACCGCCGGCCTCGAGCGCTACGACGCCCTGCTCCGCTCCGAGGCGGACCACCTGCGCCGCCTGATCGAGCCGGCCTACCGCCGGCGGGACGACTTCGCCGCGTTCGATGCCTGGGTCCAGGTCTACTTCGCGGCGGCCAGCTTCAGCGAGGCGCGCCAGCGCCTGTGCCCCGCGCCCCGGGAATGCGGTGGAGAGTGGGCCTGGTCCGGCTTCCTCGGCGCCACCGATCCCGTGCTCGTACGCATCGTCGCAGAGGCGGACCGGTTCCTGGACCAGCGGCCGCGCGAGCCGCTCCTCGGGGCCATGCGCGATCTGATCGCGCCGCGCAACCTCGCCGGCCTGGCCGACCCGGCCCGCCGGCGGCTCTACCCGGCCGACCTGGACGCGCTCGTCGCCGCGGCCGGCCTCCTGGGGCTGACCACCGACGAGATCCGCGCCGGGCTCCCGCGGCTGCGGGGCGAACCGGTCGCCGGGGATTGAAGCAGAGCGCGCTCCGTTGCGATAATGATGTCGGGGCCGGAACGCCCCGGAACCATGCCACGCCGCAGCCGATGGCGCTCTCCCGTCCGTGGCGTCCTCGCCGCAACGCTCCTCGCGTGCGGCGTCGCGGCGCCAGACGGTGCCCGCGGCGCGGCGGCGGCGCCCGAGGCCGGCGCACCGGCTGCGGCCCAGGCGTCCCAGGCTGCGCAGCCGGCGGTCACGCCAACCTTCGCGGACGACATCTCCCCGCTGATCATCGAGCATTGCGCGCCGTGCCACCGGCCGGGCGAAGTGGGGCCGTTTCCTCTGCTGACGTACGACGACGCGCGGCGCCGGGCGCGGCAGATCGCCGAGGTGACGGCCACCCGTTTCATGCCCCCGTGGAAACCGGAACCCGGGTTCGGCGGCCCCTTCATCGGCTCCCGCCGGCTCCCGGACGATGATGTCGCGCTCTTCAGGCGCTGGGCCGAGGCGGGAGCGCCCGCGGGCGATCCGAGCCGCGTGCCGCCGCAACCGGACTGGCCCGAGGGATGGCGGCTCGGCACCCCGGACGTGATCGTCACGATGCCGGAGCCGTACTCGGTGCCGGCCGACGGCCCCGACACGTTTCGCAACTTCGTGCTGCCGATCCCGATCGAACGCACCGCCTTCGTCGCCGGCATCGAGTTCCGGCCCGGCAACGCCAGGGTGGCGCACCACGCGAACCTGCGCCTGGATCGGACGCGCTCGTCCCGGCAGCTCGACGAGCAGGATCCGGCGCCCGGCTACGAGGGGCCCATCAGCCCCCAGGCGCACTACCCCGACGGACACTTCCTGGGCTGGACCCCGGGCCAGCTTCCCCCGCTGGCCGAGACGGGCATGGCCTGGCGCCTGGAACCGGGCAGCGACTTCGTCATCCAGCTCCACATGCAGTCGACCGGCCGGCCGGAGTCGATCCGGGCCAGTGTCGGGCTCTACTTCACCGACGACCCGCCGGTGCGCACCCCGATGATGATGCGCCTCGGCCGCCAGAGCATCGACATGCCGCCCGGCGAGCCACGCTACGTCATCCGCGACCGGTTCACGCTGCCGGTCGGCGCGGA
>JAGWAH010000004.1:67216-79730 GCA_021296515.1 Acidobacteriota bacterium | reverse complement strand
GCAATAGGCCAGATGTGTAAGGCTTGCGAGAGCTTGAGCTTACTGGTACTAATCAGCCGTGAGGCTTGACCATATTCTTTCGCTCAACGTCTGGAAAGCTGCCGTTTGTAGGGTGTTCAGTTGAGGGGCGGCCGGGCGCGGCGTTCTTTGACATACGCGGCGGATGTTCGGGCGGCTTCGGGGCCGGCGAATGTTCGTCTGCTGCGGTTTTCCGGTGGTCATAGGAGAGGGGCAACACCCGTTCCCATGCCGAACACGGCAGTTAAGCCCTCTTCCGCCGATGGTACTGCGGGGGCAGCCTCGTGGGAGAGTAGGTCGCTGCCGGGAGTTGCACGACGCCCGGGCTCGAGTTTTGAGTCCGGGCGTTCTTTTTTTGGTGTAGGTCGTTGCAGGTGGGAAGGGGAAATGACGCGGGACGAGGGGCGTACCGACGGTCGCGGGATTCCGGTCGAGTGGGCGAGCGAGCGGAAGATTCGGGCGCGGAACACGGTGCTGTACCGACTGGCCCACTGGCCTATCTGGATTTGGGTGTTCTTTCTGGTTCCGGGGCCGCTGACCTTCGAGCTGTTCGCGAACGGGTTTGATTGGCGGATGGGTGTTTGGCTGGGGGTGGTACTGGTGGGAACGGGCGTGGCGGGGTTCCGGGGGAAACTGCCGGGGGTCGAGCCGCGGCCGTACATCATCAGGTTCACGGAGGATCGGCCGAATCCGCTGTATCGGAGGGTGTGCTATACGTTTGCGTGGGGTGCGATTCTGTCCTTTGCGCTGTTGAATCTGGCGGGACTGTTGTGGGCGGTGGCGAGCGGCGAGTGGAGCATGCGCGCGATTTACGAGGCCGGTTACTTTCCGATCTCGGGTGTCGTCTGGGCGTTGGGAGCGGTAGGTCGGCTTCCGCGGGTGAAGGCGTCGACGCGGGGCGAGGGCCACGAACGGCGTTTTTTCTACGGGTCGCTCTGGGCGGTGTGCCTGGGGCAGCCGGTGTTGTGGCTGCTGTGGGGAGTTCTTCCGCTGAACGGGGCGGGGAACGTGCTGAAGCTGGTGGCGTTCTGCGGGCTTCTGGGGTTCGTCGGGTTCCTTGCGTATCGCGGCAAGCTGCCGCGGACGCGGCCGATCGTGCCTGGAGAGCTGGCGGTCAGTGACTAGCAGAGCGGTCGCCTTCGCGATGGCGCGAAACGGGGATTAGCGGGTGCCGCGGCGGAGGCGCGTGGCGCGGTCGAGTTGACCCTGGCGCTCGAGTGCGTCGGCGAGACCGGTCAAGGCGGCGGGGGAGTTGGGGTCGAGAGCGAGGGCGGCGGCGAAATGCTGCACGGCGTCTTGTGCGCTGCCCGAGCGCAGATCGAGAAGGCCGAGGTTGACCTGGGTCCTGGCGTCCTGCGGAGCCGCACGCTCCGCCTCCTGAAACGCGGTGCGGGCGGCGTCGAAGCGCCCTAGGCTCGCAAGGGCGGCGCCAAGCAGATTCTGGGCGCGCGAGTCCGTAGGGCTGGCGGCGACGGCCTGCTCTCCAAGCCGCACGGCGGCCTCGAAGTCCTGTCGGAGAAAGTGGAGAGCGGCGGTGTAGTAGCGTGTGTCCGCATGTTGCGGGGCGTCACGCGCCATCGAGGCGACGATCGGTGCGAGACGCGTGGCGTCGCCGGCGTCGGTCAACAGCGACGCCAACTGCTCGCGCGCGGGGATGCTTGCCGGCTCTACCGCGACGGCCCGCTCCGCCGCCGAGACGGCGGAGTCGATGGCGCCCAGGGAGGCGAGCAGGCGCGAGCGTGCGATGTGCAGCATCGGTTCGGCCGGAATCGTGGAGGACAGCCGGTCGAGCAGGGTGATGGCCTCCTGTTCCCGCTGACTGCCCCCGGCGGCGCGGACGAGCTCCTGCAGGATTGCAGGGTTCGCCGGGTCCATGTCGGCGGCCCTCGACAGGTCCTCGTACGCCACGTCGTACGCGGCCGCCAGCAACTGCATCCGGCCGCGGTCGAGCCACTGGTCGGCCGTGGCCGCTGCCAGCGCCGTCCGGATCGCCGGCGGCGCGGGATGGCGAGCCGCGAGAGATCGCAGTTCATCCAGGTCGGGTCGCGGGATGCGGTTGCCGCCGAGGATGCTACGCGGCGCCGAGAACTCCAGGGCGTTGCGGTCGTCGGTCTGGATTCGCGCTCCCCCGCTGTACTGCTGCAGCGCCTCCCCGCCGCCGACGTAGAGCGACAGCACGCTGAACGGATCCTGGACACCGACGGCGGCCAGGTCCGTCGCCACGCCGGGCCGCTGCCAGTTCTCGGCGACGGCCTGCAGCCGGGGCTCGAGCGGGTCGAGACTACCGATCAGCAGCAGGTCGCCCTGACCTACGTGCCACATTGCGCCATCCGGAAAAACGGCCAGGAAGGTGGCGACGATGGAGCGCAGGTCGGCATCGCTCATGTCGTAGGTGTGCGCCCATTGGCACAGAATGCCGCCGGGGCGCAGGCGATCGCGGGCCGCCTGGAAGAACTCCTTCGTGAACAGGGTCGATACGCCGGCCATCCACGGATTCGACGGTTCGGAGACGATGACGTCGTAGCTTCGCGACGAGAGCAGCATGTGGGAGCGGCCGTCCCCGAGAATCAGCCGGGTCCGCGGGTCATCGAGAGCCCCGTGGTTCTCGGTTCGGAAGAACGCCGATGCCTCGACCACCTCGGCCGAGATCTCGAGCACGTCCGCGTGCTCGACGGGATGCCGCAACGCGGCGCCGAGCGTGACGCCGCTGCCCAACCCGATGATGCCGATGTCGGCGGGGTCGGGATGCAACAGCAGCGGCAGGTGTGCCAGCAGGCTCTGGGTCAGCATGTCGGCCCCGTTCGAGGCGTCGACCTTGCCGTCTATCGCCAGCGCCACCCTGCCGCCGGATCTCCGGACCGATACGGTCCCCGCGGCGCCCTCCGCGTAGAAGAGAACGTCGCCCTCCTCGAGGCCGGTCTGCAGGTCGGGCACTTCAACGAAGGGCGCGTACTTGTAGGCTCCACCCGAGATTAGTTTGGGATTCCACTCGGGCGCGGTCCCGCCGACGGCAACCGCGGCCAACGCGGCGCCGGCGGCGGCCATCCGTGGGATGCCGGTCACCCGGGCGGCCAGCAGCAGCAGGCATCCGCCGCCGACGGAGAGCGCGCCGGCGAAGAGCACCGTCTGCTGGAGACCGAGGAGCGGCACGAGCACGAAGCTCGCCAGCAGCGCCCCGGCGATCGCGCCGCAGGTGTTGGCCGCGTAGACGACGGCGACCTGGCTCGACAGCGCGCCCGGCCGTTGCGCGGTAGCGCCGACCGCCAACGGGAAGGCGGCTCCCAGAGCGAGGGTCATCGGGAGCAGCAGCCCTGCCGCCAAAGTCACCTGAAGCGCCAGCACCCCCGCGAAGGCCACGTCGGGCTGATCGACGGCGCGCGCCATGGCGAGCGTGGCCGGTCCGATGAAGCGCAGTGCGCCGAAGCCGCCCAGGGCGCCGAGAATCAGCGTCGAGCCGAGGAAGAAGACCTGCTGTCCCCGCCACCGCGCCAGCCACGCGCCGATTGCCGAGCCCGCGGCGAGCCCTCCGATGAACGTCGCCAGCATGGCGCTGAACGCGTAGGTGGTCGGACCCAGGATGAGCGCGAGGACGCGCGTCCAGGCGACCTCGTACGTGAGGGCGACGAAACCGGACAGCGCCAGCGCCGCGGGAACGCGCCAGGCGCGGCCGGGCGTGACCGCAGCGAGCCCGTCTGCCGCTTCGCCCTTGCGGTTGGCGGCAGCGGCGGATGCACGCCGGCCCCGAGTCCGGTGAGGCGGCTTCTGCCGCTGGCGGGGCCTGGTCGTGGCGGCTCCGGCAGGGATGGCCGCGTCGCTTCCGAACGCCGCCAGCCCCAGCGCGCCGGCCGCGGAGGCGGCGTTCAGGGTCACCGCGAAGAGGGCCGCACCGGTCAGGCCGAGCCACGGGAGAAGCACGAACCCGGCGCCGGCCGCTCCCAGGGCCGCACCCAGCGTGTTCGCCGCGTAGAGCGCTCCTGCTTCTCTGCCCGCGTGCTCCGTCGGACCGACGAACCAACGGACGGCGAACGGCAGCGTGGCTCCCATCGCAGCCGCCGGAACGGCCAGTACCGTCAGGCTCGTGAGAACCCGGATCGAGCCGAACCACACGCTGCCGCCGTCCGCGTACGCGAGAGCCAGGAGAGGCCGGAAAGCGGCGAAGGCGAGCGGCACGAGCACCGCGCCGGCGGCTATCGCCGCCTCGAGTGCCGCATAGCCCCGCAGCGCCTGTCGTCGGTCGAGCCTGGGGGCCACTCGTCCGGCGAGCATCGCGCCGCCGGCCATCCCGCCCATGAAGGCGGCCAGGACGGTGCCTACGGCGGTCACCGTGCTGCCCATATGGAGCGTCAGCAGCCGAGCCCAGACCACCTCGTAGATGAGAGCCGCCGCGCCGGAGAGCAGGTAGACGAGAACGAAGAGCGCGCGTGACGTCCGGTGGTCGCGCATGTGCTCTCTGAGTATGGCGGCGAACGGGCTGCTACTGCTCCGGACGGATGACGCCGACGCCGTCCTCGATCTCGAGGGTGGTGCCGAACGGCTCGGAGAGCTTCCGGAGGCGGTCCAGCACGCGCCGGGCGACCTCCGGTGAAGCGAGCCGCGGCACGCCCCGATGCGCCATTCGCTCGGCATGCCCGAGATCCGTCGGATGCAGGCGGATCTCGGACAACTGGCCGCCGGTGAACTCGCTCACCGCGATGACGCTCTCGTACTTGCGGGGATCGCTGTTGCGGTCGCCCCGGAACGTCCCGCCCTGTCCCCGCCCGCCCCAGGCGGCCGGGCCGACGATGTCCATCTGGCGGAAGAACTCGCCGAGACCGTAGAAGATCGGCCGGTCCTTGTAGATCTCGATGCCGCGCGGCACGTGGACGCCGCTGCCGAAGAACGCGTCCGCGCCGTTGTCTATTGCGGCTCTTGCGAAGCGCGGCAGAAAATCGCCGGGGAGCGGGTCGATCTCCGGCCACACCCCGTTCGCGCCGTGCGTCTCGTGCGAATGGATGGCGACGGCCAGGAAGTCCGACTTCACCTTCCCTTCCCGGACCATGGCCAGGACGTCGTTCAGGTCCCGCTGGTCGACATCGTACGACCAGTGCGGGCCGTCGACGTCGGCCTTGCGGAAACGACGGCCGAGAATGGTGATCTCGTTCTCCGTCTCCCCGAGCGGTGCATACAGGGAGCCGCCCGTCGGAAACGCCTCCCTGATCGTCGTCACCGCGCTCCACATCGATGGCGGGACCACCCACCAGCGCGTCGTGCGCAGCGCGCTGACGCCGCCGCGCCCCGTCCACTCTCCGCGCCCGGGGCTGGCCACGACGCCGGCGGAGAAGCTCGAGGCGGTGGCGACGAGACCGACCCGTCCCTTGTCGGTACTCACGAATCGCGGCGCGCGCGCGGCCCAGTAGCTCTCGCCCGACCCGGCGGACACTACGCCTGCCCGGGCGAGTCGTTCGTTCGTGTCGAGCAGTCCCTCGATGCCGTACTCGCCGCTGTGGTTGTTCGAACGGGCCACGATGTCGAAACCGAGGTTCTTGACGTCCTCGGCGACGTCCGGCGTGCCGACGAACGGCCCGGCGAAGTCGCCGTCCCATGTCGCGGCGTCGAGAATGGTCGACTCCATGTTGGCGAAGCCGACGTCCGCGCGGCGAACGACGTCGAAGGCGGCCTGGCGCGCCGGGTCTGCCAGCCTGGACGCAGGGAAGGCCATGATGAGGTCGCCGACTGCCGCGATTGTGAATCCGTCGCCGATCGTCGTGCCGAGCTCGAACGCCTCGTAGGCCTGCTGCTGCGCCGCCGCGTGATGCCGTGACAGACCGATTGCCGCCACCAGCGCGGCACCGGCGACCGCCGCGATCCGTACGGCGCTCGTCGTCTTCCCGTTGGCTTTCCGTTGCATGAGGCGACCTCGCTGGTGCAGGTGAGCTGCCTTGGTGTCGACACCCGTTCTACACCCGCGGTGGGTACGTGTCAACGGCGGTAGAATGTGCGGCATGCAGGGCAAGCAACGGCGGCGGCCATGGTTCAACGCGGCGACGGCGGCGGCGGCGGTCGCGCTGGCCGCTGGCGCGGCGGCGATCGGATTCGCATCCGGGAGCGGTGCGCCCGGACGCGGAGAAGCGGCCGGTCAGGCCGCGGCCGGCGCCGCCGGCTTCGACACGCACTTCATCGACAGGACGATGCGCCTGGACTACTTCCACTCGGGCGGGCGCGGCACGGAGATCGTCGCGCTCGATCAGGTCGTGTCGGACGGGCCGTGGGCGGGCAGCCGCACCCGCTTGGTCGACGACCTCAACCTCGGCAAGTACCTGTTCGAGGTGATCGACCGCCGGACGAATCGGGTGATCTACTCGCGCGGCTTCGCCTCGATCTACGGAGAGTGGGAGACCACGCCGGAATCGCGGGAGATCCATCGCACGTTCCACGAGTCGCTGCGCTTCCCCTGGCCGCGGCGGCCGGTGCAGGTGGTGCTGAAGGTGCGCGACGCCGAGAACAGCTTTCACGAGATCTGGTCGACCGTCGTGGACCCGAACTCGCGTTTCGTGAATCCGACCGACCGCGCGCCGGCGGGCGAGGTCTGGTCGCTGTTCAGGAGCGGACCGCCGCAGGAGAAGGTCGATCTGCTGATCCTGGGCGAGGGCTACACGGAGGACGAGCTCGACAAGTTCCGCGCGGACGCGACACGGCTGACCGACGCGCTCTTCGAGGAGGAGCCGTTCCTGAGCCGGAAGAACGACTTCAACGTGTGGGGGATCGATCTTCCGTCGGCGGAGTCGGGGGTCAGCCGCCCGCGCGCCGGCCAGTTCCGCCGGACGCCGCTCTCGGCCGAGTACAACATCTTCGATTCCGAGCGGTACCTGCTTACGTACGACAACCGAGCGCTACGGGACGCCGCGTCCGCCGCGCCGTACGAGTTCATCGAGATCCTGGTGAACGAGGAGCAGTACGGCGGGGGCGGGATCTTCAACTTCCAGGCCACGGCGGCGGCCGACACCGGATTCGCCGAGTACGTCTTCATCCACGAGTTCGGCCATCACTTCGCTGGGCTGGCGGACGAGTACTACACGTCGGACGTGGCCTACGAGACCGGCGCCGCCTATCACCCGGAGCCGTGGGAGCCGAACGTCACCGCGTTGCACGATCCCGACGATCTCAAATGGGGGGACCTCGTCGACGCGGACACCCCGTTGCCCACGCCATGGGACAAGGAGGCCTTCGAGGCGGGGAGCACGGCGGCCCAGCGCGAGCGCCGCGGCCTGCGGGAAGCCGGCGCGCCCGAGACCGAGATGGACCGGCTGTTCACCGCGCAGATGGAGCGGGAGACCGCCCTGCTGGCCTCGATGCCGCACGCCGGCAAGGTCGGCGCCTTCGAGGGTGCCTCGTACGAGCCGACGGGTCTCTACCGATCCGAGATCGACTGCATCATGTTCACGCGCAACCCGGTCGGCTTCTGCCGGGTCTGCCAGCGCGCGATCTCGCGCGTGATCGACCAGTACTCGCGGCAGTAGCAGCACGGTAAGGAATCGAACGACATGGAAAGCCACGTCATCAGCGGGCTCGAGCGCATCGTCGGACCGGACGGCATCGTGCGCGACGACGGCGAGCTGCTCACCTACGAGACCGACGGTCTCGTCAAGCTGCGCTCCAAGCCGGGCGTCGCCGTGCTGCCTACCTCGGCCGAACAGGTCCAGCGCGTCGTCCGGCTCTGCCACGAGCACAAGGTGCCGTTCGTGGCGCGCGGCCAGGGGACCGGCCTGTCCGGCGGAGCGCTGCCGCATCCCGACGGCGTCCTGATCGTAATGACGCGGATGAACCGTATCCTGGACGTCGACATCCCGAACCGCCGCATCACGGTCGAGCCGGGCGTGATGAACCTCGACGTCAGCAAGGCGGTGGCGGCGGCCGGCTACTACTACGCGCCAGATCCGTCCAGCCAGGTGATCTGCTCCATCGGCGGCAACCTCGCCGAGAACTCCGGCGGCGCGCACTGCCTGAAGTACGGCTTCACCGTGCACCACGTCCTGGGGGTGGAGGCGGTGCTGCCCGACGGCGAGCTGGTGCACCTGGGCGGGCCGGCCCTCGACGCGCCCGGACTCGACCTGCTCGGGGTCCTGGTCGGGTCGGAGGGGACGCTGGCCGTCGTCACCAAGGTCGTGCTCAATCTGCTGCGCAAGCCGGCGGCGGTCGAGACGCTGCTGGCCGCGTTCGACTCGACGGAGGCGGCGGGGAACGCGGTATCCGGCATCATCGGTGCCGGAATCATCCCCGCCGCGGTGGAGATGATGGACCGGGTGACGATCGAGGCGGCCGAGGCGGCGGTCCACCCGAACTTTCCCAAGACCGAGGCGATCCTGATCGTCGAGCTCGACGGCGCCGAGGCGGACGTGTCGGCGCTCTTCACCCGCGTCGAGGAGGTCTGCAACGAGGCCCGCGCGAGCGAGATCCAGATCGCGCGCACGGCCGAGCAGCGGGCGCGCTTCTGGCAGGGCCGCAAGGCCGCCTTCGCGGCGATGGGGCGGGTCTCGCCGAGCTACTACGTCCAGGACGGCGTCATCCCGCGCACCCGGCTGCCGGAGGTGCTCGGCCGCATCCGCGATCTGTCGGAGCGATCCGGCCTCAAGATCGGCAACGTGTTCCACGCGGGCGACGGCAATCTCCACCCCCTGGTCTGCTACGACGAGCGGATCGCGGGGCAGGCCGACCTCGCGCAGGAGGTCGCATCCGAGATCCTGACCTACTGCCTCGACGCCGACGGCTCCATCACCGGCGAGCACGGCGTGGGCGCCGACAAGGCCGAGCACCTGCCGAAGATGTTCAGCGAGAGCGACCTCGACACGATGCAGCTCGTGCGGTGCGCCTTCGATCCCGGCTACATCTGCAACCCGGGCAAGGTGTTTCCGACGCCGCGCCTGTGCGGCGAGGTGCCCGGGCCGTACAGGAGGCATCCGGCCGAGGCGGCGGGTCTGGCGGAGCGCGTCTGATGCCGGTTGCGACGACCACCGCACTGCTCGATCGGCTTGCCGCGCAGGCGGGTCCCGGCGCCGCCGTGCGCGCAGGGGGCGACGACGACGCTGTCGACGGCGTCCAGCCGCGCCTGGTGGCCGCGCCGGGGACGGGCGAGGGGGTGGCCGCCACGCTCGCCTGGGCTTCGTCCGAAGGGCTCTCGGTGCGGGTCTCCGGGGGTGGAACCAAGCAGCAGTGGGGGGCGCCTGGGGGGACGGTGGACCTGTTGCTCTCCACCGCTGCGCTGTGCGGCGTGGTCGAGCATCGGCACGGCGACCTGACGGCGACGGTGGAGGCCGGAGCGCCGCTGAGGACGGTCGATGCCGTGCTCGGAGCGCACGGCCAGCGCCTTTCCTGGGATCCGCCGTGGCCGGAGCAGGCGACCATCGGCGGCATCGTGGCCACCAACGACAGCGGCCCCCGCCGCCACGGCCACGGGGCACCGCGCGATTCCATCATCGGCGTGACGATGGCCCGCATGGACGGCCGCGTGGCGAAGGCCGGCGGCATCGTCGTCAAGAACGTCGCCGGCTACGATCTCGCGCGCCTGTTGACGGGCTCCTTCGGCTGTCTGGGGGTCATCCTCACCGCGACCTTCAAGCTCACCCCCGCGCCGCCGGCGTCGCGGACCGTGCAGGCGACGGTCGATTCCCTGGAGGACGCGGCCTCGGTCGCCGCGGATCTCGCCGCCTCGTCGCTGACGCCGACCGCGATAGAGGTCGCCTGGGGGCCGGCGCGTCTCCTGGCGCGCTTCGAGTCGGTGGAGGCCTCGGTTGCGCAGCAGGCCGACGCCGCCTGCGCGATCGTGGGGGCGAGAGGCGCCTCGGTCGTGCTCGCCGGAGAACAGGAGCGGGCGGCCTGGGAGCGGCACGCGGCGCACTGGTCCCCGGGCGGGACGCTCGTCAAGCTGAGCACCGTGCCCGCGGAGCTGTTCGCGACGCTCGCCTGGCTGCGCGACCGTGCCGCCGCGGACGGGCTGGAGATGGCGGCCGCCGGGCGCGCCGGGCTCGGGGTGGTCGATGTGCGGCTCGACGGGCCGCCGGAAGCGCAGGCGGGTCTCGTCGGTGCTCTCCGCGAGCGACTGCCGGCCGGACGCGGTTCGGCGGTGATCCGCCGGGGCGGCCCGGAGCTGCGGCGGCGCGTCGATCCCTGGGGGCCGATCGGCGACGGGATGCGGGTGATGATGGCGATCAAGCGCCAGTTCGACCCGGCCGCCCTGCTGAACCCCGGCCGTGGTCCCGGCGGGTTGTAGTTCCGCCCGGCCGCGCCGGCCCGCGCGTGCGCGTGGGTGTGCGCCGGTCGCCACTTCCGCAGACAGGCCGTCGGCGGTTGGTCCGAGCGCCTTGCGTCCGTATCACGCAGGCTGGCGACCCCGGATCGACGCGTCGACGACCTCGACCAGGTGCATCGTCCGCAACGGCCGGCCTTCACGTGCGAGCGCGCTGCCGAGCTGCAGCAGGCAGCCGGGGTTCGACGACACGACGGCCTCGGCCCCGGTCGCCAGGACGTTCCGGGCCTTGCGCTCTCCCAGCTCGCCCGCCGCTTCCGGCTCCACCAGGTTGTAGATGCCGGCCGAGCCGCAGCAGAGTCCGCCCTCCGGGACGTCGCACACCTCCAGCTCGGGCACCGCCGACAGCACTTGGCGCGGCTCGCTGCTCACCCCCTGTGCGTGCTGCAGGTGACAGGCGTCGTGGTAGGCCACGCGCATCCTGATGGGGTGTCGAGGGGCACGCGGCTCGAGCCCCGCCAGCACCTCCGAGATGTCGCGGCACTTGTCGGCGAGCGCCGCCGCGCGCGACGCGTACACCGGATCGTCCCGCAGCAGATGCCCGTACTCCTTCAGCGTCGAGCCGCAGCCGGCCGCGTTGATCACGATCGCGTCGACGTCGGCCAGGGCCGGCTCGAACGCGTCGATGAAGCGCCGCGCCATCGCCTCCGCTTCGCTCTCGAGGCCGGAGTGCATCATCAAGGCGCCGCAGCAGCCCTGCGCCTGCGGGATGACCACGTCGCAGCCCTCGGCCGCGAGCACGCGCGCCGTCGCGGCGTTGACCCCGCTGAAGAAGACCCGCTGCACGCAACCGAGCAGCAGGGCCAGCCGTCGCCGGCGCTTGCCCTGCGCCGGGATCACTCCCGGCAGCGAGGACCAGATGCCCTCGAACGTGATGGGCGGGGCCACCGCCTCCATCGCGCGCAGCCGCGCGGGAAGCAGGTTCAGAAGCCCGCTGGCTCGCAGGAGCCTCTGCAGCCCCAGGTGCTGGTAGGCCCACAGCTTCAACGCCACCCAGCGCAGGCGGCCGGGGTAGGGGAACAGCGAGAAGATCAACCGGCGGAACAGCCGATCTCCAAGGGGCCGCTCGACGTGCCGCTCGATCTGCGGCCGGGCCGCCTCCACCAGCTTGTCGTACTGCACGCCCGACGGGCACGCGGTCAGGCACGCCATGCAGCCGAGGCAGGTGTCGAAATGCCGCGCGAACTCGGCCGTGATATCCGCCTTGCCTTCGGTCGCCACCTTCAACAGGTGAATCCGCCCGCGCGGCGAGTCGGTCTCGCGGCTCCACAGCGCGTAGGTCGGGCACGGCGGCAGGCAGAAGCCGCAGTGCACGCAGTCGGCGAGCAGGTCGGACGACGGCGGGTGGTGCGCGTCGAACGCGCCGGTGGTCGTGGCCATGTGTGCGGTTATGGTACCGCAACGAGGTCGAGGGCTCTATGGAACGACCTGCAACTCGCGGCGCGGCGCCGCCATTCGCCATCTGTGCGTTCGCTGGTATCGTCGCGGGACAGTCCGCTGCCGCCGGCTGCTAAGATCGGCCAGCCACCCGTCGAACCCATCCGTCCAGCTCGGAGCCATCGATGACTCACGCGATTCGCATTCACGAAAACGGCGGCACGGAAGTCCTGCGCTGGGAGGCGGTCGACGTTCCCGACCCGGGACCGGGCGAGGCCGTCATCCGGCAGACCGTGTCCGGCCTCAATTTCATCGACGTCTACTTCCGGATCGGCCTGTACCCGGCGCCGTCGTTCCCGTTGACCATCGGCAACGAAGGGGTCGGCGTGGTGGAGGCCATCGGCGAAGGCGTGACCGAGGCGGCCGTCGGCGATCGGGTCACCTACTGCATGAGCCTCGGCAGCTATGCGCAGCGGCGGATCATCGCGTCGCGGTTCCTGGTGAAGATTCCGGACGCGATCAGCGACCAGCAGGCGGCGGCGGTCATGCTCAAGGGCTGTACCGTCCAGTACCTGATCCGGCGGACGCACGCCGTGCAGCCGGGCGAGACCGTCCTGTTTCACGCGGCGGCGGGCGGGTGCGGCCTCATCGCCTGCCAGTGGCTCAAGCACCTCGGCGCCACCGTGATCGGCACCGTCGGCACCCGCGAGAAGGCCGAGTTGGCGAGGGCCCACGGCTGCGACCATCCGATCGTGTACACGGAGGAGAGCTTCGTCGACCGCGTGAAGGAGCTGACCGGCGGCAAGGGCGTCCCGGTGGTCTACGACTCGGTGGGCAAGG